>URRP01000061.1 GCA_900550375.1 uncultured Alistipes sp. | reverse complement strand
CGATGTCCTCCTCGATGCGCAGGTTGTCGATGATGAAGCCCTGACGCTCATACGTGTTCTTGCCCATGTAAAACTCCAGCAGGTCGTGGATCGGGTCGTCCTTCGTGATGCGGACCTTGTCCAGACGCATGTTCTCGCCGATGAACTCCTTGAACTCGTCGGGCGAAATCTCACCCAGACCTTTGAAGCGCGTGATCTCGGCATTGACGCCGCATTTCGCAACGGCCTTCAGCCGCTCCTCCTCGGAGTAGCAGTAGAGCGTCTCCTTCTTGTTGCGCACGCGGAACAGCGGCGTCTGCAACACGAACAGGTGCCCCTGACGAATCACCTCGGGGAAGAACTGCAGGAAAAACGTCATCATCAGGAGGCGGATGTGCATGCCGTCGACATCGGCATCGGTGGCAATCACCACCTTGTTGTAACGCAGGTTCTCCATCTCCTCCTCGATGTTCAGCGCCGCCTGCAGCAGGTTGAACTCCTCGTTCTCATAGACCACCTTCTTCGTCAGCCCGTAGCAGTTCAGCGGCTTGCCGCGCAGCGAAAAGACCGCCTGCGTACGCACGTCGCGGCTCTTGGTGATAGACCCCGAAGCCGAATTACCCTCCGTGATGAAGATCATCGACTGCTCGGCCAGCTCGCTCTTGTCCGTGCGGTGTATCTTGCAGTCGCGCAGCTTCTTATTGTTCAGGCTCACTTTCTTGGCCGTCTCGCGGGCCTTCTTCTGGATGCCCGAAATCGCCTTGCGCTCCTTCTCGTTCTCGACAATCTTCTTCTGCAGGACCTGGGCCGTCTCGGAGTGCTTGTGCAGGTAGTCGTCGAGGTGCTTCGCAAGGAAATCGCCCACGAACGTATTGACCGACACCCCCGGCTCTATCTCTCGCGAACCGAACTTGGTCTTCTGCTGGTTCTCGAACACCGGATTGGAAACCTTGATAGAAATCGCCGCCATAATCGACGTGCGGATGTCCGAAGGGTCGTAATCCTTGTGGTAGAACTCCTTGATGGTCTTGGCGACCGCCGCACGCAGCGCCACCTGGTGCGTACCGCCGTGGATGGTGTGCTGTCCGTTGACGAACGAGTCGTAGCTCTCGCCGTAGCCCGTGCCGTGGGTGATGACCACCTCGATATCGTCGCCCGTGAGGTGAATCGGCGGATACAACGGCTCCTCGGTCAGGTTGTCGTTCACCAGGTCCAGCAGGCCGTTTTTCGAAACGTAGCTCTTGCCGTTGAAATTGAGCGTAAGCCCCAGGTTCAGGTAGCTGTAATTGCGGATTTTCTGTTCGACGTATTCGAGGTTATAGGCGTATTCGCCGAAAATCTCCTCGTCCACGCGGTATGAAATGAACGTGCCGTTCTTTTCGTGCACGCCGCTCTCCCACTTGTCGCTGACCTCCAGTCCTTTGGAGAAAGTCACCGTGCGGGCCTCGCCGTCGCGCACCGAGCGGGCCGTGAATTCGCTCGAAAGCATATTCACCGCCTTGACACCCACGCCGTTCATGCCGACGGTCTTTTTGAAGGCCTCGCTGCCGTACTTGCCGCCCGTGTTCATCTGCCCGACAGCCGCCGAGAGCGATTTGAGGGGAATGCCGCGGCCGTAGTCGCGCACCGTGACCACTTTGTCGGCGATCGTGATGTCGATCTGCCGGCCCGCACCCATGATGAACTCGTCGATCGAGTTGTCGACGACCTCCTTGATAAGCACGTAAAGCGCCTCGTCGGGCTGCGAACCGTCGCCCACCGTGCCGACGTACATGCCCGGACGCAGCCGGATATGCTCCCGCGGAGAGAGCGTCACGATGGCGTCGTCGCCGTAACTGTTTGCGTTTGTATTGAGTAAATCTGCCATAATTCGTTATTTTCGGATCTCGGCCAAAGCCGCGCACATCCGGTCGCGGACCGTCTGCATCAGTTCGTGGGTCTCCGTCGCCGCGACCTCCGAGGCCGGGACGGGAGGCAGCACCCGAACCGTGATCCGGTTGCCCCAGTTGAAAGCCAGGTTCTTTTTTATCAGCGTCTTGGTGCCGGTCAGCACCACCGGAAGGATGTCCACACCGGCCTCTTTGGCCAGCGTGAAGGCCCCGGCCTTGAAGCGCCCGATCTCACCGTCCTTCGAGCGCGTGCCCTCGGGGAAGATCGCCACCGAGGCTCCGCGCGAAATCCACATCCGCCCGTCGCGGACCAGCTGTTCCAGCGCTTCGGTGGCGCGGCCGCGGTTGATGCAGATGTCGCCGTGCAGCACGAGGTACTGCCCGAAGAAGGGCGTACGGAAGACCTCGCGTTTCGACACCCAGCGGAAATTGAGCGGAATGTAGTAGAGCGCCGGGATGTCGATCA
>URRP01000060.1 GCA_900550375.1 uncultured Alistipes sp. | reverse complement strand
CCCGGAGGGCCGTAGAGGCAGAGGATCGGCGATTTGAGGTCGCCCTTGAGCTTGATGACCGCCAGATGCTCCAGCAGCCGCTCCTTGACCTCTTCGAGTCCGAAGTGGTCGTGGTCGAGCTGCTCGCGCGCCTGTTTGAGGTCGAGATTATCTTTCGTGCAGTCGTTCCACGGCAGTTCGAGCAACAACTGCAGGTAGGTTACCTGCACCGAGTATTCGGCTACGGCGGGATTGAGCCGTTCGAGCTTCTGCAACTCCTTCTCGAAGAGTTCGGCCACCTCCTTGGGCCAGTTCTTCTTCTTGGCTTTCTCGCGCATTTCGTCCAGCTCGGCATCGGCGCCGTCGCCCAGTTCGTCCTGAATGGTGCGCATCTGCTGCTGAAGATAGTAGTCGCGCTGCTGCTTGTCGATCTCCTGCTTGACCTTCTCCTGAATCTCGTTCTTCAGCTCGATGAGCTGTTGGTCGCGGATCAGGATTTCGAGCAGCTTGCGGGCGCGTGCCAGCAGTCCCGGCGCTTCGAGCAGCGACTGCCGATCCTCGTCCGAAAGTTCGAGGTTCGTACAGATGAAATTGATGATACCGCGCCGCGAGTCGATGTTCTTGATGGCGAAGATCGCCTCCTTGGGCATATTGGGCGAAATGTTGATGACGTTGAGCGCCACGTCGCGGATGGAGTCCACCAGCGCGTTGAACTCGACGTTCTTCTCGTCGGGCGTCGAATCCTTCAGCGGCGTTACCTTCGCCTGCAAGTAGGGATCGGACGAGACGTACTCGCCGATCTCGACCTTCTCCAGACCGTTGAGAATGACCGTGAGGTTGCCGTTGGGCATTTCCAGTATCTTCATGATCCGTGCGGCCGTGCCGATCCGGTACATATCTTCCGCCTTGGGGTCTTCCACGTCGCCGTCGCGTTGCAGGACGGCGGCCAGCATACCGTTGCGGGCATTGGTGTCGCGCACGAGCGTCATGCTCCGCGAGCGGCCCACCGTAACGGGAGTGATGGCGCCCGGGAAAAGTACCGAGCTGCGCAGCGTCAGCACCGGAAGTATTTCGGGAACGGCTACCTCCTCGATCATGTCGTCTTCACCGGTGACGATGGGGATGACGCGGTGGTTGCCGTCGAGCACTTCGGGCAGCGATTCCAGTTCTTTCAGTTCGATTTTATCTCTTTTACTCATATTCTTTCTCTATCAAGTTACAAAGATAACGCTTTTTTCTATATAATATTTTATATAAGTCTTTGGCTTGTTAAGAAGTTATCAACACTATTTATGCCGCAGCGGGAAGGTGCGGCGGCCGATCGGTGCCGGCCGGTGCCTGCGGTACGCACTATCGGGCGATGACAGAGGGGGTTGCATGAAAAAAACGTATTCGGATGTCCGTCGGGACGCACCTGTCATTTTGGCAGCCGGCTGACGACAAAGGGGTGCGAGGGTGTCAGTCGGCAGCCGTTTGGGGCGGTGCTCAGCCGATAGCGAAGCCCGATATGAGGACCTGTTTCCCGTCGGGGCTGTGGTGGCTGCTCGCGATGGTGCGTGTGCCCCTCTCGTTGAATTCGGGAATCGTTCGGGTCGGTGGGCCGTTCGGCCGCGACTGCGCGGCGTTCAAGCGGAGCCTATCCGGCAGGGTTCGGATTCGGAGGTTCCGGTCAGCAAATCGATTCGGCTTCTTCTTCCGTTTCGAATTTTGTGGACGCGGAAACGGAAGCCTGCGAAAAAAAGCGTACATTTCCCGGAAAAATTATAACTTTGCACCTTACAAAACAACCGTTTCCGATTCCGTGAGGGCCGGCTTGACCGGCGTCGACGGAGGGTGGAACGGGGAAAGATGTCCAATATAAAAATTCTCATATATGCAGATTGCCGACAAATACGCTCCGCAGGAGATCGAGCAGAAATGGTACGACTACTGGGAGCGGCACGAGTTGTTCCACTCCGAACCCGATGCGCGTGAACCCTATACGATCGTCATTCCGCCGCCCAATGTGACGGGGATGCTCCACATGGGTCACATGCTCAACAATACGTTGCAGGACGTGCTGATCCGCCGTGCCCGTATGCAGGGGAAAAACGCCTGCTGGGTACCGGGCATGGACCACGCTTCGATCGCCACCGAGGCGAAGGTGGTGGCCAAGCTCAAGGAGCGCGGTATCGAGAAGTCGTCGCTCACGCGCGGGGAGTTCCTCAAGTATGCGTGGGAGTGGAAGGAGCAGTACGGCGGCGTGATTCTCAAGCAGTTGCGTAAGCTCGGAGCCTCATGCGACTGGGATCGCACCTGCTTCACGATGGACGATATCCGCACCGAGGGAGTCATCAAGGTCTTCTGCGACCTTTTCCGCAAGGGCCGCATCTACCGCGGCGTGCGCATGGTCAACTGGGATCCTTCGGCCAAAACCGCGCTTTCGGACGAAGAGGTGGTCTTCAAGGAGTCGCACGGCAAGCTCTACTACCTGCGCTATGCGGTCGAGGGAACGGATAAGTACCTCGTCGTGGCTACGACGCGCCCCGAGACGATTCTGGGCGATACGGCGCTCTGCGTCAACCCCGACGACGAACGGTATAAATGGCTGGCAGAGGATGCCCGCGTGGTGGTGCCGCTCGTCGGGCGCTCGATTCCGGTGATCCGCGACGCGTATGTGGACATCGCCTTCGGTACGGGCGCTCTGAAGGTGACGCCGGCGCACGACGTGAACGACTACATGCTGGGCGAGAAGTACGGACTGGAGACGATCGACATCTTCAACGACGACGGGACGATCAACGACAAGGTGGGCATCTACGCGGGCATGGACCGGTTCGAACTGCGCCGTGTCATCGAAGAGGATCTGCGCAAGGCCGGCCTGTTGGAGAAAACGGAGGAGTATACCAACAACGTGGGGTATTCCGAGCGCACGGGCGTGGCTATCGAGCCGAAGTTGTCGATGCAGTGGTTCCTCTCGATGGAGGAGCTGGC
>URRP01000059.1 GCA_900550375.1 uncultured Alistipes sp. | reverse complement strand
CCATCGAAGTGAACGGCGAAACCTATCCCGTGTATAAGATGGAAATTTCCAACACGTCGCACCCGTTCTACACCGGTAAGATGAAGTTGGTTGACACCGCCGGTCGCGTCGATAAGTTTATGAGCCGCTACGCAAAACGCTACGATAAGAAGGGCGCAAAGTAATCACGCTGCGCATCTTGATCCCAAAACGGGCCGTAACCGAGAGTTGCGGCCCGTTGTTTTTTGCTGACCGGCGGGCGTTCGGAGAAAAATTTGAGGCTGGCGGCCGGATAGGTGAACAACCTGCTGATTTTTACCATATATTTGCAGTACAGGCGAACAAGATTTTAAATCTTATCGAAATTATGAAAAACTGCATGAAACATATTGCATTCGCTGCGGCGCTGGGCGTCGTGGCAGCCCTTACGTCGTGCGTAAGCCGGCAGGTCGTCGTCGAGGCCGAGAGCCAGCGGGATTCGCTGGCGACGGTCGTCAGTGCGAAGGATTCGCTCATCAACGCCGTCTTTGCCGACATCAATGCCATTTCGGAGAACCTCGCGCTGATCAAGTCGCGCGAAAACCTCATCTCCGTGGCCGGGGAGGCCGAGGGCGGGCGCCGTCCCGTCCAGGAGATCAACAACGACATCGCCGCCATCGACCGGCTGCTGCAGGAGAACAAATCGAAGATCGCGTCGCTGCAGCGTTCGGCAGCCCTGCTGCGCAAGGCCAACCTGCGCATCGACGGGCTGGAGAAGATGATCGCCGACATGAACACGCAGCTTGCGGAGAAGTCGGGCGAGGTGGATCAGCTGCGCGAAAAACTGGCGCAGATGGGCATCAAGGTCGAGAACCTTTCCCAGGAGGTGGCCGTCCGGAGCGCCGAAGTCGAGAACCTCAGCGGCGAGAAGATCGAGCTGCAGAACCAGCTCAATACGATCTATTACATCGTGGGGCCCGAGAAGGAGCTGCGCGACGCGCAGATCATCAACAAGCAGGGATTCATCGGCCGCACGCTGACGGTGGGGAAAAACGGCAATCTGGACAGTTTCACGTCGGCCGATTCGCGCCTGCTGTCGGAAATCCCCGTCGGGCAGAAAAAAGCCGTTGTCGTCACGCCGCATTCCGAGGATTCGTACCAGTTGGTGACCGGTGCCGACAAGGTCGTCGAGAAATTGCTCATCACCGATCCCGTGCGCTTTTGGGAATCGTCGAAAGTGCTGATAATAAGTTACAAGTAAGCCTCCCGAGGCCTCTTTGCAACGTCTTTTGGAGTCCCTGCCGACGACGGCGGGGATTTTTTTTGCCATTCGCCGCGCCCGCAGGCTTGCCGTTCCGATTTTTTTTGTACTTTTGTTCCAAATATCATATTGGTTACTAAATTATGGATTATCAACCCCAACCGCAGTTTGTGGAGTCGTCACTGAAAGATAGTTGTACTGCGGATTGTAGTAGTTGTCCTACGTTTCCTGCGCCGTTTCGCCGTATCGGCGACTCGACCTACTGCCGGTTTTCGCAGCTGACCTTTGCGGCAGGAGAGGGGGTGTCCTTTCCGGCGGACCGCATGGTGCGTATTCTTTTTATCATGTCGGGATCGCTCAAACTGGAGCACGGCACCGATACGGTGCGGCTGGTCACTTCGAAGCAATGCGTGTGTCTTGCGCGTAACGAGAATTTTTCGGCTACCGCTCAGGATGACGAGACCCATGTGGTCGTATTGTCGCTCATCCACCGGATCGAGTTCTGCGAGCAGGATATTTTCGACAAGGTGATGCCTTACGATTCGGTGATCCCGACCGAATGCGTTCCGACGCTTTCGATGCATCCCTCCATCGAGCACCTCCTGGGTTCCTTTTTCACAATCCGGCAGATGTTCAACTGCGTCCGGTTCCACCGGATGAAGGCCACGGAGCTCTTTATGATGATCAAGGTGCTTTACACGCCGACCGAGCATGCCTATTTCTTCCAGTCGATGATTCAGCCCCAAGACAATTTCCGCGTCTTTGTCTGCAACAACTACGACAAGGCGCAGGGTGTGGCCGAACTGGCTTCGCTGGCGGGCATGAGCCTTTCGGTCTTCAAACGCCGCTTCGCCGAGCATTTCAACGACAGCGTTTACCACTGGATGATGCGGCAGAAGGCCCTCAAGGTCTTTTCCGACATCCGCGACGGCGAGGACAGCACCAAGGCCCTGATGAACAAGTACGGATTCCGTCACTACACGCAGTTCAGCCGTTTCTGTAAGAATTATCTGCAGGCGACGCCGGCTCAGCTGATCAGTTCGATCAAAAAGAAATGAGACCGGCTGTCGTTTCGACAGGAGGAGGCTTCCCGCGGGAAGCCTCCTCGTTTTTTACCGTTCGAGCACGTAGACGTTCAGGTCGATCCATTCCCCGCCGGAGAGCTCCTCGCCCTGCAGTTCCACATGGCTGCATCGGAATCCGAGCCGTTGGGGAATGCGGTTGCTCGGCAGGTTGCCCACGCCGCAGCGGATTTCGATGCGCCGCATGCCCATCTGCGCGAAGGCCGTGTCGCAGAGTGCCCGCACGGCGGCCGTCATGATCCCTTTGCCCTGCTGCTCCTCGCGGAGCCAGTAGCCGATCTCGATGCTGTGTTGTTCGGCATCGGCTGATTTGAATCCGATCAGTCCGGCGAAGGTTCTGCCGTCGCGGATCGTGTAGACCGGGTTGGCCCTGTCGGCGAGCATACCGGCCACTACGGCCTCGCTCTGTTCGACGCGGTGGGTCTCGGCGACGAAGGGAAGCCAGCGCCCGAGGTGCCGGCGCTGGGTGTCGATCGAGTGGAAGATGTCTGCGGCGTCTTCGGGGCGGAGCTGCCGGAGTGCGTAAGGGCCGAAAAGGGGGATCGTATCCATGTTGTGCGAGGTTTCTGGTGAATAAACGGGTCGTTGCGAGATCAAAGATACGAGTAAGCGAGGGCAATGTCAAATTTATTTGAACATTGCCGAGCGGAAGTATCTAAGGCAAAGCCAAAGATACGAAATTCTGCGTATATTAAAAATAGGTGTGCCGGGTCCGGAAATGGGCCGTCCCGAAAGGGCGCGGATGCCGGTCGGGCCGGCGGATGATATAGTTGGCCGCGAAAGACGATATTTTTTCGGGAAGCTGTTGTGTTATCCAAAACTTTTCCTATCTTTGCACCCGATTTCGCCCGTGAACCAACGGCGTCCGGGCGCGGTTCTTTGAGAAGAGTTAAAAAGTAGAAAATTTATCCGGATTTATTTGGCCGATAAATTTTTTATGCCTACTTTTGCAATCCAAAACGGTGAATACTGCCGATGT
>URRP01000058.1 GCA_900550375.1 uncultured Alistipes sp. | reverse complement strand
ATATGCACAACTTTTTAAACATCAATATATTATCTTTTTAATTCCGCCAACGGGTCATACAATATCATATTTCATCCACCAACAAACGTTGTTTCACTTGTTTCGACAAACGGGTTTTCTGAACTTTATAAGATTAACACACTAATAATTAATTTTATGAAGCAAACCAAAGAGAGACTCAGTTATCTCAAACAAGCCCAACGCGTCCAATTTATTGCCGAACCTCACACCCGCGAAGGGAAGCTCCCGCTTTGGAAAATCTACATCAAATTCGTAATCGCAGAGGTTCCCGTCAGCCTGAATACCTTTCGTAAAATGCTGAAAGAGAATATTTCGAATCTTGATGAGAAGATCGAAGCATACCGCAAACAGCAGGAAGAGCGGCACGATCAGGAGGTGGAGAGAAAACGCCGCAAGCGCATCAAGGGTTAGCAGCCCGCCGAACGGAACTGCCGGACATTTCCGTATCGGCCGCACTGCAAAACGCCTCGTGACGGCCGCGAGGAATTTCGGCTGCAACAGCCGTCGCATCTCCCTTATACGACGGCTCGGGATTTATTTCTCCTATTCGAAAACCACGCTGCAAGACGGGACCCGCTCAAACGGAACCGGCCGAAGCAGCAAACTGCTCCGGCCGATTCAGATATGCATCGTCACACCCCGAACGGGCGTGCAGCGGCGTTATTTATATTTGATCCACGGCGCGTTCTTGTCGAGCCAGTTCTTAACCTCGACGGCACGGTCGCTGTTGAGCGCGTCGGCCCCCAGATAGGCGCCCCGCATAAACTCCTCGGGCGACTGACCGGGCCACAACGAGACATAGAGACCGGCCTTGTGCGCCAGATCGACCATCGCCTTCGACGTTCCCTCGATACGGCAGCCCAACCGTTTGACGCCCATGTCGATCGCTTCGAGGATCGTCTCCTCGCAGATCGGCTTCGAAATAATCAGCAGCAGATCGACGTCGGGATGGAGCGAGCGCATCATCTTCAGGGCACGTTTGTCACTCGACGTGAACAGATAGAGCGAGTTGGCCGGTTTCTTGGCCATCACCACGTCGTACACCTTGTTGCAATACTCGCGCAAGCGATCTTCGGGATAACTCTCGACAGGTTTCGTCTTCATCTCGAACTCGATATAGACATTGTCCTTGTCGGCAAAGAAATCCACCAGCTCGGGCAGGTACATCAGATCGTTGCCCTGATTGGTTTTGACCTTGCTGATCTCGTCGACGGTCATCGTCTCCACCACGCGTTTGCAGGGAGTAGTCCGTGCGAGCGTCTCGTCGTGGGTAAGCAACAACGCACCGTCCTTGGTCATGCGAATGTCGGTCTCGAACCCGCGCAGACCCGCGTCGTAAGAGGCCTTGAACGCCGGCAGCGTGTTCTCATCGTACTCGAAGCGGCTGCCGCGGTGGGCAAAGAGCTGGATGACCTGATCCTGAGCCAGCACTTCGGCGGCTCCGGTGAGCGCCAATGCGCAGACACCCAATTTCAAAAAGAAGTTTTTCATAGGCTATCGGGTTTTAGTTGGTTTCGGCAACATCGTGTTCGTAGCCGTCGCTCTTGGTATTCCACATCGCGAGCAGCACCAAGAAACCGAGCACGGCCATCGCGATCATCGTAATGAAGACCCAGCGCCAGCCGAAATGATCGGAGATAAAACCGAATCCCCAGCCGGAGACCACGACGCTGACGTAGCTCACCATACCCACGACGCCGTTGGCGGTCGAAGCGGCCTTCTTCGTAGCGTGGTTGGAAGCGATAACTCCGATAAGCGCCTGCGGGCCGTAGATGAAGAAACCCGCAATGGCAAGCATCATCAGCAGTACGAACGGGTCGGTCGACTCCGGCAGGGCGAAGAAGAGCGAGATGAAGAGGATCACGCCCGCCATGCAGAACACACACGTCCGTTGTGCACGTCCGCCGAAGAGCTTGTCGGAAATCCAGCCGGCAAGCAGCATACCCGTGATACCGCACACCTCGAAGATGGCGACCGTCCAGCCGGCCATCTCGGACGAGAGACCGCGCGACTCCTGAAGGAAAGTCGGACCCCAGTCGAGCACGGCGAAGCGGACGATATAGACGAAGAAATCGGCGACGGCCAACCCCCAGATCATGGGATTGAGGAAGACCTTCTTGCGCAGGAACGCCTTGAACTCGGCCGACGATTCATTCCCGTCGAGCTGCGTCTTGGTTCCCTCCAGTTCGGGAAGTCCGACCGACTTGGGCGTATCGCGCAGCGTGACGATGATGAAGATCACGCCCAGCACCGCAATACCTGCCGGTACCCAGAACGTCCACTGCCATGCCCCCACGTGTTGCAGCGCATTGGTAATGTAGGCTTCGGCCGAAGCCGCGTCCATCTTATCGGTGATGCTCGCGGTATTGGCCATAATGCGCTCGCGCATCACGGGATCGCCGGTCATATCGCGTCCCGTATGCCCCATGAGGTATCCGCACAGCACGGCGATGATGAACGCACCGATGGAGTGCGAGGCGTTCCAGATCGACATCTTGGTCGCCAGCTCCTTGGGCGGAACCCAGTGCGTAATCAGACGGTTGCACGGCGGGAAGCCGCACCCCTGAAACATATTGTTCAGAATCAGCAGCACGCCGAACAGGACAACCAGCGTATGGACGAACGTCGTGCCGTAGGTCTGCCCCGTAATCCAAGCACAGATGATGGCGCCGCAGCCGAAGATGAAGTTGATGACGGTACACACCGACAGGCCCGTCACCATGTGCCAGCGGCCGTTGGTTCGGTCGGCCAGCACGCCGTTGACGAATTTCGACACGCCGTAGATCAGGCCGACGAGGGTCATGATGATGCCGAACGTCGTCTTGGAGATGCCGTATTCGGCAGTAAGTCCCGGGATGGCGAAAGAGAAGTTCTTGCGAACGAAATAGAAGATGGCATAACCGATCATCGTACCGAGGATCGTCCGCCACTGCCAGTATTTGAATCGTTTGGTCTGTTCTGGAGTCATAAGGCCTGTCGGTTATGCAATTTCCCAAGCTCCGCCCTTGCCGAAGACGCGGGCGACCAATTCATCGTAAATCCGAGCGCGTTTGGCCAGATCGAGCAGATTGATGCGCCAGCGCAGCAGCTGCGTGAAATCGACCATCGAGCGCAGCTGTTCGCGCGAGACGCCGATCTGCGAAGGATCGGTCGGCGCACCGACAGCGGCAAACAGGGCGCGCATCTTCTCGAACGAATAGCACTGCGCCTGCAATTTGGCCTTGAAGGCGGGCCAGTTCTCCCGAAGACGCGTCAACTGCACGCGAACCGTCTCGGCGTCGTTCCATTTCTTCGTGATCTCGGTGTAGCCCAGCTCCGGCACGGGGAAATCGCGGAACAGATCGAGGGCACGCTGCTGCTCCTCTTCGAGCGTAGGCCATGCGGCCACACAGGCGTCGACATCGAGCGTCGAGAGATCCATCTTGAAGAACTCATCGAAGAAGGCGCACATCGTGAGTGTCCCGACCGCCACCTGAAAACCGTGCGACTGGAACTTGCCGTTGTAGCGATGGTGCGTCATATCGAGTACATGGCTGAACAGATGCTCGGTACACGACGCCGGACGACTCGACTTGGCAACCTGCATCGCGATGCCGCTCAGCGTCAGACCGGCGAAGAGCGAAGCGATCGCCTCGGGTTTGCCGGCGGCCACTCCCTCGGGATCGGCGAGCATCGCATTCAAATCGTTCATGAACACATTCCACGCAGCAGGAATAATCGGCTCCGTACCGAACAGGTCGGCGACCATCCACTCGGCGCCGGCGGGAATCTTGGCGGCAAGATCGGCGTATCCCGCCGCCGTCATCTCCTTCGGAGCGGCAGCCAGCACACCCGTGTCGGCCAGAATCACCAGCGGCGCATGGGTTTCGATATTGAGCTTGGCGCCGTCGCGCGAAACCACCGCGCCCGACGATGAATATCCGTCGACCGAAGCGGCCGTTGCGACACAAAGATAGGATTGATCGTGATGAAACGACGCGAGCTTGCACAGGTCGTTGATGACGCCCGATCCGACAGCGACGATAACGCTTCCCGTACGGTCGAGCATCTCATCGATGCGCTCGACGTAGGGCCAGTCGGCATGGAACTCCTCCTCTTCGATGAGGAAGCGCTCGCAGGGAATGCCCGCCTCTCGCATAAAAGCCTCGACAGCTTCGCCGGCAGCCCTCCACGTATTGTTATCGGCGACGATTACAGCCTTCCGATTCGGAAAATGCTCCCGAAAAAGGGCCGGAGCACGATGAAGAACGTTCTCGCCGAGTTCGAATGCTTTCGTATCGGTTGCGATTCTTAAAGCATCGAGAATACATTGCGTATTGTTCATTCGATTTATAAGTTAAGAAGTTATAGTTTCAAGACACAAAGTTACAAAAACCGCGTGGAATAGCAAGCTTTTCTGTGCTATTTTCAGATATTTATTTCCGAAAAGTCCTCCTCCCGCTCCGAAACGACAGGATAGATCGGACACAAATGCGCTTATCGAAAACGACATTGACCTGCATACAACTTTCGAAAATCGAAATAAATCGTAAATTACGCACAGGCTAATTTCGAATAAATTCCGAGTATGAAATTTCACACGGCAACCGGACGCTGCCGCATGTGCGGCGTAAAAAGAAGAAAACCAAGTCGGTTTCTACCACGCAGCCAAAGCATTAACCCTACAGAATCGCCTCTCCTTATTCATTTTAGCCTGAATAATTCATAGTCTCCACAAAAAAGAGAACGCCCTTCTTGTAT
>URRP01000057.1 GCA_900550375.1 uncultured Alistipes sp. | reverse complement strand
CGTTCGTCGTGTACCTCATTCCGGGTATGTGGGGAGCTCCGCTGAAGGGACTCTCGGGATACCTTCCGCCCCTGCACACGCAGGATTTCGTCATCGGACAGAGCGCCCCGTCCTCAACGGGAGGCGATGCACGTATGTTGCTGACCGTCGACGGGCGCAAACCCAAGCACAGCGAATTTCTACACCTCCCGCACAACCTCGAAGGGTTCTTCGACCTCAAAGAGGCAGAGGCTTATGCTGCGAAGGTCGGAAAACCTCTGTTCATCGACTTCACGGGACACGGATGCGTCAACTGCCGCGAGATGGAAGCCCGCGTGTGGTCCGACCCGCAGGTGCTCGATATACTCCGCAACAACTATGTGATCGTAGCACTCTTTTCCGATGACAAGAAGGTGCTCCCCGAGGACGAATGGGTTACGACCGATTCGGGAAAGGTGCTCAAAAGTCTCGGAAAGATAAATTCCCATTACGCGCTGAAGACCTTCGGGGTCAATGCGCAGCCATATTATGTCTTGCAGGGCCGTGACGGTAAAACGCTCGTACCGCCACGTGGTTACGACCTCAGCATTCCGGGATTCGTGGAGTTCCTCCGCAGCGGCGTCGAGGCCTACAAGATCCAGCAATGACACCGCACCCCGGGAGCATTTTTGCAGCCCGGCACAAACGAAAATGCCCGCACGATTTACGTGCGGGCATTTTCAATTCCGGAGACCGGTCATTTCTTCTCGTTCCCGTCCTCGGCAAAAGCCGATTTCACCTCTTCCTCCTTCTGCCGGCGTTCTTTCGCCGTGGGAGCTTCACCCTCTTTGACCATTCTGTCGATGTTACGCTCGAATTTCTCCTCGCAGGGAGTGCAGGTCGTGTTCTTGTTCTCTTTCATGGCTCTGAAGAATTATGCATTCCAGTTTTTCCCTGCAAATAACGCGCCGCGTCACCGCCCGGCAGGTCGGGTCCGGCACATAAAGATACAACAAAAAATACTTTCACAACAGGTTAAAAGACGGATTTTCAGCGATTTTGTCTATCTTTACCGAAACCGGGCTTTTCCCTTGTGGGGGAAGCCGCTATCCGTAAAATATGAAAATCCGCAAATCGCCCTTCCCGCCGGCTCGGCCGTCTCGCAATACCCGGACATCGATTACAGCGACTGCTTCCGGGCAGCCCTTCCCGGCACGGAACCGATCCGGCCGGAAAAGCTCATGGCCGCATTCTGGACGACGATGCCCGGCTGGCTGGCGCTCCTGTTCAAAATCCGCAACGTGCTGGTCAGGCCCTTCGGGTTGAAGACTGAGGACAGCAAAGACCGGGAAGCGTTGAAAGAAGCACTGGAAAAAGGGGGCAGCTACAGCCTGATGACCGTCGTTGCAAAAACGGCGAACGAGACGGTCGTCAGCCTCGACGACAAGCACCTGAAAGCCTATTTATCGGTTTATGTCGAAGATCGGAACGTCTCCCTGAGCACGCTGGTGCAGTACTACAATAAGCTGGGAGTCGCCTATTTCACCCTGATCCGCCCGTTTCATAAGATCGTCGTAAAAAATATGCTCCGGCACACGATACGGGCCCAAGGAACTTTTTATTGAGGATCAGAAATCTCAATCAATCTGCTGCTTCCTGGAATCAATATAGTTTTTAAGCATACTCAATGAGTAGTATTTGCAATCCCCGACAATATCGGATTGTTTCGATACATTGATATATGCGAGATCCAATTCTGTAGATTTCTCACCCAGCAAGGCATCGAGCAATAAAAAAGTTCCTCCCAAAAACGTATTGCGGTTCTCTTCCTCATAATCGGAATATACCACTTCAATATCTATCGGGAGTGAATTATCCGCATCGTTTACCGGAATAAAGAATACCTTATCGGAATCAAAATGATAACCATTATATTGGAGGGTATAATTACGGCCTTTCGGCTGCCTGAATGCGGTTATTTTCCATTGCCTGACAGAAGGTGCAGCATAAACCAATCGTTCGACTGCCGGGAATAGCGCCTTATTGCCATCGGCGGATACAACCAATTCGAATGTTTTCGTCTCTTTGTCATATCCTATTTCGAAAACCAATCCCTCGCAATAATCGTGGAGGTGTTTTGACAACGGGTCAAGCAATTTCTGCAGTCGTGTGTCCGACAAGTCTTCGACAGCCGAGATTTTTTGACTGTGATCAGAAAACCAATCCCAAAACTTTTCTTCCGCGGATTTCTTCCGCATACATCCGAATAGTCCCATAGTCGACAATAAAATTATCAGAATCTTTTTCATATCACAAATATACAAAAAAAGAGGTTCTACAATCGAACCTCTTTGGTAGCGGGAGAAGGACTCGAACCTTCGACCTTCGGGTTATGAGCCCGACGAGCTGCCAACTGCTCCATCCCGCGATATGTCTTCAGATATGATCTATCGCTTTTGCGTGTGCAAAGATAAGACAAATTTCCGTATCCTGCAAATATTTCTTGCCGCCAAACATCCAAACAGCTCCTATCAGTCTCGGTGTCAGCTGAAAAATTTTATTTTTTATATTTCTCACACGTCATTTCCGACTGGAATTTTTCATAAACATCCGCGGATACGAAATTACTGCTATTGAAAACATATTCACCTTTCGACGACACGACGCGCATCCTTTCTTCGTCGTTTTCGACAAATGTCAGTTCGCGGATCTCCAGGTCGACCGGTTCCATCCGGTTTCCGCGCAGCACCGTCATCCGCAGTCTGCCCCCTTCGATCCGGATGTCACCCTCGATTTTCAGCCCGCTGACAATTCTCCGATACCCCACATAAGCAGCCCCGATCACCAGCGCCGCAGTGGCCACAGAGATGTACGGACGCATCTCCGGCGGAAAAAGACCAAACATGCTGTGATCAAAATCGGCATACGCATAATCGAACACCAGATATGCCGACCACGAGGCTGGCACTCCGTAAAGAAGCAGATTGGCCAACCGTTTCAGGTTACGGCCTTTATACTTATATTGTCCCATAATCAACGGATATTAGTAGCTACAATCTCCGCCAGATCGCGGATTTCGCCCTTCGTGCCGCGCCCGAGAGCCTTCTTGCAGAGCGGGCAGGCCGTGACGATCACTTCGGCGCCCGTGGCGTCGAGTTCGGCGGCGACCGACGCGGCGATCCGCACCTGCTGACCGTCGGAAATGGCCGTATTGGCCACCGAGGAGCCGCAGCAAAGGGCGTTTTCGCGCGTCGAGGCGGGTTCCAACAGTTCGCCCACAGCCTCGATCACGGCACGCGGCTCGTCGTAGATGCCGCTGCCGCGCCCCAGTTCGCAGGGGTCGTGGTAGGTGAAGCGCGTCGCCCCGTGCTCCAGCGCAAGGCGGCCGGCACGGATCAGACGCAGGATATACTCCGAATGGTGCAGGACCTCGATGCCCGGCAGGCTGTAATCCTCGCGGAAAACCTTGAGGCAGATCGGACACGATGTCACGAGTGTCGTGATGCCGTGTTTGCGAAACAGTTCCTCGTTGTAACGCATCATCTTGTGCGCCGAATCGGTCTCGCCGGCCAGTTTGAGCGGACGCCCGCAGCAAACGCCGCCTTCGCGGTCGGCCCACCAGACCTCCTCGCCCGCGGCGTCGAAGATCGCCGACATCGCCGACATCGTGCGCGGCGTCAGCAGAGTCATGCAACCCGCAAAATACCCTACCTTGCCCTCGCCCGCGGAGCGGTCCAACCCTTTGAAATAGCCGTAGCGGCGTTCGTCGGGAACGTTGCGCATCTTGTCGCGCGAATTGACGCGGAGCGTATTGAGGTCGATGTCCACGGGGCATTTCTCGGCACAGCGCCCGCACATCAGGCAGTTGTCGGCCGTCTGCAGGCGCAGCATGTTGTAACGGCGGTCGCGCAGGAAATAGACCGACTGCACGTCGTCGATTCCCAGCACGCTCTGCAGCTGGCAGGGGTCGATGCAGATGCCGCAGCGCGAGCAGGCCTCAACCTGGAAGTTGTCATAGGAAGACTCCTTCTCGCCCGATTTCAGTTTATAGTGGCGTAAGAAAATCAGCGGTATCTCCGTGAAGATGTGCATGTAGCGCGAGAACGGCAGCGCCACGAAGAAGACCCCGAGGCACGACGAATAGAACCACCACGCCGCGGTTTCGAGGTTCATCAGCGGCATCATGCCGATATGCCCGGCCATCCACGCCCCGAGGCCCCCGGTGAGGAATCCCCCGCCGCCGTACAGCGCGCACGTGGCGCTTTCGGCCACCAGACGCGCCGGGAAAACGAACCACAGCGCCGACAAGGCCACGCGGTCGCCGAGGACATGCTTCGTGGTGCGCCGCAGGCCCATCGCCCGGGAGTAGAACCGCTTGCCCCAGGCCAGCGCCACGCCCGAGAGGACGAACAGCAGCAGCAGGTCCATCACGAAATCGAAGACCGGCTTGTGCTCCAGCCCCGTGCCGAAATACTTGAAAAAGACGTGTCCCTGCAACGGCACGTAGCGGAATCCGAGGTAAGCGACGGTCTCGGCCCACCCCACGGCGATCAGCAGGAACCAGCCGAAGGCCAGCGACATGTGCATATACCCCAGCAGGGGGTTGACGCGGAAGATGCGGCGGTGGAGCAGCGACTCGCTCACCACCTCCCACGCCGCGGCCAGGGTGCGGCGCGTGGGTATTCCGAACAGAATCCGTTTCTTGTCGGCGCGGGGCAGCAGCCAGAGCCACTTGCCCCACTTCCACGCCAGCGTGAGGAACATCACCGATGCGCCGATGATAAACGGTATGCAGAATGGTGCGTAGAATGTCATCGTCAGAAATCTCCCAGTTTACGTTTGATAAGCATCACGACGCCGCGCGTGTTGATGCCCCGCGGGCACACCAGCCGGCATTTGCCGCACAGCATGCATTTGTTCATCTCCTCGTAGGCGCCCTGGTATTCGCCGCGGCGCACCAGCGTGTGGACCTTGCGGAAGTTGAACTCCG
>URRP01000056.1 GCA_900550375.1 uncultured Alistipes sp. | reverse complement strand
GCCGCTAGCGTTCATCCTGAGCCAGGATCAAACTCTCCATTGTATAAAATGTTTTGTTAAATCTTTCGCTCTAATCCCAAAGGTATTGTTTGAAATCACTCATATAGAGTGGATTAAACTAAGCTGCTCAATATTTTCAAAGAACGTCGTTCTATCGTATTGTTAGAACTTTTCTCGTTCGTCTCTGCTTCATTTTTTGAAGCGGAAAGCGGATGCAAAGGTAAAACCTTTTTTCGAACTTTCCAAATCTTTTCGAAAAAAATTTTCAAAGATTTCCAAGGCTCTTTCAGAGCGGAAAGTGGTGCAAAGATAACTCTTTTTTGCATCCCTTCCAAATCTTTCGGAAGAATTTTTCGAACAAACTTTTCAGAGAACGTTACTGCATTTCAGAACACGTTTCATTTTCTGATTGCGGATGCAAAGATAAGGCATTCCACCGGATATTTCCAAACATTTCTTAAACTTTTTTCAAAATTATTTTCCGCCTGTATTGCATAGCACTATCCGACAGTATTTTACCTCAAAAACGCTTTTGCAGACGCAATCGGGCTTCATATATATTATATAGGTACAGCTCTTTCAGACACTATCGCAAAAAAAGCGGGAAATAATTTGCAGGATCAAAAACATCCTCTATATTTGCAGTGTATTACAATACTAATACACTAACCTAAAACCAATCCTAATGATTCAACTGGAAAATCTGACCTTCGCCTACCGTCGCAGCCATCCGATTCTCTCCGCAGTGACGACATCGCTGCACGACGGTCACATTCACGGACTGCTCGGAGGTAACGGCATCGGCAAAAGTACACTGCTCAAACTCGTCTGCGGGATGCTGTACCCTACCGCCGGTTCGATTTCGGTCGACGGGATCGAAAGCCGACGCCGCGAAAGAGCACTCTTCGCCAACCTGCTTTTCGTCCCCGAGGAGTTCGAACTGCCCCAAATCTCACTTCAACGTTACGTAAATATCACGGCACCTTTTTATCCTGATTTTTCGTTCGAGGAGTTCGTCCGCAACTGCGAACAGTTGGAGGTCTCGCCCACGCATCGGATGGACAAGCTTTCGATGGGACAGCGTAAGAAGGGAATCATCGCTTTCGCGCTGGCCTGCAATACGCGCAACCTGCTGCTCGACGAACCGACCAACGGGTTGGATATTCCTTCGAAAAGCGCATTCCGCCGCCTCCTTACCGCATACGCACTGCCGGATCGCTGCATCGTTCTCTCGACCCATCAGGTACGCGACGTGGAGAATCTGATCGACAATGTCGTCATTCTGGATCAAGCGGGAATCGTGTTGAACGCCACCGCCGACCGCATCACCGATACGCTGTACTTCGGTACGATCGACAAGGAGGACGAGGCGCTCTACACCGATCCTTCGGCATTCGGACGGCAGGGCGTCGTCCGCAACGCCGCCGGCTCGGAGAGCCGTCTCTCGCTGGAGATGCTTTTTCAGGCTGCCGCTGCCCGGCGCGAAAAAATACACGCATTGTTTCACACAAACGCCGCCGACCATGAATAACACCACCGTATGGAGCCGTCAGTGGCTCCGTTTCAGAAAATATTATGTCGAAAATTACCTGTTTTACCTGAGCTTTTCGGCGTTAATGCTGGCCTACATTCTCTTCTGGTTCCGCACCGAATCCTCTGGAGTCGAATATATGACATTCATGCAAGGGCTGTCGATAACCGCCGCCCTGAGCGTCTGGCGCACCTTACGCGACAGGTGGAACAATCGGGTCTCGGCGATCGCGCGGACGCTTCCGATGAACGACAACGAACAATTCGCCTTCGCTTGGATTAACTCGCTGATCGGAGGATTCGTCTGGTTTTTACTCGTCTTCGCAACGGCCCTCGTACTGGGATATCTGTTCGGCTGGAGGGAAACGCCCATGCCGGAAATCTTCGACAGGGAGTTTTTTATCTCGAAAATCATTCTTTTGTTCTGTTCGATCCACGCCCTTGCATTCGCCGCGGCAGCAGCCTCCCACAATAACGTACTACGCAATTACGGTCTGGCGGCCGCAGCTACGATGCTCATCGGATACTCGCTCGTAACCGTATTTCCGAAACTCATCGGAGGGGAGCTTCATCTTTCCGGCAGCTGCTACGCCCTCAGTAAATTCGGATTTTCCAGATATTGGAGCTCCGATTCTCAAAATTCACTGGTGTTGAACTATTCCAGCGGACTGCCGGGCTTAGTAGGTCTATGGATCATGACCGGCGTCATGTGGACGGTAGGCTACTTCAAATTCAGGGAAAACCAACTCAAATAACCCGCCGCGTATGGAATTCAACGAACGACAGCCTATCTGGCTGCAAATCTACGAGTGGATCTGCGAGCGTATTCTGAGCGGCCAGTGGCCGGAGGGCGAACGGATTCCCTCCGTAAGGGAGTGCAGCGCCACGTTGCAGGTCAACCCCAATACCGCCATGCGCGCTTACGAGAAATTACAGAACGAACGATTCGTCTACAACACGCGAGGCATCGGACACTTCGTCGCCGAAGGCGCACGGCAGCGCATCCGTGAAGAGCAGCGCCGCCGCTTTATCGAAGAGGAGCTGCCCGCACTCGGCGCACGGATGCGCAGGCTGGGCATCACGCCGGCCGAGTTTACCGAATTCTATAACCTTTATCAGCTACGAAACGATGAAAACCAGCAATAAGATTCTCTATGCCGCAATCCTGTCGGCCGCACTCTACACCTCCATTCTCTATCTGTACAACTACCATCGGATACGTCCTTTGATCCCTTGTTATCAAGCATTTTTCGACCGGTTCGAACAGGCCGAAATCAACACGGTCATTACTCCCGACCCGGACCTCATCGACTGCGGGACTTGGTGGGACGGCGCTCCCCATCTGCATTTACAACTTCACAATGCCGGCCCCGATGCGTTGGAGATCACGGGCGATACGCTCATCATCCGCAGACACGGCGTGCGCGTTATCGTCGATAAAACGAAACGCATCGTCGAAGGCTCGGCCTTCGACGATGCTGAATAACGCCTCGAAAAGGAGTAGCCAAAAGGCTACTCCTTTTCCAAAGAACGAAGGGCGAATGCGTGTGTGATCCGGTAAATTCCGTAGGCGAAAAAGGCAAGGCTGATCATCGAAACGACGAAAAGGCCGTTCCACGCCGGACTGACGAGGAAAAAGAAGGAGAAGATAATCGCCAGCACGGCCAGAATGACCAGCCAGCTGCTGTCGGTATAGCGTCGGAACTCATAGGCCTCTCCCAATGCCCAGAAGGCACGAAACAGAATCCAGAAGCCGACGACATAGATCAGCGTTCCCACGACCGATTCGATCGGCATGACCATCAGCATGATGGCCAGCAGCAACTCCAGAACACCGGTGGCCAGCATCCAGCCCCAGCCGCGCAGCATATCGCTATTGGAGGCGGCCAGCACGATGTCCATGATGCCGTCGACGAGCAGCACGGCAATAAAAAGCATCGACAGCGCAACGAGCGTAGCGTCGGGCGTCACCAGACAGAGCACGCCGACCAGAATCGAAAGCAGTCCGGCAATCAACGACACCCACCAGTATTTGACATGGCGGCTGTCCCGAACAAAAACATTTGTTTCCATACGAAGAAGGGTTTTACCCTCCCCGAACAAAAACAGTGCCCGGCCGCAATCTCAACGGATTACAGCCGGACGATACCCCCCCCCTTACAGGATCGAACTTTCCGCTACTTGAAGGGCGAATCTGGCTCCTTGGACATATACCAATAGAACAACTTATCGAGCAGCGACGGCCAGAATTTCTTGACAAAATGCGTGGCGCGCCCCTGAAATTCCATCAGACACAATCGTTTGCGGCGAATGATAGCGCGAGCTATGATACGGGCGACTTCGTCGGCCGTCATCATCTTACCCTCTTCGCGCGGCGTCCCGCCCTGCTGCGAACCGTCGGCCGTAAGCGCCGAGAAACGCACGTTCGAAGCCGTGAAGCCCGGGCAGGCGATCATCACATGCACACCCTTCCTGCGATTTTCAATGCGGATCGTCTCCAGAAAACCCGTCATCGCATACTTCGAAGCCGAATAGCCCGTGCGGCCCGGCAGCCCGTGAATTCCGGCAACCGACGATACGCCCACGATGGAACCGTGTGCCTGCTGAATGTAGGGCAGCGCATACTTCGTACAGTTGACGCAGCCCCAGAAATTTACGTCCATCAGTTTGTGCAATACGCTCAGATCGACCTCGTCGAACAGCGCCCGCATCGAGATGCCGGCGTTACAGATCAACACATCCACCCCGCCGAACGTTCCGACCGCCGTGTCGATCAACCGTTTGCAGTCGGCCTCCCGCGTCACGTCGCACACCGCATAGGCGGCATGTCCGCCCTTGGCGACGATTTCCTCGACGATCTCTTTCAACGCATCTTCGTGCCGTGCTCCGAGCACTGCATTGGCGCCCGCAGCCGCGAAATACTCGGCCAGCGCCCGGCCGATTCCCGACGAAGCGCCGGTCACGATCGCGGTTTTCCCCTTAAAAAAATCCATATCTTCAAATATTTATCTTCAATCCGTCGTAAGCCAGTTCGACGCCCTGCTGCAGATGGCCCGACGTCACGGCGTGCCGTCCGATCTCGTGCGACATATGGGTCAGCAGCGCCCGACGCGGCGCGACGCGGGCGATGAGCGCCAGCGCCTCTTCTACATTGAAATGCGAAGGATGCGTCCTGAAACGCAGCGCATTGACGACCAGCACCTCCACCCCTTTCAGCTTCTCGACCTCCGTGTCGGCGATCGTCTTGAAATCGGTCAGATAAGCGATGGGACCGATGCGGTACCCCGTCACCTCGAACCGTTCGGAGTGGTGTCCCGAAACGGGCACGATCCGCTCACCCGCAATCTCGAACGGCTGTCGAACGTCGATCTCATGCAGCCGGATGTCGGGCGCACCACGGTATTTATCCTCTTCGAAGGCATAGTCGTAGTCCTTGCGCACGACGCGGGCCGTCGCAGGAGCCGCATAGATATCCACGGGACGAATCAATGGCGGGAAGTCCACGAAATTGAAGGCGCGCACATCGTCGATGCCGCCCGTATGATCCTTGTGTTCGTGCGTCAGCAGGATGGCGTCGAGCCGGCTTACCCCCGCACGCAGCATCTGGCAGCGAAAATCGGGACCGGCATCGATCACGAAGCGCGCCCCGCTGTCGGCCTCGATCATCGCCGAGGTACGCAATCGGTTGTCGCGACTGTCCCGCGAAGAGCAGACTTCGCAGCGGCAGCCTATCACCGGCACCCCTTGGGAGGTTCCCGAACCCAAAATCGTCAGTTTCATTGGAACAAAGATACGAATAAGCGAGGGCAATGTCAAATTTATTTGAACATTGCCGAG
>URRP01000055.1 GCA_900550375.1 uncultured Alistipes sp. | reverse complement strand
CACCGCCGGCCAGCTTGGCCAGACGCTCCTGCAGCTTCTCCTTGTCGTAGTCCGACGTGGCGGCTTCGATGCCTGCGCGGATCTGTGCTACACGGGCGGCAATGGCCTCCTTTACACCGCTGCCGTCGACGATGGTCGTATTCTCCTTGTTGAGCGTCACCTTCTCGGCCGTACCCAGCATCGAGAGGTCGGCGTCCTCGATCTTCATTCCCTTATCGGTCGAGATGACGGTCGCGCCGGTCAGTACGGCGATATCCTCGAGCATCTCCTTGCGACGGTCGCCGAAGCCCGGAGCCTTGCAGGCGGCGATCTTCAGCGTGCCGCGCAGTTTGTTGACCACGAGCGCCGACAGCGCTTCGCCGTCGACATCCTCGGCGATAATCAGCAGCGAACGGCCGCTCTGAGCCACCGGCTCCAGTACGCCCATCAGCTCCTTCATCGTCGAAATCTTCTTGTCGGTAATCAGGATATAGGGGCGCTCCAGCTGTGCCTCCATCTTCTCGGTGTCGGTGATGAAGTAGGCCGAGATATAGCCTCGGTCGAACTGCATACCCTCGACCACATCCACATGGGTGTCGGTGCCTTTGGCCTCCTCGACGGTGATGACACCCTCTTGGTTGACCTTCGACATCGCTTCGGCGATCAGTTTGCCGATATTGGGGTCGTTGTTGGCCGAGATGGAGGCCACTTGCTCGATCTTATCGAAATTGCTGCCTACCTCCTGACTCTGCTCGCGCAGCGACTCCACGACCTTGGCCACCGCCTTGTCGATACCGCGCTTGAGGTCCATCGGATTGGCTCCCGCCGTCACGTTCTTCAGACCTACGCCGATGAGCGCCTGCGCCAGAACGGTCGCAGTGGTCGTACCGTCGCCGGCGTTGTCGTTGGTCTTCGAAGCTACCTCCTTGACCATCTGTGCGCCCATGTTGGCGATCGGGTCCTCCAGCTCGATCTCTTTGGCCACGGTAACGCCGTCCTTGGTGATCTGAGGAGCACCGAACTTTTTGTCGATGATGACGTTGCGGCCTTTGGGGCCGAGCGTGACCTTCACTGCGTTCGACAGCGCGTCGACACCCTCCTTGAGCATTTCGCGTGCCTCTACATTATATTTGATCTCTTTTGCCATAGTTTTTATGGAGTTTGAAATGATTTACGAATCGGTGAAATTACAACGTTGCCAGAATATCCGACTGTTTCATGATGAGATAGTCCACGCCTTCGACGTTGATCTCCGTACCGGCATACTTGCCATAGAGCACCTCGTCGCCGACTTTGACCTCCATCTTGATCTCCGAGGTACCGGGACCTACGGCGACGACTTTGCCTGCCAGCGGTTTCTCTTTCGCAGTGTCGGGGATGATGAGTCCGCCTGCGGTCTTCTCCTCGGCGGGATTCGGGAGAATGAGCACTCTGTCCGATAAGGGTTTTACGTTCATAGTTTTACTATTTTTAGTTTGACATTTGTTGAGAATTTCTCTCTTTTCGGATCGTGCGGGAACGGATGCCCGTATCGCCGCGCCGGTCTGTTTTTCTGTTTCCGGTGTAAGGTTCCAACAATTGATATGCCAAACGGTTTTTGGCAGACCCTGTGCCCTTTTTGTCAGATCGGGGCTGTCATTTTGACACGCTTTTGCGAGGCGGATACAGCGTATTGCATCCGGCGTCTCTTACTGGATCGAGGCGTTGCGGGCCGCCGCCTTGCGCTGACGCCGTGCTTCGCTGCGCTGTTTGTGCAGCTCGGGGTCGTAGATACGAATGCCGATCGAGACGCCGATCTTGTTGGGATACCACTCCGACGAACCGTTGAACGGATCGGGATGCAGCGGCTGTACGGGGCGGTGAGGCTCCATCTGCGTACGGCCGTCGAGGTCGTAACCGTTGTAGTAGCTCGTCATCCACGACCAGCCGAAAAAAACGTCGAAAACCCACCGCTCGCGAAAGATCCGTTCATACCCCGCGCAGGCGCCGAACATGAATCCGTAGCCCTTGCTGTACCGGTCTTCGAGGTGGATGCCCCAGTTTTCGATGTAGGGTTTCGACATGCGGAAGGCCATCATGCCGACATTGCCGCCGACATACCATCCTCGGGCATATCCCTTGAAATAGTAGCGGTACTCGTTGAGGAAGATGCCGAAGTGCATCGGCTTGCTCTGGCCGTCGACGCGGATCGACTGCCACGGCGAGTAGACGAATTCGGTCTGAAAGGCGGAGTGATCGGTGAGCCGGAACTCCACGGCGGGATTGATGACGCCCACGAGTGCGTAAAGTCCGTTGAGTTTGGCATAGATCTGTGCGCCGGCCGTTGCCGGACGAAGTAACGGAGCGAGTAAAAACAAAGTAAGGATACCGAAACGTTTCATCTTGAATTGGTGCGTTGCGAACAAAGATACGAAAAGTCGAGCGCAGAAGCAAACGTCAGTTTGTTTCTGCCGAGACGGAGTATCTACGGCGGAGCCAAAGTACGAAAAGTCGAGCGCAGAAGCAAACGCAGTTTGATTCTGCCGAGACGAAGTATCTACGGCGGAGCCAAAGGTAGGAAAAGTCCGCGTCTTGAAGGCCGATCCGGCGGAAATAAATCCGGCTCGACCCTCTTGTGTCCCGTGTGCGTATGGCAAAAATAGGGGTTTCCGTTTTTCGGGGCCTGCTCCTTCCGCACACGATAATTTTCGGGCGAAATCCTTGCACAGACCAAAAAAACATATTACATTTGCACACCGATTTGCGGAGTTGCGGCTTCGCGGATCGAAATGGTGGATGTAGCTCAGTCGGTTAGAGCGCTGGATTGTGGTTCCAGAGGTCGAGGGTTCGAGCCCCTTCTTCCACCCGAAACGTTTTGAGAAGAGAAACGGCAAACAGTAAAGGCCTTATGTGTCAATCGGATACATAAGGCCTTTTGTTTTGGCGGGTTCTTACGTAGAGACAACCCTATTCAGGGCCGATGTGATTTTTCGATTCGCCGTATCGATCACGGAATTTTCCAGTAATGCAAGATAAATCTGAGTAGTCCGTTCCGAGCTGTGCCCCATGCCTGCGCTGATGACGGAGAGGTGGACATTGTGTTTACGGGCCGCTGTCGCCCAACTATGACGGGAAGTATAGGAGGAGAGCGGGTGGTCCATATTGAGCAGTTTCGCCAGCCTTTTCAATTGACGGTTGTAGTAATTCAGCGCAGTCTGATATTGGGAAAAGGCCTTGTGCGGCTCTTCGGTCGTCAGGATCGGGAAGAGATAGGGCGGCTCGGAAACCGATGAGTAGCGTGAAATGATCTCCTGAATACAGGGTTCGATCTTTATACACAACTGCTGTCCGGTTTTATGACGGGTATACACGATTTCAGAACCCTGCACATTGCCGTTTCTCAGATAGGCCATGTCGACGAACGCCATACCCCGCGTGCAGTAACTGAAGATGAACATATCGCGCGCCAGCGATAGGGATGCCGAGTCGGATAGATCGAGTCGGTATATGCGGGCGATTGCCGCTTCGTCGATTGCCCGTTTTCTGGTACGGGTACGGTCGATGCCGGTATAAACGTTCTGAAATGGAAATAGCTGCTCGATACGGTACTTTCGGACGACTTTGTTGTAGGTCGCACGTAGGATGCGCATGTAGAAGGAAATCGTGTTGCGGACGACGTTTCTTTGTTGGAGATAGTTGTTATACTCGCCTATCAGACGTTCGGTAAAGGCTGTAAAAGAGATGTCCCGATCTCCTGAAAAATTCATGAAGCTGCGCAAGGTCCGTTGGTAATTGCGGGCGGTTCCCAGACGATTTTGCCGAATCAAATCCCGAATTTCCTGTTGCATAACGGTCATCACCGTTACCTGCTGTTTCGACAGGCGGAATCGAGCGATGACATCCTTCGCAGTATAATCTGCTTCCTGCGTATCTAATGTATGGATAATGCGTTGCAGCATCTCCCGATCGCTATTTATAAGTTGTTGCAGCAACCGGTTCTCTTTTGAGCCGGTCGGCGTGACGATCGGATGTTCTCGGAGCGCATCCCACTCTTCCGACGGTATCCGAACAGGGGTCGTGAGCTGACGTGTTTTACGCTGGTGTGTAATCTGATAAACGATCGTTCCGGTTTTACTCTGCGAGGAGGAGCATCTCAGTTTTACTTTTATGGTTGCCATATATTTAATTATTGGGTCGTCCAGTGCTGAGATCTAAGCGGTCGTTGCTGCAAAGCGGTTCGCCGATGTATGAAATAGATCCTTGTCGTTTCATGGTTCGGAATATTTTTCAGAATCGCCATTTCGTTTCAGTAGGGATGCCCCGAATCGACCGCGCAGGATCGAGACCTCGCGACAAAAGTAGCGGTAACAAATCGAACCCCGACTATTTTTGCTATTTCATTGCTCTTGTCAGGGGATATAAACGAAATCGAACGCGCCGCGCCGCAAAACCGGATTCTTGCGGAAAACAGGGTTCGATTTGTAGGATTCTTTCATGTCATTAGCCGCCTTTATAGAGCCGATTAGGATCTCTGCGGCCGAAAGTGGAGCCTGACGATACTTTTTCTTCGCGAAAAATCGTTATCTTTCGACGCATGTTTTCCAAATGTTGCATAGGGTTGTTGCTGCTTTCGCTGCTGCCGGCGTTCGTTCCGGCGCGGGAGACGTATCCGCGTGCCAATCCCCGATACGGGGTGCGTCCCGATACGATCCGCCTGAACGCGGAGGATCTGAAACTGGGGCTGCCCTGTGACAGTACATACCTGAAACGGCGAGATTCGGTGCGCCTCAACGACAGTTTGCGCCGCAATGCCGAACAGCGTAACCAGCGTCTGTACGACAGCATTCGTTCGAAGACCACACGGCGCGCCGTACCGCGTATGCTCTACCGTTTGCTGTTTGTCAATCCCGTGCTCGATACGACGGCCAACGGGCGGGTACTGGACGAAAGCCGGCTGTTCGACCGCTACTCCGGCCGGCGGATCGGAGAGGTGGTTATTGCACAGGAGCCGGTGTTCGACGCGGACGGCAATTGGCTCGAACGGACGGGTAACAAGCTGCATGTGATGACCCGCGAGCGGGTACTGCGGCGCGACCTGCTCTTCGAACCCGGCGATACGATCGCACCGGAGCTGCTGGTGCGAAACCTTCAGCTGCTCCGTTCGCGCGCCTATATCTCGGATGCGACGCTGGAACTGGCGCCCGATTCCCTTGATTCGACGCGTGTTGTCGTTACGCTGCGTTCCCGCGACAGTTGGACGATCAGTGCCGACGCGGCGCTGCACAGCGAGGGCCGGACGATGATCGGACTCTCCGACGCCAATCTCTTCGGAACGGGTAACCGCCTGAGCGTCGCGACCAATTTCAGCCGCAACGATTTCGGTTACGGCGGAAATATCGTCTCCTACGATATTCCCAACTTTCTGGGTTCTTTCTATAAAGCGAATTTCTCGGCCGGCCGCGACTTTTACAACAGCGAGCTGCGCATCGGCGTCGGCAAGGAGTTCATCCTTCCGACCGACTATGAGCTGGGAGTCGCCTACAACGAAATCAAGTCTAAATACTATCTGGTCGACCGCGATACCTCCGATCTGGTGAAATCGAAGCGGTTCGATGTCTGGGCGGGGCGTTCGCACTACATTCGTCCGATCCGTTCGAGTATCTTCTTTACGGCCCGTTACGGTTTTGCGCGGTTCTCACGCCGGCCCGATGTGTCGAAGATATATAATCCGGCGTTCCACGACACCGACGACATGCTGTTCGGCTTGGGTCTCTACCGCGAGAAGTTCTATACGACCAATATGATCTACGGCTTCGGTACCAGAGAGTATCTGGCCACCGGTTACAAGGCCGAGCTGGTCGGAGGGTATTCGTGGAGGGAGTTCGGCGAAGATATGTATATGGGTTTGAGTTACAAGGTCGGAGGTTTTACCCGTGCGGGGTATCTGATGGGCGGCTTTTCGCTGGGAAGCTTCATCGACCTCGCGACAGGGCAGTGGACGCAGAGCGCGGTGGACGTCAATCTGCGCTGGTTCTCGCCGCTGTTTATCTGGAAACGCAGCCACATCCGTCAATTCCTATCGCTGAACTATACACAGGGGTGGAACCGCCTCGAGGGGTCGGACGAGGTGCTGCGTTTTACCGCTCAGGACGGATTGTCGCTGCTCAAAGAGGATTTGGTGTGTACCAACCGCATGGTGCTCAATACCGAAACGGTCTTTTTCACGCCCTATCAGCCGCTCGGTTTCCGAATCGCGCTGTTCGGATTCGCCGATTTCGGATTGCTGGGGCGCGATGCCAATATCTTTAAGAATAATTTTTATACGACCTTCGGATTCGGCATCCGCCTGCGTAACGAACGGCTGATCTTCAGCACGATCCAATTGCGTCTGGGCGTTGCGCTCGGCAAGGGCGGCTGGGCGGACTGCCGTTATTTCCAAGCTTCCAACGGCACACGGCTGGAGCAGTACCGTTACCTGCCCGAGCGTCCCGAAATCGTCCGCTTCCGCTGATCGGATTTCTTTGCCGGGTTCGCTCAGATTTCGCTCTTTTCGCCATGCGATTGTGCAGGTCTGCGGCCTGCTGAGGAATACAAGCGACAATGCGGCTGGTCCTCACGTCGGATACGTGGCGCATCCTCCTCAGGATGACATGCTGTTGTCTCTCCGAGCGAAACGCAGTGAAGCGTGGGAGTCATCGCTTTTTGTTTTTCTGTCCGCTGCTGTTGCTCTTTACCGGCCGCTGTTTCCAAGCTGTCGATCCTCACGTCGCCCCTACGGTGCTCCTCAGGATGACAACCTGTCATTCCGAGCGCAGTGAAACGAAGGGTGGGAATCATCCGTTTTGTCATTACGAACGGAACGCGCTCCGATCCTCACGTCGGAATCCTTCACGGATTCCTCCTCAGGATGACATACTGTTGTCATTCCGAGCGAAATGCAGTGAAGCGTGGGAATCCTGCCGCTTTTTTGTTTTTAACTACAAAGATGTTTCGGCGCATATCACCCTCCGTAAAACAGTTGCGCCGCGGTATTTTCCGCGGCGCAACCTATTGCAGCTGTCGGTTTAGTCTTCCAACTTCGCCGACAGGAACTCCCGGTTCAGGCGGGCGATATGCGCGATGGAGATCGCTTTGGGGCACTCGGCCTGACAAGCACCGGTGTTGGTGCAGTTGCCGAATCCCAGTTCGTCCATCTTGGCGACCATCGCTTTCGCGCGGCGAGCGCCTTCGACGCGGCCCTGCGGCAGTTTTGCGAGCGACGACACGCGGGCGGCGACGAACAACATCGCCGAACCGTTCTTGCACGTGGCGGCGCAGGCTCCGCATCCTACGCAGGAAGCGGCGTCCATCGACTCTTCAGCGTCGGCCTCCGAGATCGGAATGGCGTTGCCGTCGGGCACCGAATTGGTACGCACCGAGATGAATCCGCCGGCCTGCAAGATCTGGTCGTAGGACGAGCGGTTCACGATCAAGTCCTTGATGACGGGGAACGCTGCCGAACGCCACGGCTCGATGGTGATCGTGCTGCCGTCCTTGAACTTGCGCATGTAGAGCTGACAGGTCGTTACAGCCTGCTCCGGGCCGTGTGCATGGCCGTTGATATGCAGCGAACACATGCCGCAGATTCCCTCGCGGCAGTCGTGGTCGAATGCCACCGGCTCTTCACCGGCATGTACGAGGTCGTTGTTCATGATGTCCAGCATCTCGAGGAACGAGGTGTCGGGCGAGATGTTCTCGACTTTGTAGGTTTTGAAGTCGCCCTTCGATTTAGCGTCCTTTTGACGCCATATCTTTAATGAAAAATTCATAATGCAATCTTGATCTTAAAGTTTAACGTCAAATGGCTTTAGTCCTTGTAGTTACGTTTTGCAAGGTGCACGAATTCGAAGTCGAGCGGCTCCTTCGTCAGCTCGGGAACCTCGTTTTCGCCGGTGTACTCCCATACCGAGGCGTAAACGAAGTGCTCGTCGTCGCGGTCCGCCTCTCCTTCAGGCGTTTGGTGCTCTACACGGAAGTGACCGCCGCACGACTCCTCGCGGTTGAGTGCGTCGCGGGCCATCAGTTCGCCCAGTTCGAGGAAATCGGCCAGACGCAGCGCCTTCTCCAGCTCGACGTTGAAATCGTCGGCCTTGCCTACGACCTTCACATCCTTCCAGAACTCCTTGCGCAGTGCCTGAATCTCGACGATCGCCTTTTCGAGCGACTCTTTCGAACGGGCCATGCCGACGTTCTCCCACATGATATGACCCAGCTTCTTGTGGATGTCGTCCACCGACTGCTTGCCGTTGATCGACAGCAGCCGTTCGATCTTCGCGCGCACCTCCTTTTCGGCTTCGTCGAAAGCGGGCGTGTCGACGCTCACCTTCGGAGCCTGAATCTTGTGCGCCAGATAGTCGCCGATGGTGTAGGGCAGCACGAAATATCCGTCGGCCAGACCCTGCATCAGGGCCGAAGCACCCAGACGGTTGGCGCCGTGATCCGAGAAATTGGCCTCGCCGATGGCGTAGAGACCGGGGATGGTGGTCATCAGGTTGTAGTCGACCCAGATGCCGCCCATCGTGTAGTGCA
>URRP01000054.1 GCA_900550375.1 uncultured Alistipes sp. | reverse complement strand
AAAGATACGAAAAGTCGAGCGCAGAAGCAAACGTTTCGTTTGATTTTGCCGAGACACAGTATCTAAGGCGTAGCTAAAGATACAAAAACTTTTCCAGAAACCGACATACGGGTCCCTTTTTCGCATTCGCCGGACGTTCGGCAACACCGGTCCGACATCGGGAAGCGACCGACAGAAGACCTTTTCTTTTTCCGCTTTCGACGATTTTTCAAAAAAAAGCGTAACTTTGGACTCCAGACGAAACGTTTTCCGCGCGCAGCATAGCTTGCAGCAGCTTCTGCTTCCGCCGATCGAAAACATCCGTTGTACACGAATGCATATTCATGGTTTCCTGCTCCAAATACGATATCAACGACAACCGCGCGGTCATCCACCGACTCAACCGCGGCGATATGGCGTGTTTCGAAGCCTGCTACAAGTTCTACTATCGCGGACTGTGCAGTTTCGCTTCGCGCTGGGTTCCGATCGCCGCCGCCGAAGATATCGTGCAGGATACGATGCTCTACATCTGGGAAAATCGGGACAAACTGCTCGAAGAACTCTCCCTCAAGGGGCTGCTCTTCATGATCGTCCGCAACAAGGCGCTCGACCGGATCGCGCACCAAAACGTCCGGCTGCGCGTGCACCGGCAATTGACCGAGCGCTTCTCCAAGCATTTCGAGTCCCCTGACTTCTACCTCGGTTCGGAGTTGTCGCGTCTCTACGACGAAGCGCTGGCACAGCTTCCCGAACAGACGCGCCGCATCTTTGAGATGAGCCGTCGAAAAGGAATGACCCACCAGCAGATCGCCGCCGAACTCGGCGTATCCCCGCAAACGGTCAACTACCACATCTCTCAAGCGCTGCGCCTGCTCAGCGTAGCGCTCAAGGACTACCTGCCGCTGCTCTTCTGGCTGCTCTCGATGCACGGACGCAGTCCTCTCGTTTAACCCGCCGCACCCCCTTTTCGGTTTCGGACAAGAGAAAAATAACCTTTTCTCTTAGTAACTTTTTTTGCCCAGTCGTATTAGTATAAAACCCAATTGTCTATGATCGAAATCGACGATACGCTGCTGATCGAGTTTCTGGAGGGCAAACTCGACGCCTCGACTTCAACGCAAATCGAACAGTGGTACGACGCCTCCGTGCAGAACCGCCTCCGTCTGGAACGACTCTATTTCGTCCTGTTCACGGGCGAACGCCTGTCGGTCGCAGCCGCAGTCGATCCCAACTATGCATGGCAGGCACTGCGGCGGCGCATCGAGTCCCGCAAGCGCCAAACGCAAACGCTGCGCCTGCGCACGTTCGTCCGCTATGCGGCCGTCTTTGCCGTAGGGCTTCTCACCGCGGGTGCACTGTTCTCCTCCCATCGGGCGGCCGACGACCGCACCTGCACGGTCACAGCCGAAGAGCAGGCCTGCACGATCCTCCTCTCCGACAGTTCGAGCGTACGCCTCATGCCGCATTCGCAATTGCGCTACGCCTCCGATTTCGGCAGCGAAGGCCGCACGGTGCATCTGGCCGGAGAGGCTTTTTTCAACATCCGTAAAAAAGCCGACGCCCCGTTCACCGTGGCAACCAGACAGGACGCCCGAGCCGTCGTGCGAGGGACGAAATTCAATATGAAAGCCTACCTCGACTGCTCCGACATCGAAACGGTGTTGGTCGAAGGCGTCGTCGATTTCCATGCCGGAGAGCGGATGGTGACGCTGAGTCCCGGACAGAAGATTTCGTACAACCCTGCCAAACAGACGCTGACGCTGCGCGAAGTCAACGTCGATGCGGAACTCAACGCGCAGCTGCGTTCGTTTCAATACGTCCGGCTGTCGCAAATCGCCAAGAGCGTCGGCACCCACTACCACTGCGACATCGCCTTCGGCCGCGAAGCGCTCGGAGAGATTCTCTTCACCGGCACGCTCGACTTCAATATGCCGCTACGGCACATCCTCGAAATCCTGACGCTCGCGACCGACACCCGCTTCTCTCAAAACGACGCCAAAATTACCATCTATAAATAAACGACCGAGAAAGAAAAGAGCAGACACCGGCCGGATGCCGGAGCCCGCAACTCACCCAATCAATCTAACCTAAACCATTCGTCTATGAAACAGAATTTTCGCTGTTCATGGCTTGTCCGGGCATTGTTGCTTCTCTGCCTGACATTCCAGATCCCGTGGGGGGGGGTATTTACCCATGCCGCACAGACGGCGCAGCAAAACACGATTCGTATCGGGAATGTGACCAATCTCAAGGAGCTGATCCAGCAGATTGAATCGCAAACCTCTTACAGAATCTCCTATCAGGGAAATCTGGCCGACAACATCGCCGTCAAGGTCGACCGCTCGAAACATAATGTCGAAGAGCTGCTCGCCGACGCACTCCGCGGCACGGGCATCAGCTACGTGATCCGGTACAACACGATCATCCTCAAGCAGGAGCAGCCGCGCGCCGAGGCTGCGCAGCAGGAGTCGCAGACACGCCACATCGTCGGCCACGTGATCGACGCCGCGACCAAGGAGCCGATCATCGGCGCGACGGTCTGGGTCAAGGATTCGGCGCTGGGTACGAGTACCAATGTCGACGGGGCGTTCGACTACACCTTTACAGGGCACTACGGCTACATCGCCGTCTCCTACATCGGGTATCAGACGCAGGAGTTTCCCGTCACCGATATTCCCAAGGTGATCGAACTCTCAGCCGGCAACGAACTGGACGAAGTGGTCGTCGTGGGGTACGGCACGCAGAAGAAGGCCAGCGTCGTAGGCTCGATCGCCACGGTATCGGTCAACGACATCCGTATGCCGACGGCCAACATATCGAATAATCTGGCCGGTCAGCTGGCCGGTGTGATTTCGGTACAGCGTTCGGGCGAACCGGGCGCCAGCTCGACCTTCTGGATTCGCGGTATCTCGACCTTCGGCAGCAGCACCACACCGCTGGTGCTGGTCGACGGCATCGAGCGCGATCTGGATCTGGTCGATATCGAGGACATCAAGGACTTCTCGATCCTCAAAGACGCCGCTGCGACGGCCATCTACGGCGTACGCGGCGCCAACGGCGTGGTCCTCATCACCACACGCGAGGGCGTCATCGGCAAACCTCAGATCAACATTCGCTTCGAAGCCGGCATGGTGCAGCCGACCAAAGTTCCCGACATGCTCGACGCCGTGCAGTTCGCCGAACTGTGGAACGCCGCTGCGGGCAGCGAGGTCTACTCGCCCGAAGTCATTCAGAAATACCGCGACGGCTCCGATCCCGACCTCTATCCCAACGTCGACTGGGTCGATTACCTTTATAAAGACCTCTCGTTCAACGAGCGCGTCAACGTCAACGTCACGGGCGGCGGCAGCACGGCCAAATATTACGTTTCGGGCGGTTTCTACAACGAGAACGGCCTGTTCGCCCGCGACAACCTGAAGGAGTACAACACCTCGGTCTTCTACCGCAAGTTCAACTTCCGCTCCAACGTCGAGGTGCAGCTCCACAAATACACCAAACTCAACATCAATCTGGCCACGACCTTCGAACGTAAGAACGAACCGGGAACGACGGCGAGCAACACCGGCGGTACCGGAATCTGGAACTATGCGGTCAAATCGGCGCCCAACGTCTTTCCGGCCGTCTATTCCGACGGTTCGCTGCCCGGTCCGGGCGCCAACAACGGCGAGAACCCCTACGTGCTGCTGACGCAGACCGGCTACCGAGAGAAATTCTACAACACGGCGCAGTCGCTCTTCTCGCTCACGCAAGATCTGGGCGACTGGGTGACCAAGGGACTGGTCGTCACCGTCAAAGGCTCGTTCGACGCCAAGAACTACAACCATCTGGCGCGCACCAAGACGCCCCCGCAGTATATGGCCAGCGGCCGCGACGAGCAGGGGAACCTGCAACTGGCGCAAACGGTCGTCGGCGCCGACAACCTGACCTACGCCGAGTCTCAAAACGGCTACCGTTCGGTCTATCTGGAGGCGTCGATCAACTGGGCGCGCACCTTCGGCAAGCACGACCTCTCGGCGCTGTTCCTCTATCAGCAATCGCAGCGCAACAACGTGGGAATCGACAAGACGCAGCCCGAACTGGCCCTTCCCTACCGGCATCAGGGCATCGCCGGCCGTATCACCTATAATTATGACAACCGCTATTTCATCGAAGGGAACTTCGGCTACAACGGTTCGGAGAACTTCTCGCCGGGCAAACGGTTCGGATTCTTCCCGTCGGTGGCCGCCGGCTACGTCATCTCCAACGAGAAATTCTTCGAGCCGCTGCGGGGCGTGGTCGATCTGCTGAAGATCAAGGCCTCCTACGGTATCGTGGGTAACGACAGGATCGGCACGGGCGACAACGTGCGCCGCTTCATCTACAACGAAACGGTCGTTGCGGGCAACTCCTACAACTTCGGCACGAGCACCCAGACCTACGCCGGCACGCGGCTCGGCGACTGGGCGAACCCTAACGTCGGATGGGAAGAGGCGCACAAATTCAACGTGGGCGTCGACCTGTCGCTGTTCAGCAAGCTGAAGGTCTCGGTCGACTATTTCAAAGAGAAGCGCGAAGGCATCTTCCTGCAACGGTCGACGATCCCCGTATATGTCGGTCTGAGCACCCAGCCGTGGGTGAACATCGGCCGGATGCGCAACAGCGGCGTCGACACTTCGCTGGAGTATCACCAGCCCATCGGCAACAACGTTCATCTGACCGTACGCGGTAACTTCACCTATGCCCGCAATATGATCGTCGATCAGGATCAACCCGACTGGAAATACCTCTATATGAACCGCACGGGACAAGCTCGTTACCAGTCCTTCGGCTTGGTCGCCGCCGGTCTGTTTCGGGATCAGGACGACATCGACGCATGGCCAAAGCAGACGTTCGGCGACGTGGAACCCGGCGATATCAAGTACCTCGACCTGAACGGAGACGGCGTAGTAGACCCCAACGACGTCAAGCCGATCGGCTACACAAACATTCCAGAGATCGTCTACGGTTTCGGATTCTCGCTGCAATGGAAGGCATTTGATTTCTCGGCCTTCTTCCAAGGCGTCGGCCACGTCAGCTTCTCGACGCGCACCGACCAGACGCAGGGCTTCATCGCCCGCAACAGCCGAGAAGCCAACCTCTTCACCGACGTCTATGACAACTACTGGACACCCGAGCGGCTCGACGCCAAATATCCGCGCCTCTTCATCGGAACGAACAACAACAATAACCAAAGCTCCACGTTCTGGATGGCCAATGGCCGCTACATGCGTCTGAAAAACCTCGAAATCGGCTATACGCTGCCCAAGCGCATCGCCCAGAAGATGGCCATGCAAAATATGCGCATCTATCTTTCGGGTGTGAACCTGCTTACGTTCAGCCCCTTCAAATTGTGGGATCCCGACTTGCAGACCGGCGCCACGAACTATCCCAACAACCGCATCATCAACATCGGTCTTACGATCGGCTTCTAAATCAAACGACAATGACTATGAAAAGCATACTGAGAATATTCGTGTCGATCCTGATCGCCGGTGTCTCGTTCACCGCCTGCGACGACTACCTCGACCGGCAACCCGACGAGCCGTTGACCGCGGCGCAGATTTTCCAGAAAGCGAAAACCACGGAACAGTATCTGACCAACGTTTACGGCTATCAGGCCAATTACAGCGACCCAAGCGGTCAGGCTCTGCCATGGTCGTGCTGCGACGACGACGGGTCGATCGTATTCACCGGTCGAAACTATTCGCTCATCAACTACGACTCGTGGAATCCGAGCAACGATCTCTACCGCAGCAAGACCTACAATAACCTGTATAAAGGTATTCGCGAAGCCAACTACTTCATGCAGCATGTCTTCGAATGCCCCGAAATGTCGGATGTCGACAAGAACTACCACTACAACGAAGCCCGCTTCCTGCGCGCCTACTACTATTCGCAGCTGATGTCCGCCTACGGACCCGTCTTCCTCATCGGCGACGATCCGGCCGACTTCACGCAGGAGGGGCTGGACGAACGCGAGCGCGACTCGTGGGAGGAGTGCATCAACTACGTAACGGACGAACTGTACGAGACCAGCAAGGGCCTGCCCGACGTATGGACGGGCGAAACGGCCAATTACGGCCGCGCCACCAAAGGCGCCGCACTGGCGATCCGTTCGCGGATGCTGCTCTACTCGGCCCGCAAGCTCTTCAACGGCAACGACCTCTACAAAAACGTGATCGACAAATACGGCAATCCGCTCTTCCCTGCCGTTTACGACGAGAAGAAGTGGGAGGCGGCCGCACATGCTGCGAAGGATGTGATCGATCTGGGCATCTACGAACTGATCGGTGCCGACGGTACCGACCCCTATACGAGTATGCACGACCTCTATACAAAGGTCGGTCCGGTCAACGGCACCACCGAACGCATCTTCACCTATCTGGTCAACGCTTACAACTGGGGAGTCTCCACGACGCCGCGTTCCGCTCGAACCCGCGCTTACGGCAGTTATGCCCCGACGCAGAAACTGGTCGACGCCTTCGCAATGGAAAACGGCCGCTACCCGATCACGGGATATGAAGGCGGCGACCAGACGCAGCCGATCATCGATCCCGACGCAGGGTACAGTGAATCGGGTTTCTCGACCTTCACGCATCCGATCTACGGCGACAAACTGGCGAATACCAGCGCGATGTACCAGAACCGCGAACCGCGTTTTTACATCAATGTCTTCTGGAGCGGCATGACATGGCACAGCGGCAACGTGAAGAAGGCCGACATCCAGTTCTACAACGGCGGCAATTCGGGATACGGCGCCACGCAGCAGAACTACACGGCCACGGGGTATCTGGCCCACAAGTTCATCGACTATACGCGCGACACGGCCACCAACGGCGATAAATACGACGTTGCGACGTGGGGGTATCTCGACTGGCCGATCATCCGTTACGCCGAGATTCTGCTCAACTACGTCGAGGCGCTCAACGAATACGATCCGGCAAATACGGACATCATTGTTTATCTGAACAAGATACGCAAACGCGCGGGCGTCCCCGATATCGAAGAGGTCTATCCCGAGGCGGTCAACAACCAGCCGCTGATGCGCGAACTGATCCGCCGCGAACGTCACGTCGAATTGTGCTACGAGAACCTCCGTTACTTCGACATCCGCACATGGATGACGGCCGAGACGGAACACGGCGACGTGTACGGCATGAATGTCGACGCCAAAGACCACAAGCCCAACGGCGATTTCTGGAAGCGCACGCTTTGTGCACACGACAGCGCCCGCGACGGCCATCGCAGATTCACTCAGCGCGGCTACCTCTTCCCCATCTCACAGGAGGAGCTGGACCGTGTGAAATGCACGCAGAACTACGGTTGGTAACCCTAATCAATTCAAACAATTATGAAACTCAAACAGCTCATCATACCTATCGCCGGAGCGTTGCTGCTCGGCGGCTGCGAAGCGGATCATCGCGACGACAATCTGCTGGATTCGGTCGTCTACCTGCTCAACAACGACCTGCAAACAGCCAATTTCTACGATGTCGAGGAGACCAGCGACTACACCTTCCGCGCCTTCAGCAGCGGATATACCGTCACGCCCTCAAAACTCGAAATCGGGGTGTCGGACGACGCGCTGGCAGCTTATAACGAAGCGAACGGCACCGCCTACACAGCACTCGATCCCGCTTGTTACCGGCTGGTGAACACCGCCGGATCGGTCGACGCCGACCATCCCTCGACGGCGTTCACCGTGCAGCTCGATTGCACCGGACTGAAGCAGCTCGGCGATCTGACCTCCTACGTGATTCCGCTGCGTCTCTCCTCCTCCGCATCCGCGGTAAACAAGGAACTCGACGTCATCTTCATCAATCCCAAGATGCTGGAAACGGAGGTGTTGGCCAAAAATGCCGGCGTTGTGGAATGCGATCTGGGCACCTCCTCGACGCTCGACTTCACCGCGTATGTCAAGTTCGACAACAAATGGGAGACCACGACCGAATACGTCTACGGCGACGAAGTACTCGACGCCTACAATGCCGCCCACGGAACAAAGTACCTCCCGATTCCGGCCGCCGCCGTCTCCTTTACGCCGGCGCAGCTGGAGGCGGGCAAGCGCGAAGCGGTATCCCATTTCGAGATCGACAAGTCGCAGCTCACTCCCGACCGCTTCTATACATTGGCCGTCCAATTGAAAAGCAACTCCAAATTCCAAATCGGCGACGACAATACGGTACTTTATCACATCGCGCTCAACCCCGTTTTCAGCGACCGCAACAACTGGATACTCGTAGCGTGCAGTTCATGGAAAACAAACGCGGGCCCGGAATTGATCACCGACGGTCTCCCTTCGACGATGTACGAATCTCGCTACAACAACAGCGGCGAAGGCGATATCAAGGTGCTGCCCGTGACCATCGACTGGGATCTGGGCAAGGTCTGCCACTACGCCGGCATGACCCTTACCCGCCGCACCGGCACTTATGTCACCGACCTGAAAGCGGGTTGGATCGAGCTGTCCGACGACGGCGAGTCATGGATGCCCGCGCAGTTCTTCGACTTCGGAGACAAAAGCAACACGACGGTAGTCGGCGACTTCCGCAGCGAGCTGGTACTCGGTACGGGCCGCTACCTGCGGCTGAAGCTGACCGAGTCCAACCGCACGAATCTGGTATCGGTGTCCGAATTCGAACCCGTTTTGATCGATGCCGGAGAATAATCCGTCCCGAAATTACCGTAGACTGTACCCCGCCGCATGAAGCGGCGGGGTTGCAGCTCGGTAATCAGTTGCAATCCGAATGTTTCCATCTGTTTACGCAGTGGATTCCGCCTCACCGCAACGGCTCGAACGGCTGCGGCGCCGCGTCGATATTTACAATACGAACTTTCTTAACCAATAATTCCATGATGCAGAAACTACTTCCCCTTCTTCTCGCCGCGGTACTGCTCAGCAGTACCTCTGCGGCACAAGCGCAGCCGTCGCCCG
>URRP01000053.1 GCA_900550375.1 uncultured Alistipes sp. | reverse complement strand
ATCAATCAACTATTTTTCCTAATCACAAAAGTTGTGTCCGAAAAAAGGGTGTGCCAAAAACGGACGCTCCCCTTTTTCGGATCGATTCCCAGACGATGCCGGCCTGCATTCAAAACTCAGGCTGCTCCGATCGGGCGGTCCGGTCGATTTACTGATTGCCGCCGCCCTGCTTGTTTCCGCTGTCCATCGTATCGTCGTTGGAGATCGACTTGCGGGTGCGCTTGACTTCGACGTTCTGCTTTCCGAACCGCCAGTAGGCGCCGACGGAGAATTGACGCGATTCGCGGCGGCTGCGGTATTGCGAGCGGTAGGTCGGGGTTTGTGCCGTAGAGCTGTATGTCTGGTATTTGGTAAAGGGATTGTAGCAGCTGACCGAAAGTTGCAGTTTCTTCTTGAAGAACTTCTGCGAGAGGGTCGCGTAAGAGTAGAAGTAATCGCCCGATTTACGTCCCAGATTCGCACTGCCGCTGTTGTATCCTTCGCCCAGCGAAACGGTGGCGGCTTTCCAAAGCCCGATGTTCATATTGAGATTCTGGTCGAAGGTAAACTCTTCGGTGGTGATATCCTCCTCGGGCAGCCGGTAGTGGTTGTATCCGCCCCGACCGTTCAACGCGAAGGAGAATTTCTCCGACGGGGTGTAGTTGATCGACAGCCGTGCGCTGGCCGTGCGCGAGTGCACGTTGTTGCTGTACGTCGTATGCGAGACGCCTTCGCCGTTTACACTCGTCCAGCTCGAGATGCCGTCGTTCGACAGGTGTCCCGACAGCGTGAACGTGCCGCTCCATTTGGGTGAGAAATAGTTGTATTTGAGCGATAGCGCATGTGTCGTCGACGCTTTCAGATCGGGGTTTCCCCGCGAGGTGTTGTAGGGATCGCTGTCGTCGAAGTAGGTCGAGAGCATCGAGATCGAAGGGCGGCGCAGACGTTCGGTGTACGAAAGCGAGATGTTGTGTCCGTCGTGGGGCTTGTAGGTGAAGCTGAGGTAGGGGATGAAGTTCAGCAGGCGGTTGCCGTAGTCGTAGATGCCCTCGCTGCTGTTGTCGGCGTCGGCATGATTCCACGTGCGTTCCATACGTACGCCTGCGCGAGCCGACACCTTCTTGAATTTCAGTCCGTAACCGAAATAGAGCGAGAGAATCTGCTGCCGCTGCCGCAGGTCGTTGTATTTAGTCATGTTCGCAGGATCGAACCCTTCGGGGTCGACCCACGGAATTTCGTTCTGATAACCCTTGTTGATCCGGTAGATGTATTTGCCGCCGGCTTCGATGTAGTGGTGCTTTATGATCGGATTGTAGTAGTCGAGTTGGACGGTGTTTGTGACGCTCCGGCTCGTATGACGCTTGTAGAGCTGCGAGGAGGGGTAGTTCAGCACGCCGTCGTAGGTGACGAGGTTGTAGCCTTTGTCGGGGTCGATCTCGACCATATCCGAGACCGTAAGCGTATGTTCGGGTTTACGGAAGCGCCGTTCGTAGTTGGTGCCGACCTGAAATCCCGTGTAGGGATAGCTGTTATAGTCATGGGTGTCGTACGCGACAGTCGGATTCTCCTCGCTGTCGAGCATTCGCTGCTGCGCGTCCGAATAGTTTTTCCATCCGCCGTTCCAGAGCGAGCCTTCGAGCGTAATCAGATTGAGCGTGTCGGGCTGATAGCTCAGATTCAGCGAGACGTATTCGTTGTTTCCCCGCCCGTAGCCGGTCGATTCGGAGGTGCGGTAACGCTGTTCCTCGGAGGTGTAGTTCTCCTGCCAGCTCTCCGAGGTAGAGGGGCGGTTTTTTTGATTCATCGAAAAGAAGAAGGCCTGAAGCGATGCGGCGAACTTGCCTTTCTGGACGGAGAGCGTGGCACCGCCGTAGTTCCGCCGGTGGTCCAATCCCGTATTGTAGTTGAGGCTGCCGTTGTAGCCGTCGAACTCCTTGCGGGCGGTGATGATGTTGATGATACCGCCCGCACCTTCGGCGTCGTACTTCATCGAGGGTTCGGTGATGACCTCGATCTTTTTGATCTGCGAGGCCGGCATACTGCGGATCACGTCCTTGAAATTCTTGAACATCGCCGACGAGCGGCCGTTGACCAGCACCTTGAAGTCGCTCTGCCCGTTGAGTTTCACGTTGCCTTCGGCATCGATGGTCAGCTGCGGCACCTTGCGCAGAATCTCTTCGAGCGTCGACGATGCGGCCTGAGGATCGTCTTCGACCGAATAGGTCATCTTTTCGGCGTCGGCCGTGATGAGCGGCTTCTGGATGGTAACCGTCACCTGATCGATATCTACGCCCTGCCGCAGGCGGATCGTCTCGACGTCGGTCGCAGCGTCGCGGAGCGTGACGGACTGCGTTTCGGGGTTATAACCGACCATCGTAATTTGGAGCTGATAGTCTCCCTGAGCTGCCGCAGCGAGTTCGAATCGGCCTTGTGCGTCGGCTGCTGCGGCTGCGACGGCTGTCGAATCGCGCAGCAGGGCCGTCGTGGCAAAACTTACGGGGGAGTTGTTCGCTGCATCGACGACTTGGCCGCGCAGCAGGAATTTCTGCTGTGCATACATACTCAGAGGGAGGATCGACAACAGCAGCAAGAGAAACTTTTGTTTTTTCATTCAGATAGGTGTAGTACTCGGTACGGTGCGCCGGTTGGGATGTTGCGCAGAGTATCTTTGCGGATTGTTTCCGACAAATGTATCGATTCTTTTTCAAAAATGCAATACCCCCCCCCTCGAGGTGCGGATAATCGGGGAAAAGAGTATATTTGTGGTAAAATAGGACGCGTAAATAGTGAAATTATTCGATAAAATACTTTGTTCGATCTTAATATTGTGCTTTTCGGACGTATGTGCGCAGACCTACGACGAGGAAATCTACTATCCTTTTGTGCCGTACGAAGAGGAACGAGGACCCGAGCTGGAGAGCGATTCGCTGCTTTTTTATCGTGCGGTGCAGCAGGCGGGCGATCTTTGGGCAGAGGTGTCGGCGTTTCGTTTTTCGGCCGTTTCCTATCGCCGGCGCGGCGAAGATTTCGCGCTGTCGCCTGTTTTGCTGGACGGCGTGAAGGTGTCGTGGCGTTATCTCGCGGCGTTGCGACGTTTGCAGGCCGAATCACGATATGCCGCGGGTTCGTATCCGCAGGTCGGAATGCTCGATGCGGGAGCGGGAGCGACGGCGGTGTCGCTCACCGCGTACGATCCGATGCAGGGCGGCGTGTTCGCACTGCGTGCGGCGACCCGCAATTACCGGGCCGGCGCGGAGGCTGCGCTGGCCGTGGAACTGCCTCGCAGGTGGAGTCTGGCCGTAACGGCCGACGGACGTTTCGGACGCGACCCGCTCGTCGACGGGGTCTATACGCGGCAGTCGACGGCTGCTCTGCGCATCGGCCGCCGCACGAAAAACGACGGATGCTGGGCGATACTGCTCGCCGTGCCGTTTGCGGAGCGCGGGCTCCGCTCCTCCTCTACGAAGGAGGCTTTTGCGCTGCGGGGTTCGAACTACTACAATCCTGCGTGGGGCCGTCAGGCCGGCGATGTGCGCAACAGCCGAGTACGGCGCGAATTGCTGCCGCTGGGCGCCGTCGCCTATCGCGGCGGGATCGGCGGTTCGACGCGCCTGCAAGCGACCGCCGCTGTCGAAGCCGGTATCCGGCGCCAGAGTTCGCTGGCGTGGTACGACGCTTCGACGCCCCGCCCCGACAACTATCACTACCTGCCCAGTTACTTCACCGGCACGGCGTTCGATGCCGTCGACGCTGCATGGCGCACGGGCGACGAACGGTATACGCAGATCGATTGGGAGGAACTCTACCGCCGTAACCGGATGCAGCCCGACTGTGAAGCGCTTTATGCGCTTGAAGAGCGGGTGGAACGTCCCCTGCGGGTGCAGGCGGCGATCTGCACCGAGACCGAGATCGACCCGCAGCTGAGCGTCGTCTGCGCCCTGCGGGCCGATTACGACGCCTCACGCCGGTATAAAGAGCTATGCGATCTGCTGGGCGCCGATCGTCTGACCGACATCGACCACTTCCTGCTCGACGATGCGACCTATTCCAACCGTCTGCAAAACGATCTGCGCCATCCCGATCGGACGGTGGGCGAGGGCGACCGTTTCGGTTACGACTATCGCACGGTTCGCAGCGAGGTCGCGGCCGATGCCGTGGTGCGTTATCGTTCGGATCGGTGGATGGCGGCTTTCGGCGTGAGCGTCGGCCAATGCGTCGTCCGGCGGCGCGGATATTATGAGAAGGAGCTATTTCCGGGCGATGGCTCCTACGGACACTCCCGTCGGCTGCACTTCACGCCTTATGTCTTGCGGGCGAGCGTCGGTTACGCCTTTTCGCCCCGCAGTTATCTCGAAGCTTCGGCGGCGGTGTCGGCCGCAACGCCCGCTGCCGACGATCTGTTTTTGCAGCCGCTCTACAACAATCGCACGGTGGATGATCCGGCTGCGTCGCATCGCTACGGAGCCGAACTGGGATTCGTCCGCACGGGCGGTGCGTTCGATTTGCGGGTGACGGGGTATCTTGCCGCGACGCGGGACGAAATCCGAACGACCCGTTTCTTCGACGATCTGGCCTACGAATACTGCGACATGACGGTGCGCGGCATTGGCCGGCTCGATTACGGCGTCGAGGCCGCTGCGAAACTCCGCCTTACTTGGAATTGGAGCCTCACGGCCGCCGTTGAGGCGGGCAGCCATACCTATGCGACGAATCCCTCGGTGTGGCTCTACACCGATTCGGGCAACGAACTTCGCGCTGAAGGGGTTACGAGTTACATGAGCGGTCTTCGTCCCGGCGGTACGGCTTCGCTGGCCGCGACGGTGGGCGTGCATTACTTCGGCCGTTCGGGATGGTATTTCTCGGCCGATGCGTCGCTGGTCGGCGGACGACGGGTCGCGCCGTCGTTCCATTACCGCACCTCGCGTGTGGCCAATCAGGCCTCCGATTCGCCCGAGACCTTCGCGCTGTTCACCGGTCAGGAACGGCTGGACGACTCCTTTACGGTCGATGTTTCGGCAGGCAGGATGTGGCGGCTGGGCGCATCGCGGCTATCGGTCACGCTGTCGGTGCGCAATCTGCTCGACGACCGCCGCACGGTCTACTCTGCTTACGAGTCCGATCGGGTGCGGCGTTTGCGCAGCGGCGCCGAGACCTTCTATCGCCCGTTCCCTGCGAGCCTGCTTTATGCTTACGGTCGAAGTGCGACGCTGACGATAAGTTATAAATTCTAATAAAAATGTTGGATTTTGTTTTTAATTTCATTAAATTGCCTTCGTAAAATTAAAACTTATCGTTATGATCGTCGGGATTCCCAAGGAAATTAAGAACAATGAGTATCGTATCTCTCTCACGCCGGCCGGAGCTATGGAGTTTGTTCGGCGCGGGCATACGGTCTACATCCAGAGCGGCGCCGGTGTCGACAGCGGATTCGCGGATAAAGAGTATCTGGCCGTCGGGGCGAAGCTACTGCCCACCATCGAGGAGGTCTACGCGGCCGCCGAGATGATTATCAAGGTCAAGGAGCCGATCGAACCCGAGTATAAGCTGGTTCGTCCGGGACAGTTGCTTTTCACCTTTTTCCATTTTGCCAGCAGCGAGCCGCTCACGCGGGCGATGGTCGCATCGGGCGCCGTATGCTGCGCCTATGAGACGGTCGAGCGCAGCGATCGTTCGCTGCCGCTGCTGATTCCCATGTCGGAGGTCGCAGGCCGCATGGCTGCGCAGGAGGGACGGTATTTCCTCGAAAAACCGCGCGGCGGAAAGGGCATTTTGCTGGGCGGTGTGCCGGGTGTGAAGCCGGCGAAAGTCTTCGTCATCGGCGCGGGCGTCGTGGGAACGGCGGCGGCGCGTACGGCAGCCGGTACGGGCGCCGATGTCACGATCTGCGATGTGTCGCTGCGGCGGCTGACCTATCTGGCGGACGTGATGCCCAAGAACGTCAAGACGCTGATGTCATCCGAATACAATATCCGCGAGGAGTTGAAACATGCCGATTTGGTCGTCGGGTCGGTGCTGATTCCGGGCGCCAAGGCGCCGAAGCTGGTGACGCGAGATATGCTCAAAGAGATGGAGCCGGGTACGGTGATGGTCGACGTGGCCATCGATCAGGGCGGCTGTTTCGAGACGTCGCGTCCCACGACGCACGAAGACCCCGTGTACTATGTCGACGGCATTCTGCACTACTGCGTGGCCAACATTCCCGGGGCGGTGCCCTATACGTCGACGCTCGCGCTGACCAACGCCACGCTGCCTTATGCGCTGCAACTGGCCGACAAGGGGTGGCAGCGGGCCTGCGCCGAGAACGAGGAGCTGCGGCTCGGTCTGAACATCGTCGAAGGAAAGGTCGTCTACCGCTCGGTGGCCGAAGCGTGGGGACTTCCCTACGAACCGCTGCGGTGCTGATCCGGTTTGCCATCGGAATCTACGGCCGCCTGCGGGCGGCCGTATTCGTGTGTGGATCGTCCTGTTTGACGGCTGCCGCATTGCGAAAATCCTCACCCGAAACCTGCGTTCCTGCCCGAAGCGGAGCGCTCCGTTTGTTTATTTGCCGGAATTTATATACATTCGCCTTTCTAAAATTGAAGGTATGATTAAAAATCTGGTTTTCGACTTTGGCGGCGTTATCGCCGACTTCGAATTTTCGCGGGCGCTGGCGGCGTTCGAACGTGTCGGCCTGAAAAATCCGACGGAGTATCTGGACAGCTACCATCAGCGCGACTTCTTCATGGCGCTCGAAAGCGGACAGATCGGAGCCGACGAGTTCATCCGGCGTCTGAGCGAATGCGCCGGTCGGGAGGTGAGTTACGCCGAAGCACGCGAAGCGTGGCTGGGCTTTTTCCTGATGCCGGTTCCGGTCGAACGGCTCGCTGCATTGGAGGAGCTGCGCCGCGACTACCGGCTCTACGTGCTGAGCAACACCAATCCTTTCGTGATGGACTGGGCGCGCAGCAGCGAGTTTTCGCCCGCCGGCAAGCCGCTCGACGCTTATTTCGACAAATTGTATCTTTCGTATGAAATGAAATGCGCGAAGCCGGAACCGGAGATTTTCCATCGGATGGCGGCCGACGCCCCGCTCGTTCCCGCCGAAACCCTTTTTATCGACGATAGTCAGACCAATGCCGCGGCCGGTGCCGCGCAGGGTTATCGGACGCTCTGTCCGCGCAGCAACTCCGATTGGCGGGAGGCGGTCCGGCAGGCGCTCGAAGCCGATGTCTGAACCGTGTCGGTCGATTCGGTGTTTTTTTTGCGGGCGATGCCCGCATTTTTTTTGTTAGGTATTTGAATTTGCAAAAAAAAGGACTATTTTTACAACGCAAATCGATAAAAATAACTCTCTTATGATGCAACACACAGTTCAGCAAGTGGGGGGGGGATTTTTTATGTTTCTCCTGACCTCGAAATTATTCCGGTAGCCGTCGAAACGGGCTTTGCCGGAACGGTAAATGCCGCCCGGACCGAAGGCTTCGGTGAAGACGAAGAGGAAGTCCAGCTTTAATGTCAAATCTTAAAATGTTGAAACCTTGAAAAAGATTTTCATGTTGGTTGGTTTGACGATGCTGTTGACCAACTGTTCGAAAGAGGAGACGACCGATCCTGCCGTCGCTCCCGAAATCGAACCGAAACAGATGACCCTCGGCGCTCGGATCGCCGAATTGGACGAGAGCCGTACGACGTTGGATGAATTCAAGCAGGTCGTATGGCACGAGGGAGACAAGATCGGCCTTTATGTCGACGACAATGCCGCGCAGTACGAGTTTACGCTCAGCAGCGATGCGTATAAAACGGAGGGGGTCTTTACGGGCGAAGGGATGACCGGTGCGAAATACTATGCCTACTATCCTTACAGCGCTTCGGAGGCGAATATGACCAGTGGCAAAATGCTTACGGTGCCGTTGGCCACGATGCAGAAGTATGTCGACGGGAGTTTTGCCAAGGGCAGCAATCCGATGGTCGCCGTCGGTACCGATCCGCAGGCGCTGGTCTTCCAGAATCTGTGCGGCGTGATGAAGCTCCAGCTCACGGGCGATGCCGTCGTCCGTTCGATCACGGTCGAATCGTTGAGCGCTTCGGGCGATGAAGGGAAATTCCTTTCGGGACGGGGAAATATCTATGCGGATACCGAGGCGTTGACTAATAGTTCGTATACGTTCGGCTCGACATCTTCTTTCTACCGTTTCAACTACGTCAAGCTGACCGGCATCGACGTACAGCTCGACCGGACGACTCCGAAGGCCTTTTATCTCGTAATTCCGGCGGGAGACTACAATGCGACCGGCGGGTCGATGCGCTTCACCATCGAAACCGACAAGGGAACGATGTTCAAGGAGTCGAAGACGCAGTTTACGATCAATCGCAGCAAGATCCGCTCCTTCGCTGCGTTCGAGGTCGTTCCGACCGGCGTCGAGATGGCAACGGCCATCTTCTACGGTACGGCGAACTGCGTGGAGATGATGCCTGAACAAACCTTCGCCGAGGTGGATTGCACGCCTTATTATACCTGTTCGGAGAATTTCACCTATGCAATGGCGTCGGATGCGTCGCTGACGAAGGCGGCGAGCGCCAAGGTGCTGTGGTGCGACACGAAGGAGAATCTCGTGACGGTCGATCTGGATGCCGCAGCGCAGAAGATTCGCGTGACCAAGGCTGCCGGCGATACGGGCAATGCCGTAGTCGCCATCTGCGACGATGCGGGTGCGATCCTGTGGTCGTTCCATATCTGGGCGCACGCGGCGTATGCCGACAAGCGTGCCGTGGCGGGCGACGGTACGCTTTACGCCATGATGGATCTCAATCTCGGAGCCGTGAGCAACGCCCGCGACGCATCGGCGGCCGGACTCTATTATCAATGGGGTCGCAAAGATCCATTCCCCGGAATAGGCAGTGACGGAACTTCCGCACCGACATACGGAGAGGCATGGCCGACGGATGCGGGTACCGGAACGATGGCCTATGCCGTACAGCATCCGATGACGCTGATAACGGCGGGTCAGTATTTCTGGTTTGCAGACCATTCGTCGAATTCCGTATCGATCGGTTTCTGGGGCAATCCCTATACGGGATCGATGGCGAATCCGCTCTCGACAAAAGGCGTCAAGACCGTCTACGATCCCTGTCCTGCGGGGTATCGCGTGGCGCCGGACAACTTCTTCGTGAATGCGGCGAAGTCGGGGACTTTCGACATGGGCTGGACGATAACCGTCGGCGATGGCGAGGCCTCGTTCTTCTCCGTAGCCGGGCGCCGCGCCTCTGTCTCTGCGGTGGAAAACGTGGGTGTCAGCGGCTATTATCTGGGTAACGCTCTGAAAACGAGCGGAAGTTCGTGGCTGCGTTATTTCTATTTTAACGCTGCGGATTTAGAGTATGACGGTAACAGCATCGGGAAAAAGGCTCTGTCCGTTCGCTGTGTAAAAGAACAGTAGCATATTCCTTCTCGGTTGACAAGCGGGGCTCTTTGCAAAGGGGAGTCCTGCTTTTTTTGCTTTCGTGAACCGCAGGAGTGACGGCTTGTCCGATTATTGCTATCTTTGGCTACGCCTTAGATACTGTGTCTCGGCATAATCAAACCGATGTTTGCTTCTGCGCTCGACTTT
>URRP01000052.1 GCA_900550375.1 uncultured Alistipes sp. | reverse complement strand
TCGCGCGACTTCTCGTTCGTGCTGGAAGAGAAGTTCGCCACGATCTTCTCGCTGCTGGAACGCTACCGCATCAAGACCAACCTGATCCACAACTCGGCGGTCAATCTAGGTCTCTGCGTCGACAATTCGTGGCACATCGACGAAGCGGTGTCCGAATTCCGCGACGAAGGATTCGACGTGATGAAAGTCGAGGATATGGAGCTGCTCACCATCCGAGGATACACCGACGAGCTGCTGAACAAGTACGGATACACCCCGAAGGTCTTCGTTCGGCAGACCACCCAATCCACCGCACGCATCGTCCGCAAAAAGTAGGAAGATCTCTTCAACAGAGCACTTTCGGGGCGGGCCGCAGGCAAGTTCGCTGTCATTCCAAGCGGAGTGAACCGCGGTGTCGTTCCGAGCGAAACGAAGAGGAGCGTGGAAATCGGCCCCTTTTTATTAAGGATGATCCTCACGCTCGCAAATGCTCGCTCAGGATGACATAGCGGCCAATCCTCACGTCGGGGATGCCCCTCTTCAGGATGACATAGCGGCCGACCCTCGCGTCGGATGCGCCACGCATCCTCCTCAGGATGACAAGGGGGGGGGCAGCCCATTACAGGATGACGGAAAGTCGTCGACCGCCTGCTACGGCACCCCTCAGCAGGACAATCCGTTTCCCGCAGGTTGCAGAAAGTCCTCCTCAGGAGAACAATCCTGTTCCTCGCAGACCACAGCCTGCCCCTCCGCAATGCGAAAAAGTCATAATTGCGTGCAGCGCACGAGATTTCCGCGGTACGAAACGCGCGCAGAAAGCGGCGGCGGCAATGCGAGCGTCCGAAGCGATCGGACGCTCTTCTTCCGCGTAATTTAAAAAGCCGAAGTTTTGATTCTTGGGGAAAATCATTATCTTTATACCCGATTTGCCTGCCACACCCCGGCAAACACCTAACTACAATCGGGAAACAGAAGATTCGAATGAGAACCTCCACGTCAAAACAGTGTACGGCACCGCTCCGTCCACAGCCCGAAGCGACGATCCGCCCAATCTTCGAAAAGTCATAAAACCCAACAAAAATGCTACTGACCGATTACGCAATCATCCTGCTCTATTTCGTCGGACTTCTGATTCTGGGAGCGACACTCGGCCGCCGGATCAAAAGTTCGCGGGAGATGTTCATCGCCGGAAAGAACTCGTCGTGGTGGCTCTCGGGCCTGTCGACCTACATGACCATCTTCTCGGCCGGCACCTTCGTCGTCTGGGGCGGAGTCGCCTACCGGTCGGGTATCGTAGCGATCGTGGTGGGAGTCATGCTGGGCGTCGCCTCCTTTTTCGTCGGACGGTTCCTCGCCGAGAAATGGGCGCGGATGCAGATCAGCTCTCCGGCCGAATACCTCGGCATCCGCTTCGGCAAACCGACCGTTCGTTTCTTCACTGTCGTGGGAATCATCGGCAAGGGCGTACATACCGCCGTAGCGCTCTACGCCGTGTCGATCATGGCCGTGGCGCTGATGCCGCTGCCGGAAGGCCATTTGCTGGCCGACCCGCAGACGGGGCATCTGTCGGTGACCTACGCAGTGCTCATACTGGGACTCATCACGTTCGTCTACACCGCCGCCGGAGGATTTCTGGCAGTGCTGATTACCGACGTCGTGCAGTTTGCGATCCTGATCGCCATGATACTGATCATGGTGCCGCTGTCGTTCGACAGCGTGGGCGGCGTCGGTTCGTTCATCCAGAACGCTCCGCCGCAATTCTTCGACCTCTTCACCAGCCAGTATTCATGGGTGTGGATGGTGCTGTGGTGTCTGCTGAATTTCTTCATGATCGGCGGCGACTGGGCCTTCGTACAGCGTTACATCAGCGTACCGACACCGAAAGATGCCAAAAAAAGCGTCTATCTGGTGGGTGCGCTCTACCTCGTCACTCCGCTCTTCTTCTACGTGCCGGCGCTCGTCTACCGCATCATCAACCCCGACGTCAACCCCGAACAGGCCTATATGCTCATGAGCCAGTATACGCTCACGACCGGAATGCTGGGTATGATGATGGCGGCGATGCTGTCGGCGACGATGAGCATGGTTTCGGGAACGCTCAACGTCTACGCCAACGTCTTCACCTACGACATTTTCAAGCCGCTGCGCCCGAACGCTTCGGATCGGACGCTGATGACGGTCGGGCGGTCGTTCACCTTCGTTTACGGCTCGCTCATCACGCTGGTCGCCATTCTGATTCCCTACTGCGGAGGCGCCGAACGCGTGGTGGTGTCGATCCTTACGCTGGTCATATCGCCGCTCTTCATCCCCTCTATCTGGGGCTTGTATTCCAGACACATCGGTCAGCGGTCGGTCTTCGTAGCGATGGGCATCACCTTCATCGCGGCCATTCTGGTCAAAACGGGATGGGTCGCGGGCGATCTGGCGGGCCGGCATCCCGAATTCATCGACGCCTTTATCGGATTGGTATTTCCCGTCGCGATCCTCTCCGCGATCGAACTGATCGCAAGAAAGAGACCGAGCGACACAGGTTGGAACCGGCTCTCGACAATCTACAAAAACGAGGAGGAGATGCTGACCGAAAGTCAGAAAGCCAAAAACCGAGAGGCCGGCGCGATGTACTCCAATATGGCCTTTACGATCCTCACGGGCACCTACGGCGCGATCGGACTCATCATGCTGGCGCTGGCCTTCATCAACGACGAACGGTCGATGTTCCTCTACGGAGGTATCTTCACCGGTGTGTCGGCGGTCGCATTCCTGATCTACTCGTACTGTAAATCGAAAAAGAGAGACCGCGTCCGATAAACGTATTTCGTACCATCAAAATCATTCGATACTATGGATTTCATCACGCAGACAAAAGAGGTTCCGGTCGTGGGACATTATGACGTAGTGGTATGCGGAGGCGGCCCGGGCGGCCTGATCGCAGCGATCGCCGCTGCACGGGGCGGGGCGCGCACGGCGCTCGTCGAGCGGTACGGATTTCTGGGCGGTATGGCCACCGCCGGACTGGTGGCGCCGATCAGCGTCTTCAACTACAACGGACGGCGCATCGTCGACGGCATTCCGTGGGAGTTCGTCGAGCGGCTCGCCGAGATCGGAGGCGCGGAGGAGGAGAAACCGCTGGGCAACATCACCTTCTCGCCCGAAAAATACAAACTCATCGCCCAGAGGATGCTGCTCGAAGCGGGGGTGACGCTCTATTTCCACTCCTACTTGACCGGCTGCCGGAAAGCGGACGGACGCATCACCCACATCGTCATCGAGAACAAGAACGGTGCGGAGGCGATCGGCGCGAACTACTTTATCGACGCCACGGGCGATGCCGACCTCGCGTTGCAGGCAGGCGTACCGATGCAGCCCGCCGGCGAGACGCTGCAGCCCGCGTCGCTCATCTTCATGCTCGGCGGCGTGGATACCGATGCGCTGCCGATGCTCCGCCACAGCCAGCAGGGGGTCAACTACCACGATCTGGCCATCCGCGAGACGCTCGAACGGCTGCGCGAGACACAGGACGTACCTCTCTTCGGCGGGCCATGGTATTGCGGCGTGCTGTCGAAAGGGGTGGTGCTGCTCAACATGACACGCACACAGGTCGACATGGCCGACAACCGCGAAGCGACAGCGGCGGAGTGTCTGCTGCGGGAGCATGTCCAGCTCTTCACCGAGCTGTTGCGCAAGCACGTTCCGGCCTTCCGCGACGCGACACTGCTCTGCACTGCCACGCAGACCGGCGTGCGCGAGACGCGCCGTATCAAGGGATTCCACACGCTTACCGGCGAGGAGTATCTCCATGCCGTCGATTTCCCCGACGCCGTTTCGCGGGGATGCCATCCGGTCGATATCCATGCCGCGTCGTCGACGCAGCAGCGGTGCGAGTTCCTCAAAGAGGCGGCATTCATCCCCTACCGCTGTCTGATCGCTCCCGACTTCCCGAACCTGCTGGTAGCCGGACGTTCGTTCTCGGCCGACGCCGTCGCCTCGGCCTCGGTGCGCGTGCAGGCTTCGGTCATGGGGCTGGGGCAGGCGGCCGGAGCGGCGGCGGCGCTGTGCGTCCGCTCGGGCGTCGACGTATCGGAAGTAAACATCGGGGAGCTTCGGAAAACATTGACGGAGTACGGAGCCAACCTCACGGCCTGAACGGCCGGCCTCTACAAACGAATGCCGCCCCGATGTTCGGGGCGGCATTCGTTTTGAGAAGCGATCGTGCAATTACTTCACGCGCTCCACATATTCGCGGGTACGGGTGTCGACGCGGATCTTGTCGCCCGTATTGATGAACAGCGGCACACGCACCGTAGCGCCCGTATGTACCGTCGCGGGTTTGAGCGAGTTGGTCGACGCCGTGTCGCCCTTGATGCCCGGCTCGGTGTAGGTCACCTCCATATCCACGATCGCGGGAAGATCGGCCGAAAGCACAGACTCCTTCTCGGTATGGAACATTACCTCGACGATCTGGCCGTCGGACATCAGGTCGTAGTTGCTGATGAGCGCCTTGTCGATGTTGATCTCCTCGAAGGTCTCGGTGTGCATGAAGTGCGCCCCGAGATCATCCTCGTAGGTGAACTGGTAGGGACGGCGTTCCACACGGACGAACTCCATCTTCGCACCTGCGGAGAAGGTATTGTCGAGCACGCGGCCGTTTTCCAGATTCTTGAGTTTCGTGCGCACGAAAGCGGGGCCTTTACCGGGCTTGACGTGCTGGAAATCGACGATCTGGAAGGTTTTGCCCTCCAGCTCGATGCAAGCACCGATTTTAATATCAGCGGTTGTTGCCATAAAAATATCGTTTTTATTTACGTGATTAGTCGATAGGGCACAAAATTACAAAAAAAATCGGAAATGCAAGATTCCGAGCCGAAAGTTCCATGCGAAAGGCGGCGTATCCCGCTTCGGACGAGTCCGTTTCAGGCACGCTTCGGCACGACGAGCGGTCGCTCTTTTCGGCTTTTCGCACTCCTTTTCGGGCAGCCGAAGAAGCATCTCCGTCACGGGCCGGATCAACGCTGCCCGTCACGCGTCGGCGCATCCGTCCCCCACTCGTAGCGCTCCGCCGAGGGACAGACGAGGGCAACGATGCGTTCGGTGACCGTCGCACAGAGCGACTCGATGTCGGCAGGACCCGAATAGAACGACGGTGCGGCGGGAAGTACGACGGCGCCGCATTCGGTGAGCGTCACAAGGTTACGCAGATGGATGAGCGACAGAGGCGTCTCGCGCACGACCACGACGAGCCGCCGCCGCTCCTTGAGCATGACGTCGGCCGCCCGTTCGATAAGCGTCTGCGACACGCCCGAAGCGATCCGACCGACCGTACCGACCGAAGCGGGGACGACGATCATCGCATCGTAACGCGCCGAACCGCTGGCCGGCGGAGCGAACAAATCGCAGTTGTCGTAACGGACGAACTTCGGATGGTCGGGCAGCACGACGCCTTCGTGTACCATGACGCGCGGCGCCAAGTCGCTGTAAACGAGCGCAACGGACTCCACGCAGTCGAGCGCTGCAAGACGTTCGGCGGTCTGGCGGGCGTAAACGGCTCCGCTGGCGGCGGTGATGGCGAGAATCAGCTTCATACGTTGAGACAAAAGTAACAAATACCCGACAAAATCGGACACAATTGCGGCGAAAACAACTTTTTTTATACTTTTGCAACGGAATTACAGTTAATCTAAAGGTTAGTTAGTATGAAATTCGAAAAACTTTTGCTGGCAGCAGCTCTTCTCTGCCTTGTTTCTTTGTCGCCGTCATGCAGCGACGACGATCCCGCAGCCGATCCCGAAAAGAATGAAACGCCGGGCGGGGGTGATAAACCCGAAGAACCGGAAGGACCCGACACCCCCGACACCCCTGAACTGACGAAAGGTGTGAAGGTCGAAGGATACTACAAGGGCGATTACCATGACGAAGGTACGGGCAACTTCTGGATCAATTTCACGATCGAAGACAAGAACGATCCCGAAGGTTATCATATTCTCTGCCTCGATTTCAACGATTCGCTGGCAGCCGATCCCGATTTCCCGAAGCTCGCGGAGGGGGATTACCCGATGAACGACGGGACAAACTACCCCGCCGGTTCGCTCAACGGCGACGGCGACACGTATGTCGCGCGCCACGACGAAGAGGGCGATTTCACCTACTCCGAAGCACAAGAAGGTTCGGCCAAGATCGAGGTGATCGACGGGCTTTACAAAGTGACTTGCACGCTTACGCTCGAGAAGGACGAACCCTATACCTTCGAATATTACGGACCGCTGGCCTTCTACAACCGCACGCTGGACGGCAATATGAGTAATCTGACCGAGGATGTAGAGCCGGTCTTCACGCAGGGCATGGCGATCTACTACGGCGATATTTACGAGATGGGTTCCGACGCATGGAACGTTCTGCTGGCCGAGGCGGATTACGATCTGGACATCAACTACGGTCAGGGCGACGCCGTACAGCTGGCGTTCAATACCACAAAGGGCGTCAGCGACTATATTCCCGACGGCGAATACACGCTCCTCGATGCCAATACCGCCGAAGAACTGCCCGCAGGAACGATGCTTGCCGGTATGTACGACGCAACCTACGGCGGCTACTGGGGCTGCTGGTTCTACTCGGTACGGCGTTTGGCGGAGGCACGGCTCGATACGGGGTCGGTGACGGTAAGCCGCACGGGGGAGATCTACACCCTGAAGCTCAAACTCAAGGACGGTGCAGGCCGTCAGGTGACGTCGACCTACACGGGTAAGCTGACCTACTATTCGGGTGAATAAGTCCGCCCCTGCGAAAATCTACGGGCCGTTCTCGAAAACGAGAGCGGCCCGTAATTTTCAGAATCGTAGCGAGGTGCCTCCCGTGCAACCGCTCCTTCGATTCGCCGGCAGGCGGACAGGCGGGCGGTTTACAGATCGATCGCTTTGCATTTGAGTCCCATGGCACGGACCGCCTGAAGCGTGCGCGGCAGGGCGTAGCTCATGTTGCGGAACGACTTCTCGGAGTCGTGGAAGACGACGATCGACCCGCCCTCGAGGTAGCGGGTGACATTGCGCAGGCAGGTGCGGGGGGAAAGAGCACGGTTGTAGTCGCGCGACAGAATGTCCCACATCACCAGCTTGTAACGCATGGCCAGTGCACGCGCCTGCGCCGGCGTGATGCGGGCATAGGGAGGCCGGAACAATTCGGTGTGAAGCAGATCGTTGGCGAAATCGACATCCTCGATATAGCGTTCGAGACTCATGCCCCACCCTTTCTGATGGGAATAGGTATGGTTGCCGATACGGTGGCCGGCGTCGAGAATGCGCCGGTAGAGATCGGGATACATCTCAACGTTCTTGCCCAACACGAAGAAGGTCGCTTTGGCATCGTACTTGTCCAACGTCGAGAGAATCCACTCGGTGATGCCGGGCGTGGGGCCGTCGTCGAAGGTAAGGTACACGGCCGATTTGTCCTTCATCTCCCAGATGAGGTCGGGCATCAGCCAACGGATGAATTTCGGCGGTTTGAGGCGCATGGATATTAGAAGACAATCACCGTGCAAATGTAGGCAAAAAATGCTACCTTTGCAAAAGTTAACTTTCGCTCGGACAGACTGTGTCTCGACACTCCCGAATAAATTCGGCGCTGCACACGTACTGTCTCGACGCAAAACAGGGAAAGCGATGAAAAATTTTGTAAAACTGGCCGTCGTACTGGCCGTCGCAGCGTCGAATTTCGGCTGCAAGGCGTTCCGCACGCTGAGCGATCAGCGGATCAATGCGCAGGGTGCGCCCTACGAACTGATCGTGGTCTGCAATCAACCCGAATGGCAGGGAGCGCTGGGCGATACGCTGCGCAGTATTCTGACCGAACCCGTTGTGGGACTCAACCAGCGCGAACCGCTCTTCGACGTGCTGCGCGTGCTGCCGGGCGGATTCGAAAATCTCGTCACACGCCATCGCAACGTGTTGCAGGTGCTCGTCGACACGGAGGTCAAGGAGCCGGTAGCGGCCGTACAATACGACCTCTATGCCCAGCCGCAGATCGTCATGACGCTGCAAGGCCCGACCCAGCAGTCGCTCATCGACTACCTCGACGCGCACCGCGACGAACTGATCTACGTACTGGAAAAGGCCGAGCGCGACCGCACGATCGATTTCGGCCGAAAATTTCCCGACAAGTTCCTCGCAGGGCTGGTCAAGGAGCAGTTCGGCGTCGATTTCACCGTGCCGCAGGGTTACAAGCTCCGCTCGAAAGGCGACGATTTCCTGTGGGCCTCCTACGAATTTCCGCAGGCCAGTCAGGGATTTTTCATCTACTCCTACCCTTACACGGGCCGACAGGCCCTGACCGTCGAGGCGCTGACAGCGGCGCGCAACACCTTTGCAGCACGCATTCCCGGTCCGTCGGAGGGGTCGTTCATGACCACGGCCGACGTCTACGAACCCGACCTGCGCACCTTCCGGCTAGAAGGACGGCTATGGATCGAACTGCGCGGTTTCTGGGACGTGAAGAACGACTTCATGGGCGGCCCGTTCGTGAGCTACACGACCGTCGACACGACCTCCAAGCGGGTGCTGACCATCGACTGTTACGTCTATTCGCCCAAGAACCACAAACGCAACTACCTGCGCGAGCTGGAACACCTGCTCTACCTGATCTCCGTGCCGGAAGACACGCCTGCGCCGAAGAGCGAATAGAGCCGGTCCGAGCGTGCGTTTCCGCATTCGGCACAAGCCGGAAAATCGTTTTTTTCACCGCCGCCCGAATCGGTTTGTTTCGGACGGAACAATTTTTCGTTTTGTTTTTCGTTAAATAATACGTAACTTTGCGCGACTGTGGAGTATTGCACGCGGAAACAAACCAAAGGATGAAAAAAATCTTATTCTACCTGCTCGGCATCGCTGCCCTGAGCGCAGCCCTGAGCGGGTGCAGCAGCATCAACCGCCTGATTAAAGGCGGCGATCCCGAAGCGATTTACGCCAAAGGCGTCGAGCTGTACAACGCCGGAAAATGGGGCAAGGCCATCACGCTTCTCGAAAACGTCGAGAACTACTACTCGGGGACGAGCAAGGCCGATACCCTCTCATTCTATATCGCCCGCGCCCACTTCAAGAACCGCAGTTACGACACGGCGTCGGAGTTGTTCGACACCTACCGCCGTACCTTCGGCCGCAGCCCCTTCATCGAAGATGCGGAAGGGATGTACGCCATGTGTTTCTACTACCTCTCCCCTGCGCCCGAACGCGACCAGACGGTCACCGGACAGGCGATCATCGCGATCTCGGAGTTCATGTCGCGCTATCCCGAGAGCAAGAAGTACGAGCAGTTCAAGGAGCTGCGCGACGAGTTGACCGAACGGCTTCACAACAAGGAGTTCCTGAACGCCTACACGTACTATAAGATCGGCAAACACAAGTCGGCCATCGTCGCACTGAAAAACGCGTTGAGGAAGTTCCCCGACACGCCCCACCGCGAAGAGCTGATGTACCTGATCGTGGGTTCGGGCTACGAGCTGGCACACAACTCGGTGCAGCGCAAGCAGACAGACCGCTACCTCTCGATGCTCGACTCCTACTACACCTTCATCGCCGAGTTCCCCGAATCAACCCACCGCAAGGAGGTCGACCGCATGGCCAAGGAGGCGAAGGATTATCTGGCTAAGAATCAAAAAAACGATACGCAAGATGGAAATTAAAAAGAACATCCCCAACAACACCATCACTCGCAAGCTGGTGGATCTGGATCAAGAAACGGGCAATATTTACGAAACGGTGAATATCATCGCCCGCCGCGCCAACCAGATCTCGGCCGAGCTGAAGACCGAACTCAATCGTAAACTCGCCGAGTTCTCGACGACGACCGATACGCTGGAGGAGACCTTCGAGAACCGCGAACAGATCGAAATCTCGCGTTACTACGAACGTCTGCCCAAACCGGCGATCATCGCCACCGAGGAGTTCCTCGACGACGAACTCTTCTTCAAGGAGGGAGAGAAGGCGGAGAATTAACCGACAGGGCGCAAGCCACCCGCTTCCATGTTGAAGGACAAACACATCCTACTGGGAATCACAGGCAGCATAGCAGCTTACAAGGCGGCTGTGCTGTGTCGTTTATTGAAGACGGCGGGCGCCGAGGTGCGCGTGGTGATGACGCCGCTGGCCAAGCAGTTCATCACGCCGCTGACGATGGCCAC
>URRP01000051.1 GCA_900550375.1 uncultured Alistipes sp. | reverse complement strand
CAACAAACCTATTGGCAGACTTAAATATGCGCTTATTTAATTCCGCCAACGGGTACGCATTTTTGTCGATAATGTTTCTTCGGGGTTCGGGAATTGCTCCCGAGTGGCATAGTTTATGGATTTATGAGCCTTGTAATTTTAAAAAATAGTACCGCTATGAACACGAAACATGAGACACGCGCCAATGCCACAACGGCTGTCTTCGGATCGGAAAAGATGCTTACTCCCGCTCCGACGCAGAGCATTCCGCAGCACAAAACCACACCGGAGATCGCTTACCAGATGGTGAAAGACGAGACCTATCCCCAGACGCAACCGCGTTTGAATCTGGCGACTTTCGTCACCACCTATATGGACGAATACGCTACGCGTCTGATGAACGAAGCCATCAACGTCAACTACATCGACGAGACCGAGTATCCGCGTGTTGCCGTGATGTGCGGACGATGCATCAACATCATTGCCAATATGTGGAATTCGCCCGAGCAGACCGAGTGGAAGACCGGAGCGCTGGGTATCGGATCGTCGGAGGCTTGTATGCTGGGCGGCGTGGCCGCTTGGCTGCGCTGGCGTACCAAACGCAAGGCCGAAGGCAAACCTTTCGACAAACCGAATCTGGTGATGAGCACCGCTTTCCAAGTGGTTTGGGAGAAGTTCTGCCAGTTGTGGCAGATCGAGATGCGCACGGTGCCTCTGACGCTCGAAAAACCGACGCTCGATCCGAAGGACGCCCTTGCCATGTGCGATGAGAACACCATCTGTATCGTGCCGATCGCCGGCGTGACGTGGACGGGTCTCAACGACGATATCGAGGCCTTAGACCGCGAGCTGGACGCCTACAACAAAAAGACGGGGTACGACATCCCGATCCACGTCGATGCAGCGTCGGGCGGTTTCATCCTGCCGTTCCTCAATCCCGAGGTGAAGTGGGACTTCCGTCTCAAGTGGGTATGGTCGATCTCCACGTCGGGACACAAGTACGGTCTGGTCTACCCGGGTCTGGGCTGGGTCGTTTGGAAGGATAAGAAATATCTGCCTGAAGAGATGTCGTTCAGCGTCAACTATCTGGGCGCCAACATTACGCAGGTGGGACTCAACTTCTCGCGTCCTGCGGCGCAGATTCTGGGCCAGTACTACAACTTTATCCGCTTGGGCTACGACGGCTACAAGGAGGTGCAGCAGAACTCGATGGACGTAGCCTGCTACTGCCACGAGCAGATCGGCAAGATGAAGTGTTTCGAGAACTACTCGAAGGAGCTGCAGAACCCGTTGTTCATCTGGTATATGAATCCCGCGTACGACAAGACGGCCAAATGGACGCTTTACGATTTGCAGGCCGTGCTTCAGCAGAGCGGCTGGATGGTTCCCGCCTATACGATGCCGAAGAACATCGACGATCTGGTGGTCATGCGCGTGGTCGTTCGTCAGGGTATGTCGCGCGATATGGCCGACATGCTGCTGAGTGACATCAACAACGCCGTCACCGGCTTCGAGAAGCTGAAGTATCCTACGCAGTCGCGTCTGGACTACGAGGCCAAGATCAAGCAGAAGGGCCGCGTTTATACGCACTAATCGAATCGACCGCTCCGATTTTCGGATCGGCTGTGCGCTTCGGGGTGTCCGGTTTTTACCGGACACTTTTTTTGTTTCGCCCCGCAACATTGGATAATTCCCCGATTTTGCCTACCTTTATAGACGCAATGCGGCGGATGCCGCTGTAAGATTAATAGCGTTCGAAATGAAAAAGGTCGTGGTCTTTACCGGAGCCGGCGTGAGCGCCGACAGCGGGCTGTCCACCTTCCGCGATGCCGACGGATTGTGGGCCAATTATCGGATCGAGGATGTCTGTACGCCCGAAGCATTGGTGCGCAACCGTCCGCTGGTGATCGAGTTCTATAACAAGCGCCGCCGTGAGACGATGGCGGCGCAGCCCAATGCGGCCCATCTGGCCATCGCCGAGCTGGAAGAGGCGTTCGCGGTCGAGGTCCTCACCCAAAATGTCGACAATCTCCACGAACGGGCCGGTTCGACTCGGGTGACGCATCTGCACGGCGAACTGATGAAACTCCGCTCGTCGCGCGATCCCGAGTTGATCGTGCCGATCGACGGATGGGAGCAGCCGCTGGATGCCACGGCGCCCGACGGGGCGCTGCTGCGTCCGCATATCGTCTTTTTCGGCGAAGCGGTTCCCGAGTTCGACCGTGCGGCGAGGATTGCGGCGACGGCCGATATGATGATCGTCGTCGGAACCTCGCTTGCAGTCTATCCGGCAGCTTCGCTGGTGCATTACGTCCGTCCCGAAATCCCGATCTATCTGGTCGATCCCGGTGAACCCGATGTGCGGATGATCCGCAATCCGCTGACGCATCTGCGTGAGCGAGCGGTCATGGGAATGCCCGAATTGGCCGAACGGCTTCTTCGGGAGGCATAGCCTTCAGGAAAACGAGAGGAGCGTGGATTCGAAAATCCACGCTCCTCTCGTTGGAGTCCGTCTCTTAACCGAGGAATGACAGCAGGATACCTGCGGCCACTGCCGAACCGACCACGCCGGCCACGTTGGGACCCATGGCGTGCATCAGCAGGTAGTTCGAACGGTCGTATTTGATACCGATATCCTGACTTACGCGGGCGGCGGCGGGGACGGCCGATACGCCGGCGTTGCCGATCAGCGGGTTGATCTTGTTTCCGTCCTTGAGGAAGAGGTTCATCAGCTTCACGAAGAGCACGCCGCCTGCCGTAGCAATGATAAACGACAGCGCGCCCAGAATGAAGATGTAGACCGTCTTCGGCGTCAGGAAGACGTCGGCCTGCGTCGAAGCGCCGACCGTCAGACCGATCAGGATCGTTACGATATCGATGAGCTGATTGCCGGCCGTCGTCGCCAGACGTTTGACCACACCGCTCTCTTTGAGCAGGTTGCCCAAGAAGAGCATACCCAGCAGCGGGATGGCGTCGGGCACCACGAAGGTCGTGAGCAGGAATCCGATGATCGGGAAGAGAATCTTCTCGGTCTGCGACACGGCACGCGGCGGGCGCATCTTGATCAGACGCTCCTTCTGCGTCGTGAGCAGACGCATGACGGGCGGCTGGATCACCGGCACGAGCGCCATATAGGAGTAGGCGCAGATGGCGATGGCACCCATATATTCCGGTGCGAGGCGTCCTGTGAGGAAGATGGCCGTCGGACCGTCAGCACCGCCGATGATAGCGATCGAACCGGCTTCATTGGCCGGAAAACCGAGCGCCAGCGCACCCATATAAGCGGCGAAAATACCGATCTGGGCGGCCGCGCCGATAATCATCAGCTTGGGATTGGAGAGCAGCGACGAGAAGTCGGTCAGTGCACCGACGCCGAGGAAGATCAGCGGCGGATAAACACCGTAGCGCACGCCGAAATAGAGGTAGTTCATGACCGATCCCTCTTCGTAGATACCGATCGCATGGCCCGTTACCATCGGGATATTTCCCAGAATGATACCGAAGCCGATCGGAACCAGAAGCATCGGTTCGTACTTCTTCTTGATTGCCAGATAGAGCAGAAAGCAGCCCACCAGAATCATGATGAGATACTTGTATCCGCCCTCCGTCGTGAAGAGGTTGGCGAATCCGGTCTCCCCCATGAATTTCGAGATGCTTTCGCCCAGAAACGTGGATGAAGTGAGCAGTCCCAGCATACTATTCGAGCGTTATTAGAACGGCACCCTCCAGTACGGAGTCGCCTTTGTTCACCTTGATGGACTTCACGACGCCGGCGCGTTCCGCGTCGATGTTGTTCTCCATTTTCATCGCTTCGAGGATCATCAGCGTTTGGCCGACGGAGATGCTGTCGCCCTCCTTGATCTTGATGTCGAGGATAACGCCCGGCAGCGGACTCTTGATCGGCGTTTCGCCTGCCGAAACGGCAGTTTTCGCTGCGGGTTTGCCCACGGCGACCGCCGAAGGCTGAATGGGATGCGATGCCGGTACGGCGACAACCTGCGGTTTTTTGGAAACAGCGGGCTTCACGGTGCTTCCTTCGAGCTCGACCTCGTAGGTAGCACCGTTTACGATTACGCAGGCCGTGCTGTCGCCGTTGATCTCGATCGAAACTTTATAATCGTTTCCGTTGATCTTGAAACTGTATTCTTTCATTTCTTTTTCCTAAAGGAGGTTATTATTTACGTTCGGGAGTCGGCGTCAGCCCGTGAATCTTCGAGCTCCACGGCGAGTAGACGCGGGCCACGCGGTTGATCGTAATCACGTCGCTTTCGTGGTCGTGCTGTTCGGCCTTGTGGAGCTTTACGGCCAGAGCGATCGCTGCGATCACTTCGCCGTTGTCCACGCTGATCCGTCCCGACGCCTTGGCGGCGGCGTGGCGGCTCCGAGCGGCTTTCCGATTGGCGCTCTTGACCATCAATTTCCCGAAAAGCCAGATCAGGATGGCGAGTACGATCAGTGCGAAGAGTACCACCGTAACCGATACGATGGCGACATATACTCCGTAGGGATCGTGCTCGAGAATCGTGTCCGAACCTTTGGCGAAAAGCGTCGAGACGCTCAATACCATGGCGGCTGTTAATAGGAGACGTTTCATGCTACAACGGAATGTTTGAATGTTTCTTCGCAGGATTCTGCAACCGCTTGGTCGAGAGAGCCTGCAAGGCGCGGATGATACGGAAACGCGTGTTGCGCGGTTCGATCACGTCGTCGATATAGCCGTAGCGGGCGGCGTTGTAGGGATTCGAGAACTTATCGTTGTACTCCTGCTCCTTCTCGGCCACGAACTTGGCGCGCTCTTCGGGATTCTCGATCGCGGCCACCTCCTTGGCGTGAAGAACGCCTACGGCGCCGCTTGCACCCATCACGGCGATCTCGGCCGAAGGCCATGCGTAGTTGATATCGCCGCGGATGTGCTTCGACGACATTACGATATAGGCGCCGCCGTATGCCTTGCGCAGCGTGACGGTGATCTTCGGTACCGTCGCCTCGCAGTAGGCGAAGAGCAGCTTCGCGCCGTGGGTGATGACGCCGCCGTACTCCTGCGTCGTACCCGGCAGGAAGCCCGGAACGTCTACCAGCGTGACCAGCGGAATGTTGAAGGCGTCGCAGAACCGTACGAAGCGCGCCGCCTTGCGGCTGGCGTTGATGTCCAGAACGCCGGCCATGAACTTCGGCTGATTAGCGATGATGCCGACCGACTGTCCGTTGAAGCGGGCGAAGCAGGTGATGATGTTCTTGGCGTAGTTGGCTGCCGATTCGAGGAATTCGCCGTTGTCGACGATCGCCTTGATTACCTCGGTCATGTCGTATGCCTTGTTGGGCGAATCGGGGATAATCTCGTTGAGCGAATTGTCCAGACGTGTGATCGAATCGTTGCACGTAGCCAGCGGTGCATCCTCCATGTTGTTCTGCGGCATGTAAGAGAGCAGCTTGCGGATCAGGCCGATGCCCTCCTCCTCGGTGTCGACGGCGAACTGCGCCACGCCCGACTTGGTCGTGTGCATGATGGCGCCGCCCAGCTGCTCCTGCGTTACATCCTCGCCCGTAACGGTCTTCACGACCTTCGGGCCGGTGAGGAACATGTTCGAGGTCTCCTTCTTCATGATGATGAAGTCGGTCAGTGCCGGCGAATAGACTGCGCCGCCCGCGCAGGGACCGAAGATGGCCGAAATCTGGGGAATGACGCCCGAAGCCATCACGTTGCGCTGGAAGATATTGGCGTAACCGGCCAAGGCGTTGATGCCCTCTTGGATACGGGCGCCGCCCGAGTCGTTGAGTCCGATGCAGGGCGCGCCGTTGCGCAGAGCCATATCCATCACCTTGCAGATTTTGTCCGACATAGACAGCGACAGCGAGCCTGCCGTTACCGTAAAGTCCTGTGCGAAGACATAGACCAGACGGCCGTCGATCGTACCGTATCCCGTTACGACGCCGTCGCCGAAGGTATGGCTCTTGTCCATGCCGAAATCGTAGCAGCGGTGCGTGACGAACATATCGAACTCCTCGAACGACCCTTCGTCGAGCAGCATCTGGATACGCTCGCGGGCGGTGTATTTTCCCTTGTCGTGCTGCGCATCGATTCGCTTCTGACCGCCGCCCATGCGGGCTTTCTCGCGGTTCTCGATGAGCGTATTTATCTTATTTTGAATTTCACTCATGGTTATCGTAATTTGATTAGTTGTTCTTGTCCTCGCAAAGTTCGGTCAGGATGCCCTGCGTCGATTTCGGGTGCAGGAACGCGATGGTCATGCCTTCGGCGCCTTTGCGCGGAGCCTTGTCGATCAGACGGATGCCTTTGGCTTCGGCGTCGGCGAGCTGCTCCTCGATGTTCTTGACGGCGAGCGCCATGTGGTGGATGCCGATGCCGCGTTTCTCGATGAACCCGGCGATCGTCGAATCTTCCGAAGTCGGTTCGAGCAGCTCGATCTTGGTTTGACCCAATTTGAAGAATGCGGTGCGAACCTTCTGGTCGGGCACTTCCTCGACAGCGTAACATTTCAGACCCAGTACGTTCTCCCAGTAGGGGATCGCTTCATCGAGGCTTTTTACTGCGATGCCAAGATGCTCAATGTGAGATACTTCCATAACAAAGAATTTTTATTTAGGTTGTTGAAATTTGAAATCTCCTTAACGCCCGTTTTTGCGCATACAAAAGTAATTCTAATATTTTAAAAAACATAATTATTTGAGGGAAATCTATTCGAAAAATCTTACCCAAACGGCCTTTACCGGTATTTGCGACGGTCTTTTCCGCTATCGGGGCCCTCTTTGACGATATCGCTCCGCCATTGTGCGAAGGTTCCGAACCGAAAACCTGCGAAAAATTAGCACGGAAGGTAAAAAATCGCTACCTTCGCTGCAAAACAACGGCTATGAAACGTATTTTTCTTGCTCTGTTCCTCCTGTCGTGGACGCTGACCGCTGCGGCACAGAAGGTCGCATTGGGTGAAAAAACACCCGATCTGAAGGTCGAATCGTGGCTGGACAATCGCGCACCGGTGCAGGGGCGCACGGCGCTGCTCGTCTTTTTCCACTCTGCGAGTCGTCCGTCCGTCGAATCGCTCGCTTATTTGCAGGCGCTGGGAGGGAAATTCGGCGACCGGATCAGTGTCGTGGTCGTCGCCAAGGAGAGCCGCGAGACCGTCGAAGCGCTCCTCCGTCCTTACGCCAAGGGTAATCTGACGGTCGCCTTCGACGACAACGGCCGCAGCTTTGCCGCCTACGATGTCCAATACCTGCCTTTCGGTGTGCTGGTCTCGGCAAAGGGCCGTGCGCTGTGGATGGGAAATCCGCGCCAGCTGACCGAAGTTGTACTTGAGTCAAATCTGTAAACCATATGAGTTTCACGAAAATAGATCACTACGAGAAAGAGTATGTCGATCATCATCACTATTCCGCTCTTTCCGTAACGGAAGGCGTTTCAGACCAACCGATCGTCAACCCCTATTTCACCCGTAAGAAGAAGCGGCGCCTCTCGACCGAGGAGTATGTAACGGGTATTCTCGAAGGAAATATCACCACGCTGTCGCGGGCCATCACGCTGATCGAAAGCAGCAATCCCGACCATTATGCGCAGGCGCAGGAGATCATCGAGCGCTGTCTGCCCCATGCCGGACGGTCGGTGCGCATCGGTATCACCGGTGTGCCGGGGGCCGGCAAGTCGACCTTTATCGAGGCGATCGGCAATAAGGTGACCTCGCTGCGGCACAGGCTGGCCGTATTGGCTATCGATCCCAGTTCGGAGCGCAGCGGCGGTTCGATTCTGGGCGACAAGACCCGCATGGAGAGCATTTCGACCAATCCCGACGTCTTTATCCGGCCTTCGCCGTCGGCAGGCTCGCTGGGCGGTGTGGCGCGCAAAACCCGCGAAACCATCGTGTTGTGCGAAGCGGCGGGCTTCGACGTGATCTTCATCGAGACGGTGGGCGTCGGACAGTCGGAGACGGCCGTGCATTCGATGGTCGATCTGTTCATGCTGTTGCAGATTTCGGGCGCCGGCGACGAATTGCAGGGCATCAAGCGCGGCATCATGGAGATGGCCGATCTGATGGTCATCACCAAGGCCGACGGTGAAAACATTCACAAGGCCGATCTGGCGAAGACGCAGTTTCAGAGTGCTTTGCGTCTCTTTCCTCTCCCCGAATCGCAGTGGCGGCCCAAGGTCTATACCTGTTCGGCGGTCTCGGGAGCGGGACTCGAAGAGGTGTGGAAGGGCGTCGAGGAGTTTCTGGATCATACGCAGGCCAACGGCTTTTTTCAGCACAACCGCAACCGGCAGAACAAGTACTGGATGTACGAGACGATCGACGAAACGCTGAAGAATAGTTTCTATCAGGACCCGTGCATCGAAGGCGAGATCGCTGTACTCGAAAGGCAGGTGCTCGACGACAAGCTCAGCTCGTTCATCGCCGCCAAGCGGCTGCTCGATCTCTATTTCGACGAGAAGTCGAAGTAAGGCGGTTCCGCCTTGCGGAAATGTATACTGATGCATCCGTCTCTCGAAGAGGGCGGATGCCTCTTTTTTTCGGCCGGAAAGTTTTTATTTTTAGGCCGATGTTGTCGTTTTGGAAAATTATTACTAACTTTGCGCACCCGTAAAAGCGGGAATTGGATCAATTAACAACAAGTATTAATTAAACGTAAACAAAGTGGATTCATTAAGCTACAAAACAATCTCGGCGAATGCAGCTACCGTCACCAAGGAATGGGTGGTGATAGATGCGACGAACGAGGTGTTGGGACGTCTTGCATCGCAGATCGCCAAGATCCTCCGCGGCAAGAACAAGCCCAGCTACACGCCCCACGTCGATTGCGGTGACTACGTCATCGTCATCAATGCGGAGAAGGTGAAGCTCACGGGCGACAAACTGACCGAGAAGGTCTATGTACGACACACGGGTTATCCCGGCGGACAGCGTTTCGCAACCGCTCAGGACTACCTGAAGAAGAAGCCTGAGTTCGTGATCGAAGAGGCCGTTCGCGGTATGCTTCCCAAGACCCGTCTGGGCGAGGCTATCTTCAAGAACCTCAAGGTGTATGCCGGTTCGGAGCATCCCCATGCCGCGCAGAACCCCAAAGCAATTAAGTTGAACGAGATTAAGTAAGAAGAGTTATGGAAATTGTAAACACCGTAGGTCGACGTAAGGCCGCTGTCGCCCGCGTTTTCGTAAAGCCGGGTAAAGGTCAGATTACAATCAACCGTAAGGCTCTCGAGGTATACTTCCCGCTCGATATCCTTCAGTTCCAGGTGAAGCAGCCCCTGCTGGCTACCAACACCGTCGAGAACTACGACATCGTCATCAATCTCGATGGCGGCGGTATCAAGGGACAGGCCGAGGCCGCTCGTCTGGGCATCGCACGCGCGCTGTGCGAGATCGACGTTGAGATGCGTCCGGTGCTGAAGAAGGCCGGATTCCTCATGCGTGACCCGCGCGAGGTTGAACGTAAGAAGCCGGGTCAGCCGGGCGCACGTCGCAAGTTCCAGTTCAGTAAGCGTTAATTCTTACCGGACGGATTTTCGGCATGCACGACGCGGGTTCCAAATCCGCAAGACCATATATAATATGCCTACTTGCAGATTGCCCCGTCGCGGAAAACTTCACGGATTGGTTCGCTCCACTACCGAGAAGTTGACAGAAAGAGAATTAAAATTAAAAAGTTGAATTAAAATGTCACGTACAGATTTTAATACATTATTGGAGGCCGGCGCACACTTCGGTCACCTGAAGCGTAAGTGGAACCCCAAAATGGCTCCCTACATCTTCATGGAGAAGAACGGCATTCACATCATCGACCTGCACAAGACCGTGCTCAAGATCGATGAAGCCGCTGCAGCCATCAAGCAGATCGCCAAGAGCGGTCGCCGCGTGCTGTTCGTAGCCACCAAGAAACAAGCCAAGGATATTGTTGCCGAAAAGGTGGCAGCTATCGGTATGCCTTACGTTACCGAACGTTGGGCAGGCGGTATGCTTACCAATTTCCCCACGATACGCAAAGCCGTCAAGAAGATGGCGACCATCGACAAGATGAACGCCGACGGCACATTCAATAATTTCTCCAAGCGCGAGAAACTCCAGATCGAGCGTCAGCGCGCGAAGCTGGAAAAGAACCTCGGCTCCATCGCCGATCTGACCCGTCTTCCGGCGGCCCTGTTCGTGGTCGACGTGATGAAGGAGTCCAATGCGGTCAAAGAGGCCAAACGATTGAATATCCCCGTATTTGCAATAGTAGATACTTGTTGTGATCCAACCGACATCGATTACGTTATTCCTGCAAATGACGATGCGTCGAATTCAATCGCTGTGATTCTGAATGCCATCTGCGCCGCTGTTGCCGAGGGCACCGAGGAGCGCCGTCTCGAGAAGGAGAAGGAGGCTCAGGAGGGTGTCGTTTCCGAAGAGGAGGGTGCACCGAAGAAGGAGGGTAAACCTCGCATCAAGAAGGCTGTCAAGGCCACGATCGATGCCGAAGAGGCTGCCTTAGCGGAGGTCGTAGCTGCAACCGAGCAGGCTGAGGCTGTCGTTGAAGAGGTCGAAGCCGCAGCCGAGAAGGTCGAGGCTGCCGCCGAGGCGCAGGCCGAGTAACTCCCGAGAGAAAACAGTAACACTTTATTAAAGAAAGGATAATTATGGAAATCAAAGCTGCTGATGTAATGAAGCTCCGCAAGATGACCGGCGCCGG
>URRP01000050.1 GCA_900550375.1 uncultured Alistipes sp. | reverse complement strand
TCGTCTGCGACCGCTGCGGTGTGGAGGTGACCGAGAAGAAGGTGCGCCGCGAGCGCATGGGCCATATCTCGCTGGTCGTTCCGGTGGTGCATATCTGGTATTTCCGTTCGCTTCCTTCGAAGATCGGCTACCTGCTGGGTATCCCTTCGAAGAAACTCGAAGCGATCGTCTACTACGAGCGTTACGTGGTCATCAACGCCGGTGCCGCTGCGGAGCAGGGTATCGAGCGGTTGCAGACGCTCGCCGAGAAGGAGTATCTCGACGTGCTGGCCGCGCTGCCGAAGGGCAACCAGTCGCTCGACGATTCGGATCCCAACAAGTTCGTCGCCCAGATGGGCGCCGAGGCGATCTATACGCTCTTGCAGCGGGTGGACCTCGATTCGATGTCCTACGCGCTGCGTCACAAGGCCTCGACCGAGACCTCGCAGCAGCGTAAGTCGGAGGCGTTGAAGTGTCTGAACGTCATCGAGTCGTTCCGCGCTTCGAACGGGCTGAACAAACCCGAGTGGATGGTTTTGAAGGTGATCCCCGTGATCCCGCCCGAGCTGCGCCCGCTGGTGCCGCTCGACGGCGGCCGTTTCGCCACGTCGGACCTGAACGACCTCTACCGCCGCGTCATCATCCGTAACAACCGCCTGAAGCGTCTGATCGAGATCAAGGCGCCGGAGGTGATTCTGCGCAACGAGAAGCGTATGTTGCAGGAGGCCGTCGACTCGCTGTTTGACAACTCGCGCAAGAGCAGCGCCGTGAAGAACCAGTCGAACCGTCCGCTCAAGTCGCTGTCGGATTCGCTCAAGGGCAAGCAGGGACGTTTCCGCCAGAACCTGCTGGGTAAGCGTGTCGACTACTCGGCACGTTCGGTCATCGTCGTCGGTCCCGAGCTGAAAATGCACGAGATGGGTATTCCGAAGGATATGGCGGCCGAGCTGTACAAGCCGTTCATCATCCGCAAGCTCATCGAGCGCGGCATCGTCAAGACCGTCAAATCGGCCAAGAAGATCATTGACCGTAAGGATCCCGTCATCTGGGGCATTCTGGAGAACGTCATCAAGGGCCATCCGGTGCTGATGAACCGTGCTCCGACGCTGCACCGTCTGGGTATTCAGGCTTTCCAGCCCAAGCTGATCGAGGGCAAGGCCATGCAGCTGCATCCGCTGGCATGTACGGCGTTCAACGCCGACTTCGACGGCGACCAGATGGCTGTGCACCTGCCGCTGGGCAACGCCGCCATTCTGGAGGCGCAGCTGCTGATGCTGGGTTCGCACAACGTGCTGAACCCCGCCAACGGCGCGCCGATCACCGTTCCGTCGCAGGATATGGTCTTGGGACTCTATTACATCACCAAGCCGCGCAAGGGCGTCAAGGGCGAGGGGCTGGTCTTCTACGGTCCCGAGGAGGCGATCATCGCCTACAACGAGAAGCGCGCCGACCTGCACGCCGAGGTGAAGTGTGTCGTGACCGACATCGACGAGAACGGCCAGAAGGTGCAGACGCTCATGCAGACCACCATCGGCCGCATCCTCTTCAATCAGGTCGTTCCCGAGGAGGTGGGGTATATCAATACGGTGCTGACCAAAAAGTCGCTGCGCGACATCATCTCCGTGGTGATGAAGAAGGCCGGTGCCGACAAGGTGGCCGCGTTCCTCGACGACATCAAGAACATGGGTTACCGTATGGCCTTCCAAGGCGGTCTGTCGTTCAACCTCGACGCGGTGATTATTCCCGAAGAGAAGGAGAAGCTCGTGCAGGAGGGGTACGACCGTTCGGACGCCATCATGGAGGACTACAACATGGGTCTGATTACCAACAACGAGCGTTACAACCAGATCATCGACGTCTGGACGAACATCAATACGAAACTCACCAAGGTGGTGATCGACACGCTGATCAAGGATCAGGACGGTTTCAACCCCGTCTACATGATGCTCGACTCCGGTGCCCGAGGATCGAAGGAGCAGATTCGTCAGCTCTCCGGTATGCGCGGTCTGATGGCCAAGCCGCAGAAGTCGGGCGTCGAGGGCGGTCAGCAGGTGATCGAGAACCCGATTCTCTCGAACTTCAAGGAGGGGCTGTCGGTGCTCGAGTACTTCGTCTCGACGCACGGTGCCCGTAAGGGTCTGGCCGATACGGCACTGAAGACGGCCGACGCCGGTTATCTGACGCGTCGTCTGGTCGACGTGGCGCAGGACGTCATCATCAACGAGGAGGATTGCGGCACGCTGCGCGGTCTGACGGCTACGGCCATCAAGCGCAATGACGACGTGGTGCAGACGCTCTACGACCGCATTCTGGGCCGCACGGCGCTCAACGACGTGATCCACCCGCTCACGGGCGAGGTGATCTGCAAAGCCGGTCAGGAGATTACCGAAGACATTGCAGATGTCATCGAGAAATCGCCGCTGGAGTCTGTCGAGATCCGTTCGGTACTCACCTGCGAGGCGCGTCACGGCGTCTGCGCGAAGTGCTACGGCCGCAATCTGGCTACGGCGCGCATGGTGCAGAAGGGCGAAGTGGTCGGCGTCATCGCCGCACAGTCGATCGGTGAGCCGGGTACGCAGCTTACGCTTCGTACGTTCCACGTCGGCGGTGTGGCCGGCGGTTCGGTCGTCGAGACCAATGTCGTTTCGAAATACGAAGGCCGTCTGGAGATCGATGAGCTGCGTACGATCAAGGGCAAGAACGCTCAGAGCGAAGCGTCGAACGTCGTCATTTCGCGTCAGTCGGAGCTGCGTATCGTCGATCCCAAGACCGAGATCGTACTCTATACCCATCCGCTGCCTTACGGCGCCACGCTCTTCATGGCCGACGGTGCCGAGGTGAAGAAGGGTGACCTGATCTGCGAGTGGGATCCTTACAATGCCGTTATCATCTCGGAGTTCGAGGGAAAAGCCTCCTACGAGAACGTCATCGAGGGCGTCACCTACCGTGAGGAACGCGACGAGCAGACCGGTCTGTCGGAGAAGGTCGTGATCGAGTCGAAGGACAAGACCAAGAATCCCGTCATCAAGATCATCAACAAGGAGGGCGAGGAGGTCAAATCCTATAACCTTCCCGTTTCGGCGCACGTCGTGGTGAAGGACAACGCCAAGATTCATGCGGGCGATATCCTTATCAAGATTCCGCGTGCCGTCGGTAAGTCGGGCGGCGATATCACCGGCGGTCTGCCGCGTGTCACGGAGTTGTTCGAGGCGCGCAACCCGTCGAATCCGGCCATCGTTTCCGAGATCGACGGCGAGGTTGCGTTCGGCAAGATCAAGCGCGGTAACCGCGAGATCGTCATCACCTCCAAGCAGGGCGACGTGAAGCGTTACCTCGTGCCCCTGTCGCGTCAGATCATCGTACAGGAGAACGACTACGTCAAGGCGGGCAGTCCGCTGTCGGACGGAGCCATCACGCCGAGCGATATTCTGCGCATCTTGGGTCCGACGAAGGTACAGGAGTACATCGTCAACGAGGTGCAGGAGGTCTACCGTATGCAGGGTGTGAAGATCAACGACAAGCATTTCGAGGTGATCGTCCGTCAGATGATGTCGAAGGTCCAGATCGAAGATCCGGGCGACACCCGTTTCTTCGAGGATCAGATCGTCGACAAGTGGGAGTTCATGGACGTGAACGACGAGTTGTACGATAAGGTGGTCGTCACCGACGCCGGCGACTCGACTTCGGTGCAGCCGGGGCAGATCATTTCGCTGCGTAAGCTGCGCGACGAAAATTCGAGCCTCAAGCGCAAGGATCTGCGTCAGGTGCAGGTGCGCGACATCGTACCCGCCACTTCGAATCAGGTGTTGCAGGGTATCACCCGCGCGGCCTTGCAGACCTCGAGCTTCATTTCGGCCGCTTCGTTCCAAGAGACCACCAAGGTCTTGAACGAGGCTGCGATCCAAGGCAAGGTCGATCCGCTGGAGAATCTGAAGGAGAACGTGATCTGCGGTCACCTGATCCCGGGCGGTACGGGTCTTCGCGAATACGACGATTTGATCGTAGGACTCAAGTCCGATGTCGAGAATCTGACTGCCGCCGCTCAGTAGGAGCGTCGAAGATAATGAAAACGAGGAGGTTTCCAGATGGAAACCTCCTCGTTTTTTCGTGCGCGGGATGCAGCGCTGAATGTTGCGTTTAACGGTTCCGGGCCGCCTTCCGCTCCTTCGGAGCGGCCGAACGGTCTGCCGGACACCTGAAACCACCGGACCGTTCGCCCCGAAGTCAATTGTCGATTATCGACTGTTCCAGCCCGCCGAGGTCGGCGGCGATGCAGGTCGCTCCGGCTTCGGTCAACTCCTCGCGGCTGCCATATCCCCACAGCACGCCGCACGAATCCATGCCGACGGCCGCTGCTCCCGCGATATCGTGGCGCCGGTCTCCGATCATCAGACACGTTGCCGGATCGGCGATTTGCAGCTCCTGCAATACATGGGCGATCACTTCGGCTTTGGCCTGCCGCCGACCGTCCATTTCGGCGGCGCCCACGAATGAGAAGTACCGCGTGAGGTCGAAATGGTCGAGAATGCGTCGGGCGAATACGACCGGTTTCGATGTAGCGACCGCGAGCGTATGTCCGGCGGCCTGCAACCGTCCGAGCAGCTGGGGCATCCCGTCGTAAAGACGGTTTTCGCACCAGCCGCGTTCATTGAAATACTCGCGCATGACGCGGATCGCCTCGGGAATGCGCTCGTCGTCGAAGCCGTAGAATTCGCGGAACGACTCGGCGAGCGGCGGTCCGATGAAAGGCGTGAGGCTGTGCAGGTCGGTCACTTCGATCCCGAAATGGCGCAGGGCGTATCGTACCGACCGTGTAATTCCCTCCATGGGGTCTGTCAGCGTGCCGTCGAGGTCGAAAAGCAGATGGGCATATCTCGTTTTCATCCTAACAGTATTTTTTCGTAAGCCAGCCGCTCGGCTTCGTACCACACCATGCCCCGATAGGCGAACCCCTCCTTTTCGAGCAGCGCGCGCATATAGCCGTTGTCGGGATGCGTGTCGATCCGAAAAGCGCGTATTCCGCGCGCCTGCGCCTCGCGGGCCGCTTCGCGCAGCAGGGCGGCGGCGATGCCTCGGCGGGTGAAGTCGTCGCCCACGACCAGCCGGTGCACCGCCACATAGGGACCGTCGGCGGTCCAGTGTCCGGCTTCGAGCCGTTCGTAGGCGGGTTCGCCGTCGAAGACGAAGGCGGCGTAGGCTGCCGCCGTGCCGCCGCAACGCACGAGGCGTCCGTCGCCGCGCGTCAGATCGTGTCCGATGACCTCCGGCGACGGATAGCCGTTCTGCCACTGATCGATGCCTCGGCGGGCCAGTGCGGCGCGACCTTGGGTGATAAGACCCATCACGGCCGGCAGATCGGCTGCGGTTGCGCGGTGAAATTCCATCTTTTTCGAGCTGTTGGTTTGCCGGGCGAAATTAGTAAAAATCGTTGTTATCTATGGCGGGAACCGAACAAATTTACTACCTTTGTGACGGAATATAGTTACACGTTCAACGAAATTCAATAAAATTTAACGGTTATGATTTATTCACACGAAGTGCAACAGATGTGTTGCGTTAAGAAGGGTGCAAATCACCAGTCCGCGCCGATTCCCGAAGAGGGCAAGTGGGTTGTAGCCAAGGAGATCAAGGATATCTCGGGTTTGACGCACGGTGTGGGTTGGTGCGCGCCTCAGCAGGGGGCCTGCAAGCTGACGCTCAACGTCAAGGACGGCGTCATTCAGGAGGCGCTCGTCGAGACGATCGGCTGCTCGGGCATGACGCATTCGGCGGCTATGGCGTCGGAGGTTCTGCCGGGCAAGACCATCCTCGAAGCGCTCAACACCGACTTGGTCTGCGATGCGATCAACACCGCCATGCGCGAGTTGTTCAAGCAGATCGTTTACGGTCGTACGCAGTCGGCCTTCTCGGAGGGCGGTCTGGTGATCGGTGCTTCGCTCGAGGATCTGGGCAAAGGTCTGCGCAGTCAGGTGGGCACGATGTTCGGTACGCTGGCCAAGGGCGTTCGTTACCTTGAAATGGCCGAAGGTTACTGCACCCGCATGGCGCTCGACGAGAACGACGAGGTGATCGGCTACGAGTTCGTGCATCTGGGCAAGTTCATGGACTTCGTGAAGAAGGGCATCGATCCCAAGGAGGCGCTCGAGAAGGCGAAGGGCAGCTACGGACGTTTCGCCGAGGCCAAGAAGTACATCGACCCGCGTCACGAGTAATGCGTTGTTTAACCGAATAATAAGAGATTAAGATATGGCAAGTTTGTTTGAAAGCTACGAGCGCAGAATTGATAAAATCAACGCTGTACTTGCTCAGTACGGGATAAACGGTGTGGAAGATGCGAAGGCGATCTGCTCGGCGAAGGGACTGGACCCCTATAAGACGTGCGAGGAGACGCAGCCGATCTGCTTCGAGAACGCCAAATGGGCCTATGTCGTAGGCGCCGCCATCGCCATCAAGAAGGGCTGCACGAGCGCTGCCGACGCCGCTGAGGCGATCGGCGAGGGTTTGCAGGCATTCTGTATCCCGGGATCGGTGGCCGAAGACCGCAAGGTGGGCGTCGGCCACGGTAATCTGGCTGCGCGTCTGCTGCGCGAGGAGACGCAGTGCTTCGCCTTCTTGGCCGGCCACGAGTCGTTCGCTGCCGCCGAGGGCGCCATCAAGATCGCCGAAATGGCCAACAAGGTGCGCACGAATCCGCTGCGCGTGATTCTCAACGGTCTGGGCAAGGACGCCGCACAGATTATTTCGCGCATCAATGGCTTCACCTATGTGCAGACCAAGTTCGACTACTACACCGGTGATCTGGCAATCGTCAAGGAGATTCCCTATTCGACGGGGCTTCGCGGCAAGGTTCGCTGCTATGGCGTCGACGACGTGCGCGAGGGCGTGGCGGTGATGTGGAAGGAGGACGTGGACGTTTCGATCACGGGCAACTCGACGAACCCCACCCGTTTCCAGCACCCCGTTGCCGGCACCTACAAGAAGGAGCGCGTGCTGGCCGGTAAGAAGTATTTCTCGGTGGCTTCGGGCGGCGGTACAGGCCGTACGCTGCATCCCGACAACATGGGCGCAGGTCCCGCTTCTTACGGTATGACCGATACGATGGGCCGTATGCACTCGGACGCTCAGTTCGCCGGCTCGTCGTCGGTTCCCGCACACGTGGAGATGATGGGTTTCCTCGGCATGGGCAACAACCCGATGGTCGGTGCTACGGTGGCCGTTGCGGTTGCCGTCGAGCAGGCGATGAAGTAGTTCCGCCGCGGCCGGTTTCGGTCAGAATTTAACGAAAAAGGAGCGGCTCCGTAAGGAGCCGCTCCTTTTTCGGTTCGTGCGGCGAAGGTCAATGGCGAGAAGCGTTCGGTTCGACCGGCCGCACCTCTTCGAAGAAGGGCTTCATGCGCCGCGGATCGCCTACCGCCCAGACGACGTCGCCCGTGCGGAACCGTTCGCCGGCGGGCGGATTCATCACCGGACCTTCCGGCCGTTCGATGCCCAGTACCAGCGCCGAGGCGTGCCGGCGCACCTCCGCTTCGCCGAGGGTCATGCCGTCGAGTGCCGACCGTGCAGGCAGCGTGTAGGAGACGATCCGTAAGGCGTCGGCGGCTTTTTCGTCGCGGATGCGTTTGCGCGCCGAACGCTGCTCCTCCAATATGCGGTGGAACGTGCGGAACTCTTCGTCGGTACCTACGACCGTCAGGCGATCGTAGGGAAAGAGCATCGTTCGTCCGTCGGGCAGCCGCAGCCGGCGTTCGCCGCGGCGGATGGCGACTACCGTGACGCCGTAGCGGCGGCGGAAGTCGATCTCGTGCAGCGTCCGTCCCGCGACGATCGATTCGGGCGAGACGCCGAATTCGGCCATGTGGAGATTCTCGAACGGCAGCTGTTCCTCGCTGAGCGGCTGCAGCGTGTCGGCATCGGAGTGTTCGCTGCCGAAGTTCTCGCGCAGACGCTCCTCCATCTCGAACGAACGGCGGTGGATCCGTTTGGAGAAGACGATGCCGGTGAGCAGCAGCAGCGATACGGCGAATCCCATACCCGAGGCCGTGTTGAAGAGCGATGCCACGACGGTCATCAGAATCCCGATGCAGAGCAGGCTTTTGAGCAGGATGAGCGAGACGAGCGGCCCGCGGTTGAATTTGCTGTCGTTCCACAGCCGCCGGAATTCCGGCGAGCGGTTGCCGTGTCGGAGTACCACCAGCAGGATCGGGGCCAGCACGCCGAGGATCACGACCAGACTGACCGCAGCGCCTGCCCGGCCCGGAATCTGCGCCTCGATCCACGGTGCAGCATAACGTAGGAAAGCTGCTTCGGCGAAGATGCAGAAGACAAGGTAGAGTGCGGCCGGCACCAGCATCCGCCGCAACAGCCGCAGCCATGTGTTGTGATGGCTTTCGGGACCTGCGCCCGAAGCGTACCGCGCGAGCAGGTGCTGCCACTTGGCCGGCAGGTGCCGTTCGAGAGTGTTGCAGAAGGGATCGGCGGCCCGCATCATATAGGGCGTCAGGAAGGTCGTGATGACCGACACGGCAACGATGACGGGGTAGAGATAGTCGTCCGTTACGTGGAGCGTCGTGCCGAGCGTGGCGATGATGAAGGCGAATTCGCCGACCTGCGTGAGCGAGAATCCCGACTGCACGGCTACGCGCAGCGGCTGTCCCGAGACTAGCACGCCGAGCGTGGCGAAGGTCGCCTGTCCGGCGAGTACTACGACGGTGAGCAGCAGAATGGGGCCGATGTAACGCACGAGCAGCGCCGGTTCGATCATCATGCCTACTGAGACGAAGAAGATCGCGCCGAAGAGGTTTTTGACGGGCTGTACCAGCTTCACGATTCGTTCGGCCGCGACCGTTTCGGCCAAGAGCGATCCCATGACGAAGGCGCCGAGCGCCGCCGAGAAGCCGGCCTTGACGGCGATCATCACCATCCCCAGACACAGCCCGAGCGCCACGATGAGCAGCGTTTCGTCGTTGAGCAGCCGTTGCAGCCGTTTGAGCAACGTGGGGATCAGGTAGATGCCCAGCAGCGACCAGAAGATCAGGAAGGCGCCCAGTTTGAGGATGCTGCCCAGCATTTCGGCCCCTTCGAACTGCTTGCTCACGGCCAGCGTCGAGAGCAGCACCATCAGCACGACGCCCACCAGATCCTCGACCACGAGGATGCCCAGCACCACGCCCGTGAAGCGCTGCCCGCGCAGCCCCATATCGTCGAAGGCCTTGAAGACGATCGCCGTGGAGGACATCGAAAGCATCCCGCCCAGAAAGATGCTGCTCATGTGCGAAAATCCCATCAGCATACCCGCACCGTAGCCGACGAACATCATGCCTGCCACGATCGTCACGGCGGCCGTGACGGCCGTGCCGCCCACGTTCAGCAGCTTGCGGAACGAGAATTCGAGTCCCATGGCGAAGAGCAGGAAGATGATGCCGATGTCGGCCCAGACGCGTATACTCGACGCGTCGGAGATGGTGGGAATGAACGATACGGAGGGACCGGCCAGCAGGCCGGCTACGATGTAGCCGAGGATCACGGGCTGACGCAGCGCTTTGAAAACGAGTGTCGAGCAGCCGGCGGCGACGAGGATGATCGCCAGATCGGAGATAAGCGGTGCGATGGCGGACATGGGTCGTAGTTTGAAACGATGAAGCCGGACGCGGAGGCAAGCGGCCCTGTCGGAGTGCGTGCGTCGGCAGGTTCGTCGGCCTTCAGGGTTTTTAATTCGCCTCCACGAGGGTCACCTCGATTCCGAGGCTGCGCAGTTGTGCAAGGGTGTGGGGCGAGATATTGTTGTCGGTGATGATCTGGTCGACGTCGCTCAGATCGCAGATTTTGCTGAAGCCGCGGCGGCCGAATTTAGAACTGTCGGCCAGCACGATCGTTTTCTGCGCGGTGCGGATCATGGCGCGGTTGAGGCCCGCCTCCATCAGGTTGGTCGTCGAGAGTCCGTATTCGAAATCGATGCCGTCCACGCCCAGATAGAGCTTGCTGCACGAGAAATCCTGCAACATCCGTTCGGCATAGATGCCCACGGCCGAGACCGAGGTGTTGCGTACCATGCCGCCCAGCTGCACCACGTCGACATTGTGGTCGCGCACGAGAATCGGGACGATATTGACCGCCGAGGTGATGACCGTCAGCCGGCCCTGCGCCTTGATCTCGCGTACCAGAAAGAGCATCGTGGTTCCCGAAGCGATGAGAATCGAGTCGTCGGGAGTGATAAGCTCCGCGGCACGGATGCCGATGGCGCGTTTCTCGGCGGCGTTGTGTTTCTCCTTCTCGTTGACCGGACGGTCGTTGATATAGGGATTGATCAAAATGGCGCTTCCGTGAGCGCGGTAGAGCATCTTCTTCTCTTCGAGCTGGGTGAGATCCTTACGGATGGTCACCTCCGACACCTTGAGCCGTTCTGCCAAGGTGGCGACGCTTACCGAACCCTGCTGCTGTAGGAGGTCCATGATGAAATCGTGTCTTTCGGGCAATATCATAGTCGTGTCATAATAAGTATATATGAACAAAAATAGTACTTTTTTCAGAATCGGTCAAGCAAAACCCGAAATAGTTGAATGCTATACTTCGTTTTCTGCATTCAGCAGAGACTGCCGGCTCTTTGTCCCTGCCGATCGGAAACGGCCGGAAGAACGGCCGTTGCTTTCAGCCCTCGGTGTCGTTCGCGCATCGTGCCGGGGATGGGTGGGGACGCTATGAGGGCTACGACCGCGAAATTCACGAGGTATACGTCTACGAACGCGTGCGTTGACAGCCGTAGGGGGCGTCCGATGCCACCGCTGTGTTTTTCTGCTGCTCCGTCCGGCGGGAGCGACGAACCTTTGCAGACAGGGTGCGGGGCTGTTTCCGCTTCCGCCCGATCCGAATGCGTAACAAAAGAGAATCCGAAGTTGTCTTTTGTTGTGTTTCGGATTGACAAGGTTGAAAGAATTGATTATCTTTGCCTCGGATAAACTTCCGCTTAGATAGGCTTCGCCTCGGCAAAACAGAAAACGGTCGATGCTCGCGCTCGCCATCCGGCTCGCTCAGCATGACAGAAATTTGTCATCCTGAGGAGGATGGTGCAGACATCGATGAATTGTCATCCTGAGGAGGAATCCGTTGAGGATTCCGACGTGAGGATCGAACGCGGT
>URRP01000049.1 GCA_900550375.1 uncultured Alistipes sp. | reverse complement strand
GCGTGGTGATGACGCCGCTGGCCAAGCAGTTCATCACGCCGCTGACGATGGCCACGCTGTCGAAGAATCCTATTCTGGTCGACTTCTTCGACCCCGAAAACGGCGCATGGAACTCCCATGTAGCGCTCGGCGAGTGGGCCGACTGCTGCCTCGTCGCACCCGCCACGGCCAACACACTGGCCAAGATGGCGCACGGCGTGGCCGACAACCTGCTGCTGACGACCTACCTGTCGTCGCGGTCGCCGGTAGTCGTTGCGCCGGCAATGGATCTGGATATGTACGCTCATCCCGCGACACAACAGAATCTCGAAGCGCTACGCCGCACGGGCGTGCACGTCGTCGAACCGAACGACGGAGAGCTGGCGAGCGGTCTCTCGGGCAAAGGCCGCATGGCCGAACCGGCCGAGATCGTTGCTTTTCTGGAGTCGCTTCTCACCGAAAAAAAAAAGACGCTGCACGGTAAGCGCTTCGTCGTAACGGCGGGTGCAACGATCGAAGCCATCGATCCGGTACGCTATATCAGCAACCACTCGTCGGGCAAGATGGGCTATGCCATTGCGGGCGAGCTGGCGGCGCGCGGCGCCGACGTCACCCTCGTCACGGGACGTACGGCACTGCCGACGCCCGAGGGCGTTACGCGCTGCGACGTGCTCTCGGCCGAAGAGATGTACCGCGCCGCAACTGCCGCCTTCGAAGGCGCCGACGGTGCGGTGATGTGCGCCGCCGTGGCGGACTACACGCCCGAAACCTGCGCCGATCATAAGTTAAAAAAAGGCGACGGCGAGCTGACGATCCGCCTGCGCCGTACGAAGGATATCGCCGCAGAGCTGGGCCGCTGCAAAGGCGGCCGGCTGCTGGTAGGATTCGCACTCGAAACCGACGACGAGGAGGCGCACGCACGCGAGAAACTCCTCAGCAAGCATTTCGATTTCGTGGTGCTCAATTCGCTGCGCGACGCCGGTGCGGGATTCCGCGGCGACACCAACAAGGTAACCTTCGTCTCGGAGGCGGGCAACGAACCGCTGCCGCTGCTCCCGAAACGCGAGGTAGCCGCCCGCATCGCCGATAAAATCGAAACGTTGATAAACCCATAACGCCATGTTACGCCGTCTGTCGGTCAGCAACTACATTCTCATCGATGCCCTCGAAATCGAATTCGACCCCCACCTGAACATCATCACGGGTGAGACGGGCGCCGGAAAGTCGATTCTGCTGGGGGCGCTGGGGCTGTTGCTGGGCAGTAAAAACGAGGGGACGACGCTGCGCGATACACAGCGCAACTGCGTGATCGAAGGGTTGTTCGACATCGCGGCATACGGGCTGCGTCCCTTCTTCGACGCAAATGATTTGGACTACGCCGACGAAGCCGTCGTGCGCCGTATCATCACCCCCGCCGGCAAGAGCCGCGCCTACATCAACGACCTGCCGGTGCAGCTCGCACAGCTGCGCGAGTTCGGCAGCCGGCTCATCGACATTCATTCGCAGCATCAGAACCTGATTCTCGCCTCAGAGGAGTTTCGCACCCAAGCGCTCGACACCGTGGCCGGAAACGGCGAACTGCGGACGAGCTACCGAACCCGATACGAACGGTTGCAGGAGTCGCAGCGCCGTTACGCGCGATTGCACGCCGAAGCCGAAGCCGCGCGACGCGACGAGGAGTGGCTGCGTTTTCAGTCGGAGGAGCTGACCACCGCCCGTCTGCGGGCGGGCGAAGTCGCCGAACTGGAGGCGGAGCAGGCCGTGCTGGCCAACGCCGACCAGATCGGCGAGGCGATCACGACGGTACGCAACGCCTTCGACGGCGATGAAATCGGGGTGCTGGCACAGATCAAGAACGCCGAGGTGGAGATCGGACGACTGAGCGGGAGTTATCCCCACGCCGCAGAGATGGCCGCACGGCTGCGTTCGACGCTCGAAGAGCTGAAAGACATTGCGGCGACGCTCGCCGAGGACGGCGAACGCATCGAGACCAACCCCGAACGGTTACAGAAGGTGGACGACCGCCTCAACGCACTCTACACGCTCTGCCAGAAGCATCGTGCAGCTGACGAGGGCGAACTGATTGCGCTGCGCGACCGCTATGTCGCGCAACTCGACGCCATTACGCACTCCGACGAGGAGCTGGCGGCCTTGCAGGCCGAGATCGCCGCCGAACGCAACGAGGCCGAGCTGCTGGCTTCGGAGCTGCACCGCACGCGCGAACAGGCCGCACCCGCCTTCGCCGAACAGATCGTCGCGACGCTCGTGCGGCTGGGAATGCCCGACGCACGTTTCGAAGCAGCGGTCATCGACAACGGCACGCTGACGCCGAGCGGCCGCGACCGGATCGAATTCCGATTCTCGGCCAACCGCACCACCCAGCCCGCCGCCGTCGAACGGATCGCATCGGGCGGCGAGCTGTCGCGCGTCATGCTGGCGCTCAAGGCGCTGCTGGCCAGACAGATGCAGCTGCCGACCATCCTTTTCGACGAGATCGACACAGGTGTTTCGGGCCGCATTGCCGACGCGATGGGCGAGATCATCTGCGCACTCGCCGAGACGATGCAGGTTGTGGACATCACCCACCTGCCGCAGGTCGCCTCGAAGGGTTCGACGCACTTCGTGGTCTACAAACGCGACGGCGAGACGCTCATCGCCCGTCTGACGCCCGACGAACGGACGACCGAGATCGCCAAGATGCTATCGGGCAGCGAGATCACCGAGGCAGCGACGACGCAGGCGCGTATTCTGCTCGGAGAGAAATAAGATGGACTACAATACAAACGGCGTAATACCGGTCGAGGTATTACGCCGTTTCGTTATCACTGCGCAGGAATCTCGCCACCCCGGCGGACGGGCGGTCCGACGGTGACGATGCTGTCGACGATAAACTTCGTAAAGCCCCGCCAAGGCAGCGCGCCGAAATACTCCTTATAGTGCAGTTCGAGCGTCCTGCCCCCTTGCAGCATCAATTCCCGAGCGAGCGCAGGGTCCTCGACCGAAAACTCGAACTCATAGGACTGGATCGATCCCGCCGCCTTGGAGCGGATGCCGGTCTGGATCAGTTTTCCCTCGTACGTCTTGAAGAGGACGCCCTTGTAGACGACATAGTTCAACTCGCCGCTCTTGACTCCCTCGCCGAAGACGAAAAAGAAGCGGAAATAAAACAACACGCTCAAAACGATGACGGTCAACACCGTGATGAGCACCAAATGCTTTTTCATAGTTCAATCGTTTCGCCCGCCGCGCGGCGGGCAATCCGTCACAAAGATAGTGCAAGCCGAGTGCAGAACCAAATTTATTTGGGTTTTACCGAGGCGAAGCCTATCTAAGCGGAGGCTGGCCCGAGTGCAGAACCAAATAACGATTGTCATGCTGAGCGAGCCGGATGGCGAGCGTGAGCATCGGCTGTATGAAACTGGCGGAAAAAGAACGATCGGTTCGCAATGCTCCCGAAGCACTCGTACGAATGACAAGCGGTGGATTCCCACGCTTCACTGCGTTTCGCTCGGAATGACAGAACCGGTTTGTCATCTTAGCAGATTCCCCATCCTGAGGAGGAACCGGAGGTTCCGACGTGAGGATCAAGCCCCCTCACACGAAAAGGGAATCCCGAAAGCCGCCGTCGTGTGAACGTGTCGGAAAGGCCACGTCCCTGCAAAAGAAGATAAATTCACCGCAGTACACACCCGAATAAAAACGACGGGAATCGTCTCTTCCGAAACGATTCCCGTTTTTCTTTCCGAGGCGCAGCCGCCCGGCAGCCGCTCCGACTTAGAGCGCGTTGACGTGCAACTGAAGCGAACCCTTCAGGTTGCCGGCCTTGTTCTTGTGGATAATGTTGTGCTTGGCCAGCTTATCCAGCATCGACGTTACTTTGGGCAGCAATGCTTCAGCAGCGCTCTTCTCGCTGGTGTTGCGCAGAGCCTTCACCGCATTACGAGCCGTCTTGTGATACAGACGGTTGTGCGCACGCTTGGTAATCGTCTGGCGAATCCGCTTCTTGGATGACTTATGGTTTGCCATAATTTCGTTTTTTTATTTATTTCACTTTTTGTCAATAACCAAAACGGCCGTAACCGCTCTCGGATAGATTTTAAAAATCCGCTCCTGCAACGTTATCACCCGTAAAGGCCGCTTCACCCCGAGCGTCGATCCGCGTTCGCTACAACCCGCTTCCGAGTCTCCCTCCCGCATCCGACGCCGGCAGCCTCACAGCCCCTCGTTTGTAGCCCATAGCAGAATCGAACTGCTCTTTCAAGAATGAAAATCTTGCGTCCTAACCGATAGACGAATGGGCCTACTCACCGCTATTTCAGCCTGACAGCGTACTTTAGCGGTGCAAAGATAAGCAAAAAAGCGATCGAAACAAAAAATGGAATAAAAAAATTGCGAAATTGATGGTCCCTGAACGTCAACCGTCAGACAATCAGGCAGCTATTCGGGCAGATGCAACACACCGCACCTGCTATCTCCGTACCGTGACCGTACAGGTGGCGGCATCGAAGGCCACCGTACCGCTGTCGAAAAGCCGTTCGATATGGCCGCTGCGGATCATTTCGCCGGTCGGCAGGACGTGCAGCCGCGGCGGGTCGATCAGCGCAACGACATCGCACAGGGTGAGCGCGATGTCCAGCTCGTGCGTGGAAAAGAGGATGCACTTCCCCTCGTCGTGCGCCAGCCGGCGCAGCAAGGTACACAACTCATAGCGGTTGGGCATGTCGAGAAATGCAGTAGGCTCGTCGAGCAGAATCACCGGCGTATCCTGCGCAAGCGCACGCGCGATCATCACACGCTGCGCCTCGCCGTCCGAAAGACGATCCATCGGCTTGTCCGCGAAATCGCTCATCCCCACCAAGGCCAAGGCCCGGTCGACGATCGCACGGTCCTCGGGGCGGAGCCGCCCCAGCCAATCGGTATAGGGTGCACGTCCCAGCCCCACCACGTCGCGGCTGGCGAGGTTGGCGATGCGCACCTTCTCGGTGGTGACGAAACTCACGATCTGCGAGAGTTCATGTGCCGGCGTCGCACTCAGCAGACGGCCGCAGAGGCGGATCTCGCCCGACAGCGGCGCTTCGAGTCCCGCGACGGCACGCAGCAGCGTGCTTTTTCCCGTGCCGTTACGCCCCAGCAACGCCACCAGCTGCCCACCGTCGATAGCCGCCGAGACCCCTTCGAGCAATACCCGACGGCCGTACCCGATGGAGATATTCTGCAATTCGACGTGTGTCATACGATATTCTTATTACGCACCACGACCCACACCACGATCGGAATACCCATCAGTGCCGTAAGCGTATTGACCGGCAGCGCCAATTGTTTCGAACAGAGGTCGCAGACAAGCAGCATCGAAGCGCCGAGCAGCATCGAGGCGGGCATCAGTACTCGGTGGTCGGCGCTCGCGAAGAGCATCCGCGCCAAGTGCGGAACGGCCAGCCCCACGAATCCGATCGGACCGCAGAAGGCCGTCACCGTACCCGACAGCAGCGTCGTGGCCAGAAGGATCAACGTGCGCGTGCGTCCGACGTTCAACCCCATCGTACGGGCATAGCGCTCGCCCAGCAGCAGCAGATTCAATGGTTTGAGAACAGCGAAGGTCAGCCCGACACCGACCGCCACGGCCGGCACGAACAGCATCAACTGCGGGAAAGTCACGTCGCCGAGCGATCCCATCGTCCAGACGACAAACGACTTGAGCGCCGCTTCGTTGCTCATATACTGGAGAATCTCGACGAGCGCTCCCACGGCCGACCCGAACATCATACCCAAGATCAAAATCACCATGATATCCTTGATGCGACGGCTGACGGCCATAATCAACAGCAGAATCAGCGCCGATCCGACCCATGCGGCACCCGCCGTACCGATACTCGCCAGCAGCGAATGTCCGGCAATGCCCAGCAGCGGCGCACCCAAGAGGAACAGCGCGACACCGAGACTCGCACCCGAACTGATACCCAGCACGAAAGGCCCTGCCAGCGGATTGCGGAACAGAGTCTGCATCAACAGACCGCTGGCTGCGAGCGAGAACCCCGCCAGCACGGCGACGACGGCCTTTATAAATCTGATTTTCAGTATGATGTCACGCGCCATCGGATCGCACGGCCCGCCTGTCAGTAGCGCCCACACCTCGCGGCCGCCGACGCCGACCGACCCCGACGTGAGATCGCACACAAAGAGTACGACGACGGCGATCGTGAGCAGGCCGAAAAGAATTCCCCGGCGGATTTCGAGGGCGGATTTCACTTTTTAAAAAAATTCTTCATACAAAAGTAGTAAATATTTCAGAAAATAGTTATCTTTGCACCGCAAAACCGGTTAAAGGTTTGCATCATACACCATCGGGGTGTAGCTCAGCCCGGTTAGAGTACACGTCTGGGGGGCGTGTTGTCGCAAGTTCGAATCTTGTCACCCCGACAAAATTTTCCCCGAAAGCCCTCTGCAAAAGCAGGGGGCTTTACTTTTTTACAGAAAAGACCGGATATGTATATCGCATCCGGTCTTTCTTTAAAGTCCCTGCAAAATATCTCAGAGAAAACATCCGTACAAACACGAAGAGGCCGAGAAGAGCGGAAAGATGAGCGACAAAAAGGGGCAGAGTCCGAAAACCCTGCCCCGAATCGCCCTCCGCCGGAACGGAGGAAGAGTCGATCTCCTTATTTGAGAATCTTGTAGGTAACTTTACCGCTCTTCACCGCCCAAGGATAGGCCACCTCGACATGGATCGTCACGTCGACATCCTTCTGCAATGAAAGATTATTGAGGTTCGAGAAGACGATCTGACCGGTCGTCTCATCGATCTGCACACGGTCGCCGAGCGCCGCCGAAGCGTCGAATCCGTTGTCGGCGTAGGTGATCGAGGTGCTCACGATGCGGATCGCATCCAGCCCGAAGACAGCGGCATCGCTGGGTCGAACTCCCGTTGCGAAACCGTTGGTGTCGTCGCCCGTAATCCACGGATCGGCCAGCGTCGCGTCGTGATCGATCAGTTCATAGCCTCTGCCGTCGCTGACGTTACGCACGTCGCGCAGCGAAAGTACCTGACAGATATTCTTCGTATAGGTCGCCTCGGCCGTACGGGTCGGAATCTCGACGGTCTGCTCCTGCGTGAACGAGCGGATCGGGTCGAACTTATTGACCGCATACGACGTATAGTCGTTCACGGCCGTGAAGGCGTTGCTGATGACGATGCCGTTGATCGAAAGTCCACCGGAGATGGGCACAAACTCGTTGCGGCCGTAGTACGAGAGTTTGTTGTCCATGATCTCGATGCCGTCGTGGGCGGGAGCCGTTGCGGGAATCTCGTAAGCGAAGACGAGTTTCTGCGCAGCGATCTCATCAGCGGATACCGATACCCACGCGCCCTGAGCATCCTGCTTGACGATGACGAAGGCGGACTCCAAATCGATGTCTGCTACCGAGAAACTCGTGAGCGCGCTCGACAGGATGTTCGGCGTCCAAAGCCCCTTCACATCCGACTGCCACTTGCCGTCCTTGTTGTAGACCCAAGCGTCGACGTGCTGTGCCGCATAAGCGGGAATCTCGACCTTCGCTTCGCCCTTGACGTGAATCGACATCCCGTAGTTGGGGATAAGTTCCGTGTCGAAGACGAACGTATCGGCGTCGGTCTCGACATCGGTGCGGTTGACCTGCATGTAGGAGGTCATCTTACCGTCGTTGAGCACGGCGATACGGGTGATTCCTGCGGGATTCGACGTGTCGACGAACCAGTAGTTCTTCTCCAGCGTCCGTTCGCCGCAGACAGCCTTGTAGAAGACGTTGGCACTGTTGGGCGATCCTCCCTGATACTCGCGGTTGAGCGACGAAGCCAACTCGGCGGCATCCGTGAAGTGATTCTTCACCTGCTTGTAAAGTTCATCGCCAAGGGCGGTCCTCTCGGCTACGAAGAGTTCTTCGGTCGTATCGTAGGCGAGCGTAGCGGAGGGAAGCGTATAGTCGATCTTCTCGGGCAGTGCGACGAATTCGGCCTTGAATTCGATCATCACCTGAATGTTCTCGAACTCGCTCGACGCTGCGACGGCATAACTCTTGCCGAAGGTGTAACCCGAAACACGCAGCGTATACCCCTTCTCGGCATCGTAAGCCACGGGGATCACCGTCACGTTCTCGTCGACGGTCTCGGTCGGATTGCCTTCCGCGTCGAGTTCGACGGCCTTCACAACGGCGCTGTTGCCGGTGTTCCAGTAGGTCACGATATTCTGGCCCGTGATGTCGGCGGGAAGGGTCGAAGCGGTAACCTTGAGTGTGAATTCGCGCTCGGAACCGTCGTACTCGCCGCCGGCGTCGTAAACCGCCCGGAAATCGGAATAGGTCCAGTAGTACTGCAACAGATCGAGCGTTACGCCGCGCTTGGTCTTGACGATCGTCACACGGCTGTTGAAGGTCGGGTTCAGCTTATCGTAAGCGGCAGCGATCGTATAAGCGTGCGCGGTGAGCAGGTAGTTGTTGCGCGTCGTCTTGTCGACGGCGATCAGCTTGACCGTCTCGTCGCAGGCGTCGGCCGCAGCGTTCGTCACTTCGAAATTACCCTTGTCGACCGACTCGAACGCCGTACCGTCGGCCTTGAAAGCCTCGCTCGTGCAGGCGGCGACGGGCGCTTCGAGCGAATAACCCATGCCGGCGAGCTGTTCGAGGTCATAATAGGCTTCGCCGTCGGTAGCCCAGAGTTTGTAGCCCTTCATCAGTTCGACGACCATGTCGGTATCGTCGTACGGAATCTCGTATGCCACCTCGCCGCCGGCTTTGCACAGTTTGTCGGCATCGATCGAGCCGTCCACCTTGGCAGGAGCCAGTACGACCTCCTTCACGTCGGCGCGCGCCGGCACAAGGTTCACGTAGTCCGAAACCACGTTGGCCGAGTAATCGCCCTCGGTCTCCTTGTCGTAGGCCTTCTGCACGCGCAGCGCAACGCTGTACGAAACCTTGCCCGCGAAGAAGTCGGGAGCGAAATCTGCGGGACGAGCCGTTACGACGAAACGGCCGTTACCCGTCTTGTCGGCAGCCACCGCCACGATATTCAGTGCAGGAACCGCGGCGCGGGTCTTCACCTGCTCCATCTCCAGCGAGAACATCGCGGGATCGGCGGCATAGGCGGCCACGAGTTGCGCAGCGGCCTCGACGGGCGTAACGCGGAACGTCATCTCCACCGTACCGTTCGCCAGCAAAACGGGCTCTCCGCCTTCGGGGGCATAGTAGAGCGCGTTGACCGACGCCTTGTGATCGTCGTAAGCCGGAACATAGACGAGGCTCTGGATGCGGCTCAGCAACTGATCCACATCCAGACGCAGACCGTCGATGAGGTTCTTCAGATCCTGCATCGTCCCTTTGTACTCACCGGCGACACCCGCAATCGCACCGGCAATGGCCTGATTGATCGCACCGCCGTTGGCGAGCGCCTTATCGATGCAATCCGCTACGCCGGTGGTAAAGGCGGTGTTCGACGCGTCGTATTTGATCTCGGCGTTCTCGAGCGCTTCAAGCCGGCTCTTGATATTGGCCAGCGAACCGTCGGCGTCGGGTTTGCCGTTGAGCGCGTCGATCTGATCCTGAAGATCCTGAATTTCGAGGTCGAGCGCATCCTTCTGGACGAAGTTATATCCCGCCAGAATCGGCTTCATCGCCTCGCCCAGCGAGTTCTTCATCGCCTCCTCGCTCTCGCGAATCAAGTTCTGCACGGTGACCAACGTCGGATAGTCGGCCAGTTCGGCGTCGGTCACATAGCCTTCGAGCGTCGAAGCCAGCCCTTCGGCCGAAACATAGTTGGCCTTGATCTGGTTGAGCGTCTGCGACAGACTCTCGACCGTCGTTTTGGTGGCATAGGTCGCCTCGGCGTCGCTCTTGGTCAGATAGTTCGCCAGCGAGCCCTTCACAGCATCGATTTCGTTCTCCAAACTCGTACGAGCGCTCTCGAGCGCCTCGATCCGCTTCTCCAGCTTGCCCTTGTCGCTTTCGAGCGTCTCGATCTGCTTTTTCAGCGCTTCGACTTCCGATGCGGAGGCCGTTTTTCCCAGCTGCTCCTGCAACTTTCCGATCTCGCCGGCCTGCACCTCGGCTTTGCTCTGCAACGCCTCGATTTCCCCTTTCAGGCCCGAATCGACCCCGTCCAATCGGTCGATCGCACTTTGCAGAGACTGCATCTGCTTCTCCACGGAGGCGATCTGTCCCGTCGTCAGCTCGTCGATCCGGTTGTTCAGACTCGTGATGTCGTCATCGTAGTCCTTGCAACCGACTCCGGCTACCATCGTTCCGATGAGGAATAACGATAGGAATTTACGTAAAAATTGTTTTTTCATAATGAAGGAATTAAAGTTGTTTTTAAACAGTTGAAACTTCATATCTTTTCAATATTTTTCATTGATTCTCCGATAGTTATCAGCACTCGCCAGCAAATTCCGGCATCTCCGGCCGCCGAGCCATTGGTATCATATATGATACGCATAGTGCAAAGATATATGAAAATCTTTGCAATACAAAACTTTTCGTAAAATTTTTCGGGATGCCAATCGACTATACAGAACAAATCAAACTTATCGCTCTAAGAATCAGAACTCTAAGAAAGGAGCGAAAGCTCACGGTACAGGAGTTGGCTTACCGCTGCGACATCGAACGTTCAAACCTGAGCCGGATCGAGACGGGACGTTCAAACCTCACGATCAAAACACTTTGCATCATTTGCAATGCACTCGATGTACCGCTTCGGGTACTGATCGAATAAGCGTCGATCGACAGCCCGTCTTATCGGGGTTTTTCGCTCTCCCGCACCGATCGGAAACAGCAAGCACGGACTTTCGGCACTCTATTTTACACTTCGGAGGTTGAAAAAAGCTCCGATTGTCGGGCTATATTATATCGGTATCCTTCGGAACCGGCCGTTCCAACTTCGATTCCGAGGGAATCCTGTTGTCGGATCGACAAGTTATCGTCGTTGCTTCAGTTTCGGCTCTCCTGCTGGCTGCGGTTACGGCATACAAACCGAAACGAGCCGGCAGCGTCATTGCAAGGGAATTCGAACCGGAGGGAACCCCACAGCCGTCAGGAGATTCATGCGATCCAGAAACGAACGTAGATCCTTCCGAATCACGTCAAACTGCCCTCTCGGCACGTCGATCCCGCCAAACCTCCCGATTCGGAAGTCGGGAATCCGTTTCCACGACATCATCGGCCCCATCCGAAGCGACGACACTGCAATCAAACGTTTTTTCGAACCGAACATCCTTCGATCCGAAACAACAACGCCTCATCGTCAGCGATATACAATTTATAATTTATTCATACAATACCCGTTGGCGGAATTAAATAAGCGCATATTTAAGTCTGCCAATAGGTTTGTTG
>URRP01000048.1 GCA_900550375.1 uncultured Alistipes sp. | reverse complement strand
TGTATCATAACTACTTAGCTCTTTCAATGATTTGTACTAATCTCCAACGCTTCGTCTTGCTCAGCGGGCGGGTTTCCATGATGCGAACGGTATCGCCTTCCTTGCAGGTCTCGTCCAGACACTCGGCGGCGAACTTCGTCGTCTTGTTCACGAACTTGCCGTAGATGGGGTGTTTTACTTTACGCGCCACTGCAACCACAATGGTCTTCTCCATCTTGTTGCTGACAACCAACCCAATACGTTCTTTTCTAAGATTTCTTTCCATAACGGTCATTAACATTTAGGGTTCTTCTGTCGCAGAATTGTCAGCATACGAGCGATGTCTCTGCGGGAATTCTTGATAATCGAGTGATTCTCGACGGGCGATACGGCATGTTGTACCTTCAGCTTTGCGAGCTGAGCCTTCTGGGCCTCGATACGCTCCTGTAACTCCTTTACGGAGAGCTCCTTTATTTCAGCACTTTTCATGTCTTTTACTCTTAGATGGATGATTCGACGTAATCACGCCGTACAATAAACTTAGTCGTAATAGGCAATTTCTGAGCGCCGAGACGAAGTGCCTCCTGTGCGATCTCCATGGGTACACCCTCTGCCTCGAAGAGAATACGTCCGGGCGTAACAGGCGCTACGAATCCCTCGGGATTACCTTTACCTTTACCCATACGAACCTCGGCGGGTTTCTTGGTGATGGGTTTATCGGGGAAGATGCGGATCCAGATCTGTCCCTCACGCTTCATGTAACGCGTGATCGCCTGACGGGCGGCCTCTATCTGACGGCCTGTGATCCATGTCGATTCCAGAGCCTTGATGCCGAACGAACCGTATGCAAGTTGGTTGCCTCGCTGAGCGATACCCTTCATACGACCCTTCTGCATTCTTCTAAACTTGGTCTTTTTTGGCTGTAACATAATTGTACTTTCGCTTTAAAAGGTCCTACTTACTTATTGTTGTTGTTACGACGCTTGTTGCGCGGAGCGCCGCCACGCGGACCACGTCCCCCCTGAGGAGCCTGCGGGCCGCCGTGCTGCGAAGCCGAAGCGCCGACGATCTCGAACAGGTCGCGCTTGCCGTATACCGTACCGTGGCAGATCCAGACCTTCACACCCAGAATACCGACCTTGGTCAGTGCTTCGGTGAGACAGTAGTCCACATCGGCGCGGAAGGTATGCAGCGGAATACGTCCCTCCTTGATGGTCTCGCTGCGCGCCATTTCGGCGCCGCCGACGCGGCCCGACACCTGAATCTTGATGCCCTCGGCACCCATGCGCATCGTCGATGCGACGGCCGTCTTCACGGCGCGGCGGAACGACACGCGGCCCTCGAGCTGACGGGCGATGTTCTGACCTACGATCACGGCGTCTACCTCGGGACGTTTCACCTCGAAGATGTTGATCTGGATCTCCTTGCCGGTGAGCTTTTTAAGCTCCTCCTTCAGTTTGTCGACCTCCTGACCGCCCTTGCCGATGATGATACCCGGACGGGCCGTCGAGATGGTGACGGTGACCAGTTTGAGCGTACGCTCGATGATAATCTTGGAAATGCTAGCTTTGGCCAGACGGACATTCAGATACTTGCGGATTTTGGCGTCCTCGACCAGCTTGTCGGAGAAGTCCTTGCCGCCGTACCAGTTGGAATCCCAACCGCGAATGATACCAAGACGATTTGCTATCGGATTTACTTTCTGTCCCATTGTGCTACTTGTTTTCTGCGATTACCATTTTGTCCACTACGATCGTCACGTGATTCGAACGCTTGCGAATACGGTGTGCACGACCTTGGGGAGCTGCCTGAATACGTTTCAGCATCCGACCGCCGTCAACGAATACCTCTTTGACGCACAGCTTCGTATCCTCCAGACGCTCCGAAGGATTCTTCACTTCCCAGTTGGCAATCGCCGACTTGAGCAGTTTCTCCACACGGATCGACGCCTCCTTCTTCGAGTAACGGAGGATACCCAATGCCTTATTGATTTCCACGCCGCGGATGATGTCTGCGACCAGACGCATTTTGCGGGGCGAGGTCGGGCAATCGCGCAGAACAGCTACTGCTTTCTGCTGCTTCTCGGCCTTGTATTTCTTGGCCATTTCAGATTTTCTTGCACCCATTGTCTACCTATTTTTTTCTGTTACCCGCATGACCACGGAAGTTACGCGTCGGAGCAAACTCGCCGAGCTTGTGACCGACCATGTTCTCTGTTACATAAACCGGAATAAACTTGTTTCCGTTGTGGACAGCGATTGTCTGACCTACGAAGTCAGGCGAAATCATACTTGCTCGCGACCAAGTCTTGATGACCGACTTCTTACTGCCTTCCGCCTGAGCGACGACTTTCGCCTCAAGCTTCGGGTCGATAAACGGTCCTTTTTTTAATGAACGGCTCATTATGATACTCTTTTAATTATTTTTTCTTACGTGAAATAATAAACTTCGAGGTCGTCTTCTTCGGGTTACGAGTCTTATAACCCTTAGCCAACAGACCCTTACGCGAACGCGGGTGACCACCCGACGCACGACCTTCGCCACCACCCATCGGGTGATCCACCGGGTTCATCACGACACCGCGGTTGCGCGGACGACGGCCGAGCCAACGCTCACGACCTGCCTTACCCGAGCTTTCGAGCGAGTGGTCGACATTCGACACTACGCCGATCGTCGCGCGGCAGGTTACGAGTATCATACGAGTCTCGCCGGAAGGCAGTTTGATGATGGCAAACTTACCCTCGCGAGCCAAAAGCTGAGCATACGAACCGGCCGAACGCGCCATAGCGGCACCCTGACCGGGGTAGAGTTCAATGTTGTGGACGATCGTACCCAGCGGAATCTCGCTCAGGAAAAGCGTGTTGCCCACCTCGGGCGCCACCCCTGCGCCGCTGCACACCGTCTGGCCGACCTGAAGGCCGTTGGGAGCGATGATGTAGCTCTTCTGACCGTCCGCATAGACGATCAGCGCAATGCGTGCAGTACGGTTCGGGTCGTATTCGATCGTTTTTACAGTTGCGACGATGCCGTCCTTGGCACGCTTGAAGTCCACGTTACGGTACATCTGCTTGTGACCGCCGCCGATGTAGCGAACCGTCATCTTGCCCGTATTGTTGCGACCGCCGGAGCTCGTCTTGACGCTCAGCAGCGACTTCTCGGGAACGTTGGTGGTAATCTCATCGAACGTTCCGCCAACCTTATGTCTTGTACCTGCGGTTACAGGTTTAAACTTTTTTACTGCCATCTTCCTTAGATATTACTGTAAAAATCGATTTTGTCCCCTTCCTTCAAGGTGACGATCGCCTTCTTGAAGTTGTTAGCACGACCTTCGAGCAAACCGGCCTTCGTATAGCGGCTCTTGAGTTTGCCCATGTAGTTGATGGTATTGACATCCGTAACGACGACGTTGTACATCTGCTCGACGGCATTGCGGATCTGCAACTTGTTAGCTCTTACATCAACGATAAAACCGTAGCGATTCAGTTTCTCGCCCTGAACCGTCATCTTCTCGGTCAAAATAGGCTTAATAATGATTTCCATGTCTGTTTACGTTTTAAGCTAACATTACATTCAACACATTCTCGGCGCCTTCGACCATCACGACGGCCGATGCGTTCATCAGATCGTACGTGCAGAGATTCTGCGCCAGTACGGGTTTGATCGACGGAATGTTGCGGCAGGAGAGCTGCAGATTGACATTCGTCTCGGGCAATACGAGCAGTACCTTCTTGTCCGCTACCTTCAACGCCTCGGTCAATGCAATGACCTGCTTGGTCTTCGGAGCCTCCATCTTGACGGCTTCGAGGATCTGGATGGCGTTGGCCTGAGCCTTGTACGTCAATGCGCTGCGGCGTGCCAATTGCTTGAGTTTCTTGTTGAGCTTGAAGCTATAATCGCGGGGAACCGGACCGAAGATACGACCGCCGCCGGGAAACAGAGGCGACTTGATCGAACCGGCGCGGGCTCCGCCCGTACCTTTCTGACGTTTCAGCTTGCGGGTCGAACCTGCAACTTCGTTGCGCTGCTTCGACTTGTGGGTACCCTGACGCTGATCGGCCAGATACTGCTTCACGTCGAGGTAAATAGCGTGGTCATTAGCCTCCACGCCGAATACCGAGTCCGCGAGGACAACCTTGCGACCCGTCTCTTTTCCTTCAGTGTTTAATACAGCTAATTCCATGACTACTTCTCGATTGTTAAATAAGAACCTTTTGCTCCCGGAATCGAACCTTTCACAAGGATCAAATTGTTCTCGGGGATTACTTTCAATACTTTGAGGTTGAGCACTTTCACCTGCTCGCCGCCCATCCGGCCCGGAAGACGCTTACCGGGGAATACGCGCGAAGGATACGACGAAGCACCGAGCGAACCCGGCTTGCGCTGACGGTTGTGCTGACCGTGGGTCTGACCGCCGACGCCGGCGAAACCGTGACGCTTCACAACGCCTTGGAATCCGCGGCCTTTCGAAATCCCGGTCACGTCCACCCAGTCCTCTTCGGAGAAGATGTCCACGGTGAGCGTGTCGCCGAGGTTCACTTCCGGCATCTCCTTGAACTCCGCCATCTTACGCTTGGGAGTGGTGCCCGCCTTCTTGAAGTGTCCTAACAAACTGCTGCTGGTGTGCTTTTCACTTTTGTCGTCATAGGCAACCTGTACCGCTTCGTAGGTGTCCTTCTCCACGGTCTTGATTTGCGTAACAACGCACGGACCAGCCTCAATGACAGTGCATGGTATGTTCTTACCCTCGGCACTGTAAACGGAAGTCATTCCGATTTTTTTACCAATTAGTCCTGACATTTTAGTCTTTAAAGTTTGTTAATAAAGTGATTTTCATTTTTTCGCAGGAGTCGGGAGCCACCCCTCGGGGGACTCCCTCTCCGACTTTCGCATTCGGGGAGGAATCGGCGGACTACCGCTCACCTCCCATATTCGGTTCGTTGAATTTCATTCTTCGTTTTCCGTGCCTTGCGGCGAACTCCGCCCGATCGGCCGCAACCTCTCCGGCTGCAATCCGTCCGGCTTCCGCCTGTCCGGCTGAAAACGTCTGCCCGCATCCGACGCCTCCTTGTCTTCGGCAGACCAAAAGCCCGCCGCAATTCGCGGAAGCGGTCGAAAATCAGACCTTGATCTCAACCTCGACACCCGACGGAAGCTCCAGCTTCATCAGTGCGTCGATCGTCTTGGCCGTCGACGAATAGATGTCCAGAATGCGCTTGAACGTGCAGAGCTGGAACTGTTCGCGGGCCTTCTTGTTCACGAAGGTCGAACGGTTGACGGTAAAGATCTTCTTCTGCGTGGGAAGGGGTACCGGGCCGCTGACAACCGCACCGGTGCTCTTCACGGTCTTGACGATTTTCTCGGCCGACTTGTCAACGAGATTATGGTCGAAAGACTTTAATTTGATTCTAATTTTCTGACTCATATCGGTTTGCTTATTCTAAATCCTTATTCTTGTGACCGCTCTTCTCGATGATCTCCTTGGCAAGGTTAGCGGGAACCTCCTCGAAGTGCGAGAACTCCATCGACGACGTAGCGCGGCCCGACGAGATCGTACGCAGCACGGTTACGTAACCGAACATCTCGGACAGGGGAACCTTCGCCTTTACGACACGGGCGTTGCCCTTGGACTCCATACCTTGGATCTGACCGCGGCGCTTGTTCAGGTCGCCGATGATGTCGCCCATATTCTCCTCGGGAGTAAGCACCTCCACCGACATGATCGGCTCCAGAATCACCGAACCGGCCTTCGGAGCTGCATGACGATAGCCGTTGCGGGCAGCGATCTCGAACGAGAGCTGATCCGAATCGACAGGGTGGAACGAACCGTCCTTAAGGGTCACCTTCATCGAATCCATCGTATAACCGGCCAGTGCGCCGTTGGCCATAGCGGCCTCGAAGCCCTTCTGAACCGAGGGGATGAACTCCTTGGGAATGTTACCGCCCTTGACCTCGTCGACGAACGTCAGACCCATCTTGCCCTCTTCGGCAGGACCGATCTCGAAGATAATGTCGGCGAACTTACCGCGGCCACCGGTCTGCTTCTTGAAGACCTCACGGTGCTGGACGGCCGTGGTAAGCGCCTCCTTGTAATTCACCTGAGGCGCACCCTGATTGATCTCGACGCCGAACTCGCGGCGCAGACGATCGACGATGATGTCGAGGTGAAGCTCGCCCATACCGCTGATGATCGTCTGTCCACTCTCCTCGTCGGTACGAACCGTAAAAGTCGGGTCCTCTTCGGCCAGCTTGCCCAACGCGATGCCCAGCTTATCGAGGTCCTTCTGCGTCTTAGGCTCTACGGCCAGACCGATCACCGGCTCGGGGAAGGTCATCTGTTCGAGCACGATCGGTGCATTCTCGGTGCAGAGCGTATCGCCCGTGCGAATCTCCTTGAAACCTACGGCAGCGCAAATATCGCCGGCCACGACCGTCTCGATCGAATTCTGCTTGTTGGAGTGCATCTGGTAGATACGGCTGATACGCTCACGCTTGCCGCTGCGCGTGTCGAGCACGTAAGAACCGGCATCCAGCTTACCCGAATAGACACGTACGAAAGCCAGACGGCCCACGAAGGGGTCGGTAGCGATCTTGAACGCCAGACCGCAGAACGGATCGTCCTCCGAAGCGTGGCGCACGGTCTCCTCGTCGGTCTTGGGGTTGATGCCCGTGACGGGAGGTACATCCAGCGGCGAAGGCAGGAATGCGATGACGCAGTCGAGCAGCTTCTGCACGCCCTTATTGTGAAACGACGAACCGCAGAGCATCGGAACGAGCGTCATCTGGATCGTCGCCGTGCGGATCGCTGCGATCAACTCCTCGGGAGTGATCGACGCAGGATCCTCGAAGAACTTCTCCATCAGCGCATCGTCGGTGGCGGCAACCTCCTCGATGAGCTTGTTGCGCCACTCCTCGGCTTCGGCCTGCATCTCGGCAGGAATGTCGCGCACCTCGTAGTTGTCGCGGACGGTCTTGTCGTCGTAATAGTAATACGCCTTATTATATATAAGGTCTACGATTCCCTCGAATTTATCCTCCGCACCGATCGGCAGAACGACCGGAAGCGCCGTAGCGCCGAAGTGCTCTTTGATCTGGCTGCATACGGCGAAGAAATCGGCGCCCGTACGGTCCATCTTGTTGACGTAACCGATACGCGGCACATTGTATTTGTCGGCCTGACGCCAAACGGTCTCCGACTGGGGTTCTACGCCGCCGACGGCGCAGAAGGTAGCCACGGCACCGTCCAGCACACGCAGCGAACGCTCCACCTCGACGGTGAAATCGACGTGTCCCGGGGTATCGATCAGGTTGATCTGATACTGCTGCTCTTTGTAGTTCCAGAATGCGGTCGTAGCCGCCGAAGTGATCGTGATACCGCGCTCCTGCTCCTGAGCCATCCAGTCCATCACGGCCGATCCCTCGTGCGTTTCACCGATTTTGTGTGTCTTGCCCGTGTAGAAAAGGATACGCTCCGAAGTGGTGGTCTTACCGGCATCGATGTGAGCCATGATACCGATATTACGAACGTAGTGTAAATCTCGTGTTGCCATCTGTTTCTACCCGTTTTAGAATCTGAAGTGAGCGAATGCCTTGTTGGCCTCGGCCATGCGGTGCATCTCCTCCTTGCGTTTGAAGGCGGCACCCTGCTGATTGTAGGCATCCAATATCTCGCCCGAAAGCTTCTCTGCCATTGATTTGCCGGCGCGCTTACGCGAGTAAAGGACAAGGTTTTTCATGGAAATCGAAATCTTGCGCTCCGGACGAACCTCCGTAGGAACTTGGAATGTCGCGCCACCGATACGCTTCGATTTTACTTCGACTTGGGGCGTGATATTCTCGAGAGCCTGTTTCCAGACCTCCAGCGGAGATTTATCAGCATCCTTCATCTTCTTGCCGACGATTTCCAGCGAGTCGTAGAAAATCGAATAGGCAATACTCTTCTTACCATCCAGCATGAGGTTGTTCACGAAACGCGTTACGAGCACGTCGCCGAACTTGGGATCCGGAAGTAGAATTCGCTTTTTTGGCTTAGCTTTTCTCATTGTTGTCTATTGTCTTTTTGGTCGATTATTTCTTTCCAGCCTTGGGACGCTTCGCACCGTACTTCGAACGACGCTGCAGACGACCGTCCACACCTGCCGAGTCGAGCGCACCGCGCACCAAGTGATAACGTACACCGGGGAGGTCCTTCACACGACCGCCGCGGACCAGCACGATAGAGTGCTCCTGCAAGTTGTGACCTTCTCCGGGGATGTAGGCGTTGACCTCCTTGCCATTGGTCAATCTTACACGCGCCACCTTACGCATCGCCGAGTTCGGCTTCTTAGGGGTCGTCGTATACACACGGGTGCAGACGCCTCGACGCTGGGGACACGCAGCGAGTGCCGGGGACTTACTCTTGTCCTGCAAAGCAACTCGTCCGTTTCGTACTAACTGTTGAATAGTTGGCATTTCTTAAACGTTTTTGTCCTTTAATTTGTTTATTTTCATCGGACTTCTCAGCCCGACTTCGATTTCCATAACATCCGAAATGGACTGCAAAGGTAATGAAAAATTTTAAATAACCATATATATGCCCGCTTTTTTCACCGATTTTTCAGCGATTTAACCAATATTCGATTCTTTTTACTTATTTTTTCTGAATATTTATATACGTTTGCTTATACTATTTCGCATCAACAATAGACAAATCAAATATTATCAATCTGTTATAAGGAATATACCGGTCACCGAACCGGTCGTAAACGCCTCCTGCGAGAGTAGTTCGGACCGAGCCGAGCGCGGTTCCAGCGCATCACGGAATTCACCTGCCTCAGCCTCAAAATCTCGCGGCGCAAGCAGTTTCGAATGCAGAATTCACCCCGAGACCGTCGAATAGCCCACCCGCCGCCGGCTTCGCAGCAAAAAAATACGACTTCGTCGAAACAGGTATTGGGTATTTCAAAAAATTCCGCTATCTTTGCCTCGCAAACGGGGGATTAGCTCAGCTGGCTAGAGCGCTTGCATGGCATGCAAGAGGTCATCGGTTCGATTCCGATATTCTCCACCAAGACGGAACAGACAGCCTTTTGAAGGTTGTCTGTTTTATTTGGAGTATGCACGCTCAAGGAACGAGTGTCCCTCCATAATTTTTATAACGAACGGGTATAACAGTATCAGAGCAATGGTTGATATTCAAATAGTTAGAAAATGGATGAAAAAACGAACGGGTAAATTTACCTGAATTTCGCCGAATTTTTTCGGAGGAAAACCGAATTTCGGGCAGTCAAAGATCGAATAAAGCCGAAGATTTCCGAAGTCGGGATAAAAAGTTCGGGATAATTCGGCAAGAAGCCCCAAAAACGGGACAGAAGCGGCTAAAAAACGGCCGCTTTTTTCATGCGTATCAATCTTACAACTCGTTGAAACAACGAAAAAAAACGTATAAAATAGGGCGCTACGAACGACTCGCATAGAGTCCGATCGAAGTCGTAACAAAAGCGTAACAAAACGGGCCTATCTCATCCACAAAATGCAGGAAAAGACCCAGAAAAGGGCGTAAAAACGGAGGCGATGCGGCCTCCGTTTTTCGATGCTTCAAAAGGTGCATTTTTGCAATGGTGTCATCAATGGTGTCACAAAATATTTTTAATGGTGTCACAAAATAATGTAAAAAACATGCTTCAAAGTAGGGTGCAAATGTATAAAACACCCTTGTTTTTGCGTGTTTCGGTACACTTAGGGGGGGGGAAATGCAGGAAATATGGAACAAAATTGGCATTTCAATCTCTGTAACGATTGATTATCAATCGATTGCATGACAAGTTAGGGAAGATAACTTCCTTAACCTCAAAAAATAACCCTTTCGATTTACTCGAAAGGGCTTGTCGTACATATAATTAATATCTACATATCCGAACCTGCGCGAGATGCAAAATTTATCCCAGCGTGTTAAATCTCACGCTTGCCTTGACAAGGGCGAGCGCTCGAATCGAATCGAGCGGAATATCTTTCGGCGAGTGATGGAAATTGTGGCTGACCAGCCGCACGAAACGGTCGTCGTCCGATCTCTGAATATATTTGATCGCAATGTACCAGTCGCCGTCAATCTCGAATGATAGCAGATACATTTCTCCCCAAAGAATCCCATTCGAAATATTGCGAATCTCCTTATATAAGACGATGTCGCCGCTTTTCAATAGCGGGTACATCGAATCCCCACGGACATATATCGCACCGTCGCACGGAGGAAGATCTGGAATCTGTAAGTGGCTGATCGGAACCTGCCGAGCCGTTTCATTGAACAGTGCTACCAATCCGGCCGATGCGTCGAGTTCGTATAGCGGGATACTCTGCATCTCCACCTGTCGATCGGTACGAAGCGGGAACTGAGCAGCGATCGTAGGCTGGGCAAGTTGCTCGTCTTCTTCCCGTAACATATTGCCCCGTCCAGCCAATAACCATTCCGCAGAATATCGGGGATAATTTTCAACAATAGACTGAATCCATTTGGACTGAATATCGGTCCCATTTGCTATTGCGCGCGACAACACGCCTTTACTTGCTCCAATGCTTCGCTCTAATGCTCCTATTGCAATGCCTTCATTTTTAGCAAGTTCTTCGATACGGGTTAAAATACTCTTCATTTTGTTGAAAATTATCGCCCAATAATTTGGTTAAAGGGATAATTATCCCCATATTTGCATCGAGGTTACAATTGCGACCTCGCGGACAAATATACGAAAATAATTAATACTTATGTCAAAAGTACTTGTAGAACACGGCGAAGTATGTCGTATCTCCCGCTTGCTCGGCGTTGCCCGTAAGACGGTAGGCGAAGCGTTGAGCGGCAAGACAGACACCGTTCTTGCGAAGTCGATCCGCACTGTTGCAATTCGGCGTGGCGGTGTCGAAAAAACACCTCCTAAAAATTAGAGAACCATGAAACGGTACTATTACGAACTGTTGGATGAAGAGTACAATGATTTGGGTGCGCTGATTCCTGACGGCAGCAATAAATCATCGGCAGTAAATCACGCAAAATCGTGGATGAAAGAAAATGGTGTTTCACGCGCTATACTGTCCGTAAACAGTATGATAACAAGCAATATCTTGGATATGATAGATGTACAGACAGCGTAGGAAAGACATTGATAAAAGTGAAAGAACAAAGTAAAATCGAGACGCTGATCGCCGATCAGAAAAGAATCCTTGTGAAGAATCGGCAAAGTCTGTTCCTGTACGCACGTCAGGCCGTCGAACAAGATGATCCTGTTGCCGAGTCGATGATGGCCGACCTCTTGAGCGACAATGCTCGTGCCCGTAATCGCATCGAGATGTTCCGTGATATTTTGGAGAGTAATTAATAATAGGTAAGGTATGGAAGACGATTTTTTAATTTTCGAGGCCGCTGTACGACTCGGTCTATGGTCACGTATCAGGAACGCTGTTTGGCGGTTCCAGTACCGCACTCGACGTGCCATTTCGCGCCGGCTGCATTTGGCAGTACGACGTATGCACAAGCGTATGACTCCCGGCGTAGTATGCCGGACTTACATTCTGAGATAACACAGTCGGGAGACTGGGGACGGCGGGCAACAGCGTGGGAGCACGCATTCTATTGGTTATCGTTCTTTTATGGGTTAAGGTTGTTGTTTCAGGGGGTTCGAATCCTCCGCCCGCCGCAAACCATTGGCAGAGCCATGACGAAAAGACAGCAGGAAGAGACTGCGGTTCGCGAGGGGTGCACCCTGCGAACGTCGGAGCCGGCAGGGCGACGGTTTTTTAAAAGAGTTTTCCGTCGGGGGTTCGAGTCCCCCACCGGCACAAGGTTTAAACACAATTTAACGAACGATTAAACGAATAGATCATGAACCAATCACGGCGTAATCAACTTCGGGACATCTGGCAACAACTGCGGGATATTCACGAACGGCTGGACATCCTCTGCGATGAGGAACAGGAGGCATACGACAATATGCCGGAATCGATACGGGATTCCGCACGCGGCGATGCGGCACAGAGTGCGATAGACACACTGGAAAGTGTCAGAGATCAGGTGCTGGAAGCTGCCGATGAGATAGACGAAATTTTCGAATAAGTTGTCTTACAGAGCAAATGCATTGCAGACGGCATATGAACAGAGGCATATCAATGCGATTACAAGCAATATATAGGTTGCTCTCTCGCAGAATACATGGTATTTTTTCCTATCGACGCAAATCTGGTTCATCGGTCGATTCTCCCGAATGGCTGCTATTCCTTCCTCAGACAAGTCTTTCTGCGCCCGTCGAGCGAGCTTTGACTGAGCAAATAATGCTATTGCGTTACACAGGACGGCCGATCCGAGTATTGCCACTGACAGAACGAATCCCCAGCGACTGTATCGGTATTCTGGAACGGACGGATGGAGAGAGATCAATATCCCGAATGTACTTGAAGCCACAAGAAGTATGTGTTGTAAAAACGCAGATTCTTTGGCTGACGCCTCACGAGATAACTGAGCAAGCTGTTTCAGCACAGGTTCAGGATCTATCATAATCGCAGATTTTTGTAGTTGAACGGACAAATATAGCGATTTTTTGCGGGCATGGCCCGTACCTGCGTAGCTCAGCGGAAAACAGAGCGCCGATGTGTAGCATCTTCACCATCGGAGATCGGGGTTCGACTCCCCGCGCAGGACAGGACAATCCAATATGGAAATCTATAACAACATACTGTGCATCAGCGGTACCGAGCTGACCGAACCTTCCGATAATTCGAAGGAGAAGGGAATCATAAGCGTCAGCTATCTGCAAAATCTCGTCTCAGGGAAACGAGTGAATCGTATGCGTCGTGCATCGAAGGGCACGCCGGCACTGTATGAATACGCGAGTCTTCCGCTTCGCATTCGCCGCGCGTGGGAGGAACTGCATGGCGATCCCACGAAGCAGCCTATCAAGGCGAAACTTATCGATTTCATCCACTACAACGCCGAGGCTCGGAGCGTCTACTCCGAAATGGTCCTGCCTTCGGGCGACACGCTGAGCGCTCTCGACGTGCAGAAGTACACGCTCAACGCCTCGGTGTTGTGCGGCGTGCGGGAGTATATTTCGTCGAAGTTGGCGGCGCGCAGCTTCTCCGGCCGCAAGACCACGAAGAAGGTGCTGTGGACAGCCATCGCGTCGTCGATCGACGACGCGGCATTCCGCAAGGCGTGGGATCATACGCTGCCGACGTTCCCTGCGAAGCTGCGCGCCAAGTACGAGAAGTTCATCGCCGACGGCTATGCCTCGCTGGTGCATATGGGTTTCGGCAATAACAATGCGCGCGTTGTGACACACCAGATCGAACGTCTGCTGTGGGCACTCTATACGATGCCGAACAAACCTTTCGGATTGGAGACACACGACTACTACAAGATGTTCATGAGCGGTGCAATCACCGTCTACGACAAACAGAGCGGGGAGCTGTTCGACCGCGAGGCTTTTATCCGCCAAGGTGCCCCGATGGAGCTGTCGCCTACCACCGTCCACAATTACCTCAATCAGGCGCGTGCCCGTGCGGCCGTCGACAAGCGGCGCAACGACTCGTTATGGTACTCGGATCATCACATGCCCTACGTGCATCGCAAGCGGCCGCAGTTCTCGTTGTCGCGTCTGTCGGCCGACGACCGCGATCTGCCGCGCAAGGATCGCAGCGGCGTCGCTCCCAAAGCCTACTACGTCTACGATATCGCCTCGACGGCGGTGGTAGGTGTGGCTTACTCGAAGCGTAAGGACGACCAGCTGTATCTCGACTGTATGCGCAATATGTTTCGCAATTTCATAAAACACAATTTGCCGATGCCGGCCGAGATCGAGCTTGAGCACCATATCGCCTCAGACTTCAAGGATGAGATGGCAACGATGTTCCCCTTCGTGCACTGGTGTCGGCCGGGCAACGCTCGCGAGAAATACGCCGAGCCGATGAACCGCTCGAAGAAAATGACCGTCGAGCACCGGAACCACCCCAACGTGGGGCGTTGGTGGGCACGCGGCGAGTGGTACACGCAGCGCGCGGAGAAGATCGGTGACGAATATGTCGAGCGGCTGTGGGACTATGAGCAGCTGGTCAAGGAGGATGCGATGGACGTTATGGAGTACAACACAGCTCCGCATCCGAATCAGAAGAAATACAAAGGGATGTCGCGCTGGCAGGTGCTTCTGGAGCAAGTCAATCCGAATCTCGAAAGCGTGAACCGCGCTCTGGTGGCCTTCTGTATCGGCGACTGCATCCGCACGAGTATCCGCGCCAACCAGTTCGTCATGGCGGCCGGCCGCGAGTTCGCACTGCCTTCGCCTGAAGTGCTGGGACGTCTGGAACCCCGCAACTACAAGGTGAACGCTTACTGTTTGCCCGAAGAGGACGGCACGGTGAACGACGTCTACCTCTACCAGAACGGCCGGTTCCTGTGTCATTGCACGCCATTGGAGGCCTACCAAACGGCGACGATCGAACAGACGGAGCACGATCTGGAGATTCGCGAGCAGCAGTTCCGTTACATCGAGGCGTTCAAGTCGCAGGTCAAGGCGGATCTGGAAGACGTGCCGCGCGTAGGCATCCTCAAACGTGACGACCTGCGAGTCATCGACGAGGTGCAGGAGGTCGAAGAGGTGGCCATTCCGGCCGAGAACGATGACCTGAGTCAGTTCGACGTCGACGCCGAGATCGATTTCGACGCTGTACGCCGTCAAGCGAAGAAGAATCTATCCAAAACCCAACAGAAATATGGAACAGCATCTTAGAGACCGCGTGCTCGCGGCGTTGCGCGAGCAACGGCAAAACTTCGGCGGCAGCGCCGCACAGTTCGCTGTATCGTTGGACATCAACCCCGCGCAGTTGTCGCGTCTGATGAAGGGCGATACGGAGGGTGTCGTGAGCGCCCAGAAATGGGAGCATCTGGCGCACGTGCTGGGCGTCGAGCGCGACAACACGTGGCGCGCAGCCCGCACGCAGGTTTACGAGTACGTCACGCAGCAGCTCGAAGAGTGTCAGCACAATAGCATGTGCGCGATTCTGGTCGACAGGGCGGGCGTGGGCAAAACCTTCGCTGCGACGATCTACAAGCGCACGCACCGCAACGTGGTGTATGTCGACTGCTCGCAGGCCAAGACACGGCGCAAGTTGCTGCGCACGATCGCCCGCCAGCTGGGTATCGACACGGCTAAGACCTACGACACGCTCTACGATGCCGTGGTCTATGCACTCAACACGACCTTCGAACGACCTCTGGTCATCCTCGATGAACTTGGTGATCTGAAGCGCGAATCGATCCTCGAAGTGAAGGCGCTGTGGAACGCTACGCAGTACCGCTGCGCATGGTATGCCATGGGGGCCGATGGTTTGAAGAGACGCATCGACACGTCCATCAGCAACGAGGTAGTGGGATTCGTGGAGCTGTTCAGCCGCTTCGGCGGGCAGTATAACCACGCCACGCCGGAGGATGACGCCACGGCACGGCAATATCTTTCAAAGGACTGCGCTGCGATCGTCAAGCTCAATGCCGGCGCATCGGTCAACGTCGCGCAACTCATCACACGCTGTAAGGCGAATCCCCGTATGATCTACAACGAACTGATGCTGGCATGAGATCGAGAAAATACATAAGCGTCAATGAACTGACGTCGCGCAAATTCCGCACGTTCGATCTCGGTGAAGAGTGGACGGATCATCTGGGAAAGGTCGAGGTCGGAGCGACGGTCCTCATCTGGGGAGAGTCGCGGCAAGGGAAAACATCGTACGCCGTTCGGATGGCCAAGGCGTTTGCCATGAGCGACGCACGAACGCTCTACATGCCATTGGAGGAGGGACCGAGCCTGTCGTTTTTGCGCGCATTGAAAAATGCTCAAGCCGAGGATGCCAAGCGGCTGATGATCGCACCGCCGGAGATGCGCTTCGAGGATCTCTATGACGTAATGAATGAACGGTCGGCTCCCGAGGTCATCGTGGTGGACTCTCTTCAGTATTCGGGAATCGGATACGAGCAGTATAAGGATTTCAGAAAAACGCATCCCAAAAAGACGTTGATCTTCACCAGCCATGCCGACGGGCGCGAGCCGCGGGGAACGGCGGCGACGTCGATCAAATACGACGCCGGCGTGAAAGTCTTCGTCAAGGATTATATCGCCAACGCCGGCAGCCGCTACGGTGGCGGCAAGCCCTTCGAAATATGGCCGGAGAAGGTGGCGGAAATGGAACTCGAATAATTTCAATCACATTTAAATTACAAATAATATGGCACGACAAAAGAAACAGATCATCTCGGGAGTTACCCGTGAACGGATGGAAGAGGCCTTCGGTGAATACGCTGTGGCCGATGCGCGCATCGCGAAGATTCAGGCGGATATGGATGTTCAGTTCACGAAGATCCGCGAGAAATACGCCGACGAGCTGGCCGGGTTGAATCAGACCCGAACCTCCTCGTTCGAGATTATGCAGGTCTTCGCAACGGAGCACCGCGAAGATCTCTTCTCCAAGCGTCGCAGCATGGAGACGACGCACGGCGTTATCGGATTCCGAACGGGTAATCCGAAGCTGAAAAACCGCAAGGGATTCACTTGGGCGTCGATCCTCGAACTGGCAAAGACGTTCCTGCCCGATTACGTGAGGACGGAATTCGCGCTGGCGAAGGATATGATCCTTGCCGACCGAAACGAAGAGGGCATGGCGGATGTATTGACCCGCTGCGGCGTCTATGTCGATCAGGACGAGACGTTCTACGTCGAACCCAAGAAAGAGCAGGAGACGGCATAGTCATGGATCGATCGGCGATATATAGGGAGATCTACGGCTATCTCGCGCGGATCGGCGCCACGGATCGGAAGGAGGACATCCTTGAGCCGTTCGGGAAGTCCCATCTGCGCGATCTGACGGATGCTCAGCTGATCCGCGTCCGAAACGATCTGTGGCGCGAAGCCGATCGGGCGATCAAGGCCAGCCGCAGCGAGGTGCTCTGCCTGCTCAGAGACCTCGGACTCTACCAGAAGCCCTATTCGGAGACGTCGCGCGAGTTTTTCACTCGCGTCGACGCCTTCGTGTCACAACCACGTATCGCGGGAAAAGCGTTTTGCTACCTGACGATCGCCGAGCTGCGCGATCTCTATGTCAAGCTACGCGCACTTCAGAGAAAGGGCGTTCGGATCATCGAGCAGCAGGAGCCTATATTTTATAAATCAAAACCTTCTTGATATGCCAAAACCGAGTATTATCTATCTGGAGCGCGTCGCCGAAGTGCAGCGCGTCACCAAAGAAGAGCAGGCCAGAACAGGAGCGCCGATGTCCGTAATATACCGGAGAACGATCGGCCCTCGATTCCTCATCTCCATCTATTCTTTTAGAAAATACATCGCCGAGCCGCGGATTCTCGCACGGATCGCGGCGTTGAAAAAAGAGAAACGAAACGAGTAAAATCTTATGCCGGACAAATATTGCCGTATGTTCGTGCACTCGAAGAGGCTATCCTTGTCGCAAATCGCTACATGAATCTTAAATAATCAAGCCGCAATGAAATCAACAAAACAAATCAAAATCGAAATCCGCAACCGCTGGACAGGTTCTATCCTTTTCGAGT
>URRP01000047.1 GCA_900550375.1 uncultured Alistipes sp. | reverse complement strand
CGTCCCGGTCTCGGCATTACCCGTCTCCGGTTCAATGGGTATAATCTCAGCCTGAAAGTAAGGCACCCCTTTGTGAATATCGGGGGCGAAGGTAGTGCTTTTCGGCGAGAATAGGAAATAAAAACGATATTTTCTCCGGTGCGCGGAAATGCAAAGAGGCAGGGAATCCGATTCCCTGCCTCCTGCGATTGCAGTTGCTGCCGTTAGTTTTCGAACCACATCTTGGTCCATACGCCGTCGACATGCGGAACATTGTCGTTGACGCTGCCCTCACGCTCGGGATAGGGCCAGCGGTGCATGATACCGGGATAGAAGTTGCGGATCGATGCCGGAACCTCCAATGCGGGGTATCCCGTGCGGCGCTGGTTCGACCATGCCTCGAGCGGGCGCATCATCATCTCGATACGCTGCTGCGAAGCGATGGCTTCGAGCGCTTTCGCCTCTCCGCCGAGCGTCGAGAGCGACGGCACGCCGGCTGCGAAGGTCGAGGCCGTGGCGGCGGCTACTCCGTTGTAGACGCACGACGCCTCGATGCCTTTGCGGTAAGCCGCATCGGCCTGCGTCATATCCTTCGCCACGCCCAGTCCCCGGACATAGGCTTCAGCCACGTAGAACATGGTTTCGGCGTAGGAGCAGATGACGTCGGGGGAGTCGGCGCGCAGCAGATTGCCCTTCTGGAAGACCGCCTCCGTACATTTCGACGGATTCTTGCCGACTTCTTCGTCGAGTACGACCGAACCCTGTTCCGAAGCCTCCAGCGAAATGTACTCTCCGTCGGCGTTGGCGCGGAAGTAACGCGGTATGCGCGGGTCGTCGAGCGCCTTCATCGGATCGAGCACCGTCGGATTGGCGAAGAAGCAGTATTCGTAGTAGTCGGGATACTGCACGGTAAGCTGGTAGTTGGGGTTCTGGTTGCCCGGTGTCGAGAAGAAGGGGAAGATGAAGTCGTCGGCCGACGAACTCATCAGTTCGCCCCCTTCGATCAGCGCCTTGATCTCGGAGGCTACATCCTCCTTGTTGGCCAGATACAGATAGATCTTCAGCTTGAGCGAATTACCCAGTCTGCGCCATTTTGCCATGTCTCCGGTGTAGTAGATATCGTATTTGTCGATCTTCTTGTTGTTCGACTCGTCGATTGCGTCCACCGCGTCGTCCAACAGCTTAATGATCTCATAGAATACGTCCTTCTGCGTATCGAATTTCGGCGTCTGCGTCCCTTCGATGTTCCATGCCTCGGAGTAGGGGATATCGCCGTAGATCATCGACGACTCCCATACGGTGTTGGCCAGCAGAATCTTGCACTGGGCTACGGAGTTGCTGTCGTTTTCGCCCGTTGCGAAATCGATGGCGCGCAGCAGGTTGTACCCGCAGCTCGAATAAGAGGTTACCCAGCCGTTGCCGGTGGCGTAGGTGCTGATATTGTACATATCGTCGCCGTAGAACCAGTTGTCGGCGTCGGATGCCACCTGTGCGGCGTAGATGAGCGGGAGCCACTGGTCGCCGCCGACGCGCTTGCTGCTGTAATTGATTGCGGCGTAGTTGAACAGGTAGCCTGCTTCGGTTTTGGTCGCCGCGAGTTCGTTCGAGTTGATATCGAGCCAGTCGCCGCAGGAGGTGAGTCCCAGCGAGCTGCCCGCGAGGGTGAGAACAACCAGTATTTTATTTATCAATCTTTTCATAAAGCCTGCCTGTTTAGAAGGTTAATTTAATGTTGAAACCCCAGCTGCGGGTCGTGGGAATCGCCGAGTACTCGACACCCGAGCCTACGGCCGACGGGCCGAAGATGTTGGTTTCGGGATCGATGTGCGGCACGTTCGACTTCATGAGCCACAGGTTTCGGCCTTCGACGCCCACTGCCAGCGAACCGACAAAGCTGTTCTTGAACCAGCGGTGCGGCATCTGGTAGCTGAGCACCATCTCGCGCAGTTTGACGAAGGTGGCGTCGAAAACATTGGCCTCGGTCACTTTCGTGTTGTAGTTATTCGACCAGAACTGGTAGGGCGTAATGGCCGTCGTGTTCTTGCTGCCGTCCTGTTTAACGCCTTTATCCACGATCTTCGTGCGGTTGTCGCCGATCGTCTCCTCGGCCATACCCGTGACACGCAGGTCGGAGACGGTTCCCGAGTACATGACGCCGCCGTAACGGACATCGATCAGGAAGCTCAGCGACAGATTCCGGTAACGCAGCGTATTGCTGATACCCATCGTCCAGTCGGGCGCCACCTTGCCGAGATTCTTCGTCGTCTCGCTGACCGAACGCGTACCGTCGTCCTTGATGATGTAATTTCCGTCGGCATCGGTCATCCAGTAGGTTCCGTAGAGGCTGAACGCTTCGCCCTCTGCGGCTTTGATCTGAAGCGAGTTGAAGCCCGACGAGAGGTTGTAGCTCGTGATCGACGGATCGAGTTTCTTGATCAGCTGACGGTTCGTTGCGAAGTTCACATCCAAGTCCCAGCTGAAGTTCTTGGTCCGAACCGGCGTGAAGCCGGCCAGAATCTCGACGCCTTCGTTGGTGATCGTACCGGCGTTCTTACGCATGTAGAAGAAACCGGTCGAGTTGGCTACGTCGAGCCGCACGATGTTCTTCGTCGTCTTGTTGTAATAGTAGGTCGCGTCCAGACGGATACGTCCGTTGAAGAACCGCAGGTCGGTTCCCACCTCGAACGACGACTGGTTCTGCGGTTCGAGATTGGGATCGGGATAGGTGGCCGGAGCCATATAAGCCAGCAGGCCGCCGTGCGGAATCGAGTTGTTGCCTATGAATTGCAGGAAGATCGAACTTTCCGGCGAATAGAGGAAGTCGAGTGCATAAGGCACCGTGTCGCTTCCGACGTTGGCGTAGCTCAGACGCAGTTTACCGAAGCTCAGCACCTTGTTCTGCGGAATCAGCTCCGAGAATACGAATCCGGCGCTCACCGAGGGGTAGAAGTACGAACGGTGCGACTTGGGCATGGTCGACGACCAGTCGTTACGGCCTGTGATGCTCAGATAGGCGATGTCCTTGTAGCCCAGATCGATCTCACCGTACACACCGATCAGACGCGATTTGGTCTGGTCGTTGGTCGTGACTACGCTCTCGGCGTTGGCATACGAGTAGATGTCCGCCACCAGCAGGTTTTTGGCCGTCACGTCCAGATACTTCGAGAAGTTCTGATTGATATTGTGACCCAGCATCGCCTTAAACGACCAGTCCTTTCCGAACTTGGTGTCGTAGGAGATCATCAGGTCGTTGTTGATCTGACGGTAGGTGATGTTGTTGGTGCTGAACTGTCCGTCGGGCAGACCGACCGTACCCCAAGCGTAAACCTGACGGCGCTGCTCCTCGAAGAAGTCGGTACCGAGGTTGTTGGTGATCGTCAGACCTTTGACGGGCTTGTAGCTGATAATGGCCGAGCCGAACATACGATCCACCGTACCGGTGTTCTTGTTCTTATTCGTCGTCCAGTAGAGGTTACCCGTTTTGCCCGTTTCGTCCACGCCGGCCTGCGTAATGGTCGTACCGTCCTGTACGTACCAGTTGTTCTTCAGCCAGTTGATATCGGTCGTGCGCGGAATCGAGTTGATCTGGTTGACCAGCACGTTCACGTCGTTCGAACCCTGTGCCGGACGGCCTTCCGAGGTCGTGTGGGCGTAGGAGAACGAGATACGCGCTTCGAGCTTGTCGTTGAACTTGCGGCCCCCGTTGAATGAGACGTTGTACTTGTCGTACTCGTTGTTGGGAATGACACCCGTCTGGTTGTGAGAGGTCAGACCCAGACGGAAATCGTTCTTGTCGTCGCCGCCCGCCACCGATACGCTGTTGATATAGGTGTGGCCGGTCTGATAGAAATCCTTGACATTGTTTTTATATGCCTGAAGCTGTACGTCCTGTCCGAGGAAGTTCTTGACGGTCTGGCCTTCGATTTTCGGGCCCCAGCCGTTCTGATAACCGTAGGAGTAGGCGCCTGTCGTAGGAACGCCCTGTGCATAGGAGTTCTGGAAGTCAGGCAGACGCAGCACGCTTTCGAAACGCATCGTCGAGTTGATCGAGACGCTCGTATGCTGGTTTTTCGAACCTTTCTTCGTGGTGATAATTACGGCACCATCTTTGGCGCGTGCACCGTAAAGGGCCGTTGCGGCGGCTCCTTTGAGGACGTTGATCGACTCGATGTCGTCGCTGGCCACGTCGCCCATACGGTTTCCCGGGTCGATGGCCGCGCCGCTCAGCGCCGAACCGGCGTTTCCCGGATCGTAGGACTGGTTGCTCACGGGCATACCGTCGATCACGAAGAGCGGCTGGCCCGATGAACCGAGCGACGATTGTCCGCGGATGATGATACGCGACGAACCGCCGGCCGTACCCGAACTCGACGAAATGTTGACACCTGCGACCTTACCGGCCAGCGCGTTGAGGACATTGCCGTCGCGGGCCTTGGTCAGCTCGTCCGATTTGACGGTCGACACGGAGTATCCGAGCGTCTTTTCCGAACGGGTGATACCCATGGCGGTTACCACCACGTCGTCGATGGTGTGCGAGTCTTCCTTGAGGGAGACGTCGATATGAGTTCGTCCGGCGATCTCGATTTCCTGCGGCTCATAGCCGATAAACGAAATGTTCAGTTTGGCGTCTTCGGGAGCATTGATGGAGAATTGTCCCGAGGCGTCGGTCGTAGAGCCGACCGTTGTGCCTTCGACCAGAACCGTTGCGCCCACGACGGGCGCCCCGGCCGGATCAGTCACCGTACCTGACACCTGCTTGTTCTGTGCTGTGGCGATTGTGCCGAGACAGAGAACAGCGATTAACGAAAGTACCATTTTGTTAATCATACGCATGATTTTTTAAGTGGGTTTTTAATCTAAAAACTGGTTTTATCCGAGGCAAAGTTACGGATTATAATATTTACGAGCAAATTATTTTTAAATAAATTTATTAAGGCCTTCTGCTTTCCCCGTAAAATGGCTCCTGCGGCTTATGATTCATAATCCAGAAACCTGAATATTGGTTACAGATTGTAACTCGGCTAAAAGTTCCATTTCTGATTTATTCGGTGAAACTCCTATTTTGACGCCTGTTTTTAACTGCTGTTTTCCGTGTTCTGCACCTCTGAACGTACGAAACGAAGGCGGTCGGTTACCCTTTCCAGACGAGGTTTTTCGCTGCTAACCGATGCTCCAGACGGGTCATGTCATGCTCCAGCCGCGCATGGGTGACTTCGGCGTAAATCTGCGTCGTGCGGATGTTGGCGTGGCCGAGCAGCTTGCTGATAATTTCGATCGATACCCCCTGCGAGAGGGTGATGGTCGTCGCAAAGGTATGCCGGGCCGTGTGAAAAGTCACGCGCCTGCGAATAGTTGCTGCCTCCATAATCCGGCGCAGGCAACGGTTGCACCAACTGTTGCTGGGGAGAGCGAACAAACGATTGTCCTGAGCTTCCTCCGCATACTTGCTGAGGATCGACCGGGCGATTTCGAAGAGCGGCACCGAGATCACGCCGCCCGTCTTGCAACGCCGCGTTACGATCCACAGTTTGCCGTCGATCGTCCGCAGATCGCTGAATTTCAGCCGGCCGATATCGACATAAGCCAGCCCCGTGAAGCAGCTGAAAAGGAACACATCCCTGACGAACTGTAAGGTAACATCCGAGAGTTCCAATCTCGCTATATCCGATATTTCACTTATAGATAAATAGTTGCGCAATGTTTTTTCGCTATTCGGACTGTAACCGGCGAAAATATCTTTCTGAATATACCCCTTTTCACGTGCCAGTGCCAGAACGTGTTTGAGTGCAATCATCTAGATCCAGACCGTATTGATCTTGTGCGTCCGGTTCCGATGGAGATAGGCGGCGAATCCTTCGACGAACTTGCGGTCCAGATCGCCGAATGCGATATCCTCCTTGCCGAGGTTCTCCTGCACGTATCGGCAAAGGTGGCGGTAGACGCACCTGTATTTGTTGTAGGTATTCCGGCTGCGTCCCGCTTCGATGCGTCCGGCGAACGTTTCGTTATGCTCCCTGAAAAAGGCGAGCAGCAGGACGGGCGTCTCCTCCCGTCCGAAGTACCGGTTGCGCACCTCGGCGGCCGTTGCGCGGCTGCGGCACAGCAGCACTTCGTAGTAGCATCTGTCGACCGCCTGCCGGATCGCCTGCAAACGGGCGTTGAGCATGGCGTTGGCTTTGGATCGTCCGACGGCACGGCCTTCCCGCGGCCGCCAGTCGCAGGGGCGGACACGCTGGTGCGTAGCGAAGTGCGCCCGTTCCTTGTTGATCGTAATCCGTGCCATAACGGATGCTTTCCCGTCGGCGGCCAGAGCTTGCCGTTTAATGTAAAAGAGCAGTTTGTACGTGTTTCTCATCGTCGTAATCGGTAATGGTTAAGTATCTTTTCCGTGCTGCCGGTCGCTTCTGCAACGTCTTGAATATGAATCGCAGAGCGTCGGTTTTCGGTCACTTTCAGGTTGCTTTTCAGGTCGCAATACGATTGAAAAACACGGAATGCGAATTTCTATCTATCTGAAAAACAGCAAGGTTCGTCTCGGTATCTTTTTAGATTAAAAAACGGACCGAAGGGTCGGAGCACGGCGTAACCCGCCGGAATTGCGGCGGCGATGGCGGGAGCGAAAGAGTGCCGTGCAGGCAGTTGCGCCGGTTGCGCCGTCCCTGCAAATGAAAATCCCGCATCTTGGCACAAGATGCGGGATTCAGGAAAAACCGGATGGTTAGAATCGGTAGACGTCCTTTTGGCAGTAGAGGGTTTCGTCGTCGAGCGGTGTCGGCCGACTGTCGCCGCAGAGCAGGGCTACCTCGTCGCCGTGCCGGACGATGCGGACCTCGGGCTGCGACGTGAGGATCTCGACCGTGCGGCCCGTCGCGGGGTCGTCGAGGCGGGCCGCTTCGCCCAGAATGTTCCGCCGCCACCCTTCGATGGGCCGGAACCGGCCGTCTTCGACCGTTGCCGGCTCCTCCTGCGTGCGGATCATTGGCTGCCAGCCGCCCTGCCAGAACAGCTGCGTGGTCATCGTGAAGGGCATCGCCGCCGCGCCGCGAGCCAGATGCGTCACGGCGAACTGCCCGTCGTCGTCCAGATCGAAGAGTACGGCCATCGCCGGAGTGCCGTCGTCGCCGGCGGGCAGTTCCATGACGATGCGGTTGGTCTCTACGCGGCTCTGCCAGATGCGCCGTCCGAATCCGTAGAGGCTGCCACAGAGCGTTTTGCCTCGGTCTGCGTAATCCCCAAGCAGCGCTTCGGGCGTGTCGAAAACAGGCGTCAGCGCTTCAGGCGTTCCGTCCGGCCCTGCGGCGAAGATTCCCGTCACGGCAGCGCCGGCGTTGGAGAGGCGTACCTCCCGTCCGTCGGCGCTGCGCAGCGTGTAGAGCAGGATACCTTCGCCTTCGGCCGAAGCGCCCCACAGAAACTGTCCGATCTCCACTATTCGACCGGTTTGAGGTTCGCGAGCAGGGCGTCGATGCGGCGCAGCGTCTCCTCCTTGCCGATGAACGACGTTACGTCGTACATGCCCGGTCCCTTGCCGGCTCCCACGAGCGCCAGCCGCAGCGTGTTCATGATCTGTCCCATGGGGTAGCCCTTCTGCTCGATCCATGCGTGGACGATCCGTTCGGTATTCTCCAGCGAGAAGTCCTCGATCGCGGCCAGCACCTCGCGCACTTCACGCAGACGGGCGGGATTTTCACCCTTCCAGTATTTACGCGCCTGTTTCTCCTCGTACTCCGTGGGAGCGACGAAGAAGAACGCAGTCAGATCCCACAGGTCGGTGATAAAGGTCGCACGCTCCTTCATGATTCCTGCGGCGCGGCCGGCCCGTTCGTCCGATACTTCGATGCCGTGCGCGCGCAGGATCGGCTGATAGAGCGCAGATAGCTCGGCGTCGCTCTTGCGGTGCATATATTGGGCGTTGAACCAGTGCGCCTTTTCGGGTTGGAAGCGAGCGCCCGATTTCGAAACGCGCTCCAGCGAGAAGGCGTCGATCAGCTCCTGCATTGAGAAGATCTCCTGTTCCGTACCCGGGTTCCAGCCCAGCAGCGCCAGCATATTGATAAAGGCTTCGGGGAAATAGCCGTCCTCGCGGTAGCCGTGCGCCGTCTCGCCTGTCGGCGACTGCCAGAAGAGCGGGAAGACGGGAAAGCCCATCTTGTCGCCGTCGCGCTTCGAGAGCTTGCCGCCGCCCGTGGGTTTGAGCAGCAGCGGCAGGTGGGCGAACTCGGGCTGCGTAGCCTCCCAGCCGAAAGCGCGGTAGAGCAGGTAGTGCAGCGGCAGCGAGGGGAGCCACTCCTCGCCGCGGATGACGTGCGTGATCTCCATCAGATGGTCGTCCACGATGTTGGCCAGATGGTAGGTCGGCAGTGCATCGGCCGATTTGTAGAGCACTTTGTCGTCGAGCGTCGAGGTGTCGACCTCCACGTCGCCGCGGATCAGGTCGTGCATGTGCACCGTCTCGCCAGCCGGCATCCGAAAGCGGATGACCCACTGGTCGCCGCGCTCGATGCGTGCGCGGACTTCGTCGGCCGGCAGGGCGAGCGATGTGGCGAGCCGCTCGCGCACCGCCGCGTTGTAGGCGAAGGTCTGGCCGCGCTCTTCGTACTGCGTGCGCAGGGCGTTCAATTCATCGGCTGTGTCGAAGGCATAGTAGGCCCATCCGGCATCGACGAGCTGCAACGCATATTTCAGATAGATTTCACGCCGTTCGCTCTGGCGGTAGGGGGCGTGGGGACCGCCCTGTTCGATCCCTTCGTCGATCTGGATGCCGCACCACTTGAGCGACTCCATGATGTAGGCTTCGGCGCCCGGCACGAACCGCTGCGAATCGGTATCCTCGATGCGGAGGATCATCTTGCCGCCGTGACGGCGTGCGAACAGATAGTTGTAGAGCGCCGTGCGAACGCCGCCGATATGGAGCGGCCCCGTAGGGCTGGGAGCGAAACGCACCCGTACAGGTCTTGTCATTTCTGTGTATAGTATTTAAATCCGTAGTATCATATAATAATTTCGGGGTTCTCCGGCTCGCCTGTTTTCCGACGCAGGTAGCGGCCTGCCCGAATCCGACGGACGCAGTCCGCAGTTCCCGCCGCAATGCAGAGTACGACCAGCGTCGCGCCCGTCCATCGTAGCCACGCTCCGCCGAAGCGGCCTCCTGCGATCAGAACCGCCGTGGCCAGCAGAAAGAACCAGCCCGAATTGAGGATATGAAGCAGCTTTTTCATAGTTATTGTTCCGAATCCGATCCGCAAGTCCGTGCGCCGAACGCGCGGGTGCCGATCTTTTCGGCGATTTATTTCAGTTCGATCCGATGGCTGCCGCCGGCTTCGTCCGCATTTTTGCGGCGTGCGTAGGCGTCGTATTCGGGCGTATGCGGAAAATCGCGCCCCGCGCGGCCGGCTTCGCGCAGCGGACCGATACTGCCGGCGATGACTGCGCCGACAACCAGTGCGACTGCCGTCCCCGCCACGATCCACATCCACGTTTCGCCTGCCTGTGCGGCGGCGAGGATCAGCACGAAGCATATCCGTTCCGTCCAGCGCGAAACCGCGATGCGGAGCATCCTGTCCGTGAAATTCATGGCGTGTGCTTACTTGATTCGGTACTCGACGCGCATCGTGATGCGGGCCTTCTTGTGGCGGCTCGAAGTGTTGAACGATCCGCCTGCCGAGAACTCCTCGTTGGCGTTGGCGCCCGTGATCTGGAAAACACCCATGCGGGCCGATGCGACGGCACCGATGCCCGTTCCGGCGTTCTGCGCGATCTTCTCGGCGCGTGCCCGTGCGTCGGCCGAAGCGCGTTCGATGAGCGACAGTTTCACGTCGTCGAGTTTCGTATAGTAATAGTCGGGCTGGTGCGCCTCGATCGACACGCCCTGCGCGATGAGCGCCGAGATTTCACGCGAAACGTTCTCCACCAAATCGACGTTCGCCGATTCGATGCTGAACTCCTGCCGCAGCGAATAGCCCGTGAAGCGCTGGCCGGCGTAGTTGCCGTTGGCGCTGTAAACGGTCTGGTAGGTCTTATCGACATTGACGAAATTCCATACGACGACCTTCACGTCGATTCCCTTCGCCGCAAGGTAGTCGTTGACCTTGCGCTTGCTCTGTTCGATCTGACGGTAGCCGTCGGCCACGTTGGCGGCTTCAGCCGTCAGCACACCGCTCCAGACGATCAGGTCCGATTCGAACTCCGCCTCGCCCAGACCGGTTACGACCACCGTATCCTGCGAACGGTATTTGTAGGTGTAGGCGCGCCCCAGCAGATAGGCGCTCAGAATAATGGCGATGCCGATGATCGCGTACTTGAGATGATCTTTGTTCATGATGGCGAACGTATTGTTTTTTCGTTTCGTACTTCAGTCGTTTCGTGTGCAGGATCAGACGTTGAACAGGAAGTGCATGATGTCGCCGTCCTGCACGATGTACTCCTTGCCCTCGATGCCGATTTTGCCGACGTCGCGGCATGCTTTTTCGGAGCCGAGTGTGACGTAATCGTCATACTTGATGACTTCGGCGCGGATGAAACCGCGTTCGAAATCGGTGTGGATGATGCCGGCCGTCTGCGGCGCCTTCATTCCTTTGCGGAAGGTCCAAGCCCGCGTCTCGTCGGCGCCGGTGGTGAAGAACGTCTGGAGATCGAGCAATTTATAGGCCGATTTGATGAGCCGCGCTACGCCCGACTCCTGCAGCCCCAGTTCTTCGAGGAACAGCTGCCGCTCCTCGTACTCCTCCAGCTCGGCGATGTCGGCCTCGGTCGCGGCGGCGATCACCAGCATCTCAGCCTTCTCGTCGGCGATGGCGGCCCGCACCGCCTCGGTGTAGGCGTTGCCCGCCGCGGCACTCTGCTCGTCGACGTTGCAGACGTAGAGCACCGGTTTGTCGGTGAGCAGGTTCAGGTCGGCGAGCAGCTTGCGGTCCTCCTTGTCCAGTTCGATCGTGCGGGCGCTTTTGCCCTGTTCGAGTACGGCCTTGTATTGCAGCAGCAGCTCCACGGTGCGCTTGGCGTTCTTGTCGCCGCCCGAGGTGGCCTGCTTCTGCATCTTCGCCAACCGGCTCTCGACAGTTTCGAGGTCTTTGAGCTGCAATTCGGTGTCGATGATTCCCTTGTCGCGCACGGGGTCGATCGACCCGTCCACGTGGGTGATGTTGCCGTTGTCGAAACAGCGCAGCACGTGGAGGATCGCGTTCGTATTGCGGATATTACCCAGAAATTTATTGCCCAGACCCTCGCCCTTCGAGGCTCCCTTGACCAGACCGGCGATGTCGACGATCTCGATCGTCGTGGGGACGACGCGCTTGGGGTTGTCGATCTCTGCGAGCCGGACGAGCCGCTCGTCGGGGACGGTGATGACGCCCACGTTGGGCTCGATCGTACAGAAGGGGAAATTCGCCGCCTGCGCCTTGGCGTTCGACAGACAGTTGAACAGAGTCGATTTGCCGACGTTGGGCAGACCGACGATTCCGCATTGTAAAGCCATATTATAGTTCGTATTTTACAGTCGTTTTCTCGCCTCGGCATAGCCCGAACGAGTCGGCTCTGCGCTCGGCTTATCGAAAACGTTGTTTTATTCTCCTAAATCTCGGGCCGGGGTGTTCCGATGCGACGTGACCGGTAGATCTTCCTCGCTGGATTTCCCGTCGGCACATGAGGTGTGCAAAGATAACCATTTCTTTATAAAAGTCATCGGTGTCCGCCCCGTTATTTTTACCGGATGAATCTTTTCGTATGCATCTGCGGCGTTTTTCGTTCGGAGAAGGTGAAAAACGGCGGTACGGTTTTCGTGTTCCGCGAAAAATTTATATCTTTGAAAATTAAAATACGACAAAAACGATGGATTTGAAAACGCTTCGTGCGCAGCTGCAAAAACTCGCGGCATTGGCCGACGGGTGGGAGGCGTCGTGCGAAATAGCTGATATAGAACGCGATCTGGCACTTGAAAAACTACGGGAGCTTTACGATGCCGTGCGCTTCGGCCTCGATCCTGAGGCGGGGCAATCGCCCGTCGAAGAGCCGCTTCCCGTCGATCTGCCGCCGGTGGAGATCGACCTCGACGCCGTGATCGGTCTGGCACCCGTGGAGGAGTTTACCGAGGACGAGACGCCGGTGGAACGGCCGCCGGCCGAATCTCCGATTTTCGAACCGGCCGCTTCCGATGGAGCGGCAGTGCCGTTTGCCGGAGCCTCGAACGAGGATCCGTTAGCGGTACCGACGGAAGCCTCTGCCGGAACGGCGATCGATCCTCTGCTTGAGGTTCCGCTCGGAATGCCTGTGGAAAGTATGCCGGCGGTGCGAACCGATACTCCGGCTGAAGAACCGGCGGTTCCGGCCGTGGTGGACGATCCTGTGGCGGAAGCCGTTGCCGCGACTGCTCCTGTTGCGTCGGAGCTGCCGGTCGAAACGGGTTCGGAGATTCCTCCCGTCGTTTCGGAGCATCCCGTTGCCGATGCCGAACCGCTGAGCCTTTTCGAACTCGATCCCGTGGACGTGAAGCGCGCCAAGCACCGCGTCGTGCTGTCGCTTTACGGCGATACGGAGCCGGTCGAATCCGCGCGTGCGGCATCGGGGAAAGTTCCTGTCGAACCGGTTGCAGAGGAGCCGCAAACTCCGGTTTCACAGGCTGCGGCGGCATCGTCCCTCTCGGCGGAGGTCACGGAAGAGGAACCGGCGGCCGTCGAGCCGGCGGAACATCCGGTAGTACCGGCGGAAAACGGACCGGCGGTGTTGGGCGAGACGCTCAACGCGGACGTGACGACCGTTTCGGACATGATCGCCGTGACCGCGCCTCCGGCTGCCGTGGGGCAGGAACCGGTTGTCGATCTGCGCAAAGCTTTGTGCAACAACGACCGCTTTTTGCTGGCCCGCGACCTCTTCGGCGGCGATATGGCGCTCTGCGAGCAGACGATCGACCGGCTCAACGAATTCGATGATCTGGATGAGTGTATGATCTACATAGCTGAGAATTTCGACTGGAACCCCAACTCCGACGGGGCGAAGCTGCTGGTCGAGCTGATCGAACGAAAACTCGCCTGAACGCATGTCTAAACTCTACATCGTCCCTACGCCGATCGGCAACCTCGACGATATCACGCTGCGCGCCGTCAAGGTGTTGCAGGAGGTCGATCTGATTCTGGCCGAGGATACCCGTATCTCGTCGGTGCTGCTCAAGCATCTCGGTATCGAGAAACGGCTCCATGCACACCATAAGTTCAACGAGCACGCCACGGTAGCGATGGTTGCCGAGACGATCGCCGCGGGGCGTACCGTGGCGTTGATCTCCGACGCCGGAACGCCGGGCATCTCCGATCCGGGATTTCTGCTGGTGCGCACCTGCGTCGAGCAGGGAATCGCTGTGGAGACGCTGCCGGGCGCCACGGCCTGTATTCCGGCGCTTGTGCAGAGCGGATTCCCCTGCGACCGCTTCTGTTTCGAAGGGTTTCTGCCGCAGAAAAAGGGGCGGAACAAACGATTGCAGGAGCTTAGCGGCGAGGAGCGCACGATGGTCTTTTACGAGTCGCCCTATCGGGTGGTGAAGTGTCTCGAACAGTTCGTGGAGTTCTTCGGTGCCGACCGGCCGGTGTCGGTGTCGCGCGAACTGACCAAGAAATTCGAACAGACCGTGCGCGGAACGGCGGCGGAGGTGCTGGCGCATTTCCGGCAGACGGAACCGCGCGGTGAGTTCGTGCTGGTGGTCGCCGGCGGCCCCAAGCAGGGAAGGAACCGAAGAAACGAACTTGAAAAAGAAGAAAACAATGAAGAATAACCGTACGGATAAGGAAACGGACGCGCAGGCTGCCAAAAATTCGTGGTGGGAGAGTCTGCGCAGCGATCTGGCCGACCGCTTCAACCTCTCGGAGGACAGCGCCCGACAGGAGGAGACGGTGGACATGATCTGCCGGGGCGTCGAATTTCGCGGTACGAATCTCTGGGTATTGATCTTCGCCACGATGATCGCCTCGCTGGGTCTGAACGTCAACTCGGCGGCCGTCATCATCGGTGCAATGCTTATATCGCCGCTGATGGGTCCGATCATGGGCGTCGGTCTGTCGTTGGGAATCAACGATTTCGATCTGCTGAAGAAATCGCTGCGCAACTTTTCGCTGATGGTCGTCGTGGCCATCGCCACCTCGACGCTCTACTTCTTTATCTCGCCGCTCGGAACGGCGCGCAGCGAGCTGCTCGCCCGTACCGTCCCCACGACCTACGACGTGCTGATCGCTTTCTTCGGCGGTCTGGCGGGCATCGTAGCGCAGTCGCGCAAGGATCGTAACTCGACGGTGATCCCGGGTGTTGCGATCGCCACGGCGCTGATGCCGCCCCTCTGTACGGCGGGTTTCGGAATCGCGACGGGACAGTTCAAGTTCTTCATCGGGGCTTTCTACCTCTTCTTCATCAATACGGTTTTCATCGCGCTGGCGACCTATATGATCGTCCGTATGCTGAAATATCACAAAAAGAAGTTCCTCGATCCGGCGCGTGAGCGCTACGTCAAGCGGATCATGCTCCTCATTACGCTGGTTACGTTCATCCCCAGCGTCATCATCGGTCTGCACATGGTGCGGGTCTCCTTCTTCGAATCGGCCGTCGACCGCTATGTAAAGCAGGAGTTCCAGTTCGAGCATACGCGTGTGATCGAGTGCAAGAAGGCCTACAAGCACCGTGACAAGGCGTCACGCATCGAGTTGCTGCTTATCGGCGAGCCGCTGGGCGAAGAGATCATCAACAACACCCGCGCCCAGCTTTATAACTACGGTCTGGAGGATGTCGAGCTGATCGTCAGTCAGGCCCGCACGGGCGATCGTGTCGATCTCAAGTCGTTGCAGCTGAGTTATTCGGAGCTGCTCGACGAGAAGAACATGCAGATCGACGAGCTGAAGCAGCGGCTGTCGAAGTACAAGATGAAGAACATCGAGTACGACGATATTTCGCGCGAAGCGGGAGCCGTTGTACCCAATATCGAGTCGATCTCCGTATCGAAATGCCTTTCGTTCGATGTCGACGGGGCGGTGCAGGATACGTTGCTGATCTGCGTGGTGAAATCGCATGAGAAGATGAATGAAACCGATACCGAACGTCTGCGCCGGTGGCTGGAGGTACGTACCAAGATTGCGCAGGTGAAGCTGTATACCGAATAATTCCGAACGCATGAAACGAGAACGTTCGAATCTGACATTGTGGCAACGGACGATGGTGAGCGCCGTGTGGGGATTCTGCTGGCTGATCGGCGTGATGCCCCACTGGCTGCGCTACTACGTGTTGCAGGATACCATCTATTTTATCGTTTATAAATGTCTGCGCTATCGGGTTGGGGTCGTGACGGAGAATCTGCGGAATTCGTTTCCCGACCGTCCGATGTCCGAAATCAAGCGGATCCGCCGTTCGTTTTATCATAACTTGTCGGAGATCTTCATCTCGACGGTCAGTCAGGCCGCTATGTCGGACGACGACTGCCGGCGTCATGTGCAGATCAAGAACCTCGATCGGCTGCTGGTCGATATGCGGGGGCGGGATGCGCTGCTCACGACGGCGCACTTCGGCTGCTGGGAGTACGACTCCTTCTTGGCGCTCTATACCGGCGATCACTATGTGGCGGCGGTCTACCATCCGTTGGAAAACAAGGTGATCGACGCGGTCTATATGCGTCTGCGCAAGCGGCGCAACATCCGGCTCATCCCGATGAAGGAGATCATCCGCTACTACATCGACCATCGGCTGCCGGCCAGTGCCCCCGGGCAGCGTATCGGCATCGGCTTGATCGCCGATCAGAATCCGCCGCTGCGTCCCAACAGCCATTGGTTCCGCTTCCTCAATCAGGACACCGTCTTTTTCGACGGCATCGAGAAGATGTCGCTCAAGTTCCACCTGCCGGTCTATTTCTGTCACCAGCGCCGCCTGCGCCGCGGATTTTACGAGTTGGAGTTCCTGCCTCTTTACGACGGCGTGGAGCCGGTCGCTCCCAACGAGGTTACGGAACGCTATGTACGGCAGCTCGAACGCGAGATCGTCGCCGATCCGGGGATGTGGCTCTGGTCGCATCGCCGTTGGAAACACCGCCGTCCGCAATGCCAGTCGTAAAGATCGTCATACTCAATTGGAATGGAGCCGCTCATCTGCGGCGTTTCCTGCCCTCGGTGGTGCGTACGGCACCGCCCGAGGTGGAGATCGTCGTGGCGGACAACGGCTCGACGGATGAATCGGTTGCGATTCTCGAACGGGAGTTTCCGTCGGTTCGGCTGCTTCGTTTGTCGGAGAATTACGGCTTTGCCGGCGGCTATAACCGTGCTTTGGCGCAATTGGAGGGCGATTACTGGGTGCTGCTCAACTCCGATGTCGAGCCGGCGGAGGGGTGGCTCGAACCGCTTGTCGCTGCGCTGGACGCTGCGCCCGACGTGGCGGCCGTGGGGCCGAAACTGCTGGCCTGCGCCGAGCGCGATCGTTTCGAATATGCGGGCGCTTCGGGCGGATTCATCGACTGGCTCGGATTCCCGTTCTGCCGGGGGCGTATTCTCCAGACACTGGAGAAAGACCGAGGACAGTACGACGATGGCCGTGACGTTTTCTGGGTGAGCGGTGCGGCCTTCTGCTGCCGTGCGGAGGTCTTCCGCCGTTCGGGCGGATTCGACGCCGATTTCTTCGCTCACATGGAGGAGATCGACCTCTGCTGGCGGATGCAGCTGGCGGGATGGCGTGTGCGCGTCATTCCCGAGAGTCGAGTGTGGCATCTGGGCGGCGGTACGCTGCAAAACGATTCGCCGCACAAGCTCTACCTCAATTACCGTAACAACCTCTCGATGCTCTTCAAGTGCGCATCACCTGTGCAGCGTGTTGTCGTGGCGGTGCTGCGTCCGCTTTCGGATGCTGCCGCAGCGCTGGTCTACCTGCTGAAGGGGCAGCGTGCGCAGGCCGGCGCGGTCGTCGGCGCCTATCGTGATTTTCTGGCGCAGCACGGCGAACTTGCCCGCAAGCGCCGCGCCGTGCAGTGGTCGAAGTGCCGTGCGGCGGCTCATATCTATCATGGCTCGATAATCGTACGTTACCTGCTGGGACGGCGTACGTTCGGCAATTCGATGAAAGGCTTATGAAAAAGTTAGTGATTATTCCGACTTACAACGAGCGCGAGAATATCTCGCGTATGATCTCGAAAGTGATGTCGCTCGCCGGCGGCTACGACCTTCTGATCGTCGACGATGGTTCGCCCGACGGTACGGCGGCCATCGTCCGCGAGCGGCAGCGGGAGTTCCCCGATCGGGTCCATCTGGTCGAGCGCAGCGGCAAGCTGGGGCTGGGTACGGCCTACATTGCTGGATTTCGGTGGGCGCTGGATCGCGGTTACGATCTGGTCATCGAGATGGACTGCGACTTTTCGCACAATCCCGACGATCTGGAGCGGCTGACGGCCGCGGCGTTCGAAGGCGCCGACGTGGTGGTCGGTTCGCGGTATTCGCGCGGGGTGAACGTCGTGAACTGGCCGATGTCGCGGCTGCTGATGTCCTATTATGCGTCGAAATATGTGCGGACCGTCACCCGAATGCCGGTGTGCGACGCTACGGCGGGTTTCGTCTGCTGGTCGCGCCGCGTGCTGGAGACGATCGATCTCGATGCCGTGCGGATGGTGGGCTACGGTTTTCAGGTGGAGATGAAGTACACGGCATGGAAACTAGGCTTCCGCATCGACGAGGTTTCGATCGTCTTCGTCGACCGCACGGAGGGAACCTCCAAGATGTCGAGCGGCATCTTCGGAGAAGCTTTCTGGGGGGTGCTCAAGCTGCCGTGGCGCAAAATTCGGCCCCGCAAAGGGGCGCCGCAGCGCTGAAAAACCGTCGAGGTGTGGCCGCGGAGCGAATGCAGCCGCCATTTTTAGCTTTATTAAGTAAGTGCGGAACGCGTCATATAAGGAGAGAAAAAGAAACTGTATGACGCGATTTCAAATATTCTTCATGGAGAAATTATATTGCTGCATAAAATACAAACGCTTCTATGAAAAAGTTTTTATTATCCCTCTTCCTTTTTTCTTGTATGTTATTAGCCTGAATAATTCATAGTCTCCACAAAAAAGAGAACGCCCTTCTTGTATATT
>URRP01000046.1 GCA_900550375.1 uncultured Alistipes sp. | reverse complement strand
AGTTAAAATTATTAAATTATCTTAACTCTTTGTGCGGACTAAGTTAGGAACTCCAGTTACCTTTCCCAAACCGCTCATAATGTCGAGAAACATCTTCTTGTCGACATTGAAAAAGGTCATGGAGAAGTCGTCGCTGACGTCGCGGATCGAAACCGATTGCAGCGGCAGAATCGTTATCAGAACGTTTTTCGTTATTCTGCTGCTGAGGGAGAACACCTCTATCACGGCCGTTCCGCCGGTACAAACGCCGCTGAAGCCCTCCTCCAGATATGCCTCGTGTTCGCCGGCAGGAAGAGCGGAAAGATCGGTATATATGTGAAAACTATCGCTCATTGATTTTGCGACGGCTGAATTCGATTTATAGCGGCTGAGTTTGATTATAAAAATACTACTCTTCTATTTCAAAAGGCATTCTTCCGCATAAATTGAACGCAAATGGCATAGTTCGGTATGAAAAGCAGAAATCGTGCCCTCTTTCCCTCGCAGGAAAGAGCGCAACGATCCGGCGAAGCGCTCGTCGCCCCCTCCCATAAACGAAAATCACGGCAGCCGCAAGACTGCCGTGATCGAACCTTTCCTCCCGGGAACTGACGAAGCAGCTCCGAAGAAGAAAAACGGACGATCTAAAGATCGCCCGTTTCCGAAATATTAATATCTTCTGCGATTGTAACCGCCGCCGTTGCCGCCGTAGCCGCCGCGGTTGCCGCCACCGTAACCACCCGACGAACGCTCCGTCTTCGGACGTGCAACGTTCACCGTAAGTACCTTGCCTTCGAACTCGGTACCGTTGATCTCATCGATGGCCTTCTGACCTGCGTTGTCATCGGGCATCTCTACGAAACCGAAACCGCGCGAACGCCCCGTCTCTCTATCGGTAATCACATTTGCCGACGTTACTTCGCCGAACTGTGCAAATAAATTCTGTAAGCTTTCGCTGCTTGTACCCCAGCTGAGGTTCGAAACATAAATGTTCATCTGACTCTGTTAATTAAAATTGTTATTTATTGATAATAGATATCCGTACTGCATTCATTCCGCGCATACCGCGTTCGATTTCGAATGTAACCGTCTGACCCTCTGCGATCTCTGCGGGAGCATTCGTTATGTGAAAAAAGTACTTTTCGCCGTTGTCCGAATCCTTGATAAAACCGTACCCTTTGGCTGCGTCGAAATACTCTACGCGGCCTTGAAACGGCGTGATCTCATCCGGTTCCGACCGGCGGGGAATCGACACCTCGATCTGCGACGCATCGATCTCTTCTCGTTCTCCGGTTTCGGGTGGGGTCGTGTGAAGAACTCCGTTTTCATCCACGTACGCCAACATATCTTCGAAATTGCGGCTACCGCTGTTCTGGCGTTCCTCCTTCTTCCGTTGTTTATCCAGTCGCTTGGTTTGCTTGATCTTCTCTCTTTCTCTCTTTCCTGATGTAATCCGTTTAGCCATTTATAATTTGTTTTTCTGCGGATTTTCAAACTGCACAACACGCCGAAAAACGACGCATACAGCCAACCGCAAGCATATTACTCCAAACAAAGGAGCCGATAATGACGTCGATTTTGAGAATAGAAAGATCCGCATACATCGCCGGATCGAACTCTTACAAAGAAAGATTCAGAATAAAACTCGATTGTTTGGCCACAAAGATACACATTTTATTCCGTATTTCCTATTTTCCTGAGAATCTTATGACATCCGGTGAATTCTTTCTTCGTTCTCGGGCTCAAATCGGCCGGAGAAGGGGCCGCAGGGCTGCGGCCCCGTGTAGCTTTTTCACAAAAAAAACGTATTTTCGCCCTGAAAAGATTTTCCTGAAAAAAATGACAGCCATGATACGACAAGCCGAATTTACGCTTCGTCCCCGCAGCCGGGGATTCCATCTGGTCACCGGCGAAATCGAAGCCAACCTTCCGCCGCTGCCCGCCGCAGGGCTGCTGCACCTGTTCATCAAGCACACCTCCGCCGGCCTGACCCTCAACGAAAACGCCGATCCCGACGTGCGCACCGATCTGGAAGCGATCTTCGATCGCCTCGTCCGCGAACGCGAAGCCTACTATATCCATACTTACGAGGGCGACGACGACATGCCGGCCCATGCGAAATCGACGCTCGTCGGAACGACGCTCACGCTGCCCGTCAGCGGCGGACGGCTCAATCTGGGTACGTGGCAGGGAATCTATCTGTGTGAATTCCGCAATCGGGCGGCAGGCCGGCGCATCGTCGCGACCGTTCTCGGATAACACTCCCCCGCCCCCATCGCGGGAATCATTCCATTGCGACAACGACCTTCCCGCGGACTTTTCCGCCCTCCAGCCGCTCGTGGGCACGTGCGATTTCGTCGAAAGGGAAGATACGATCCACATGCACCCGCAGCCGGTCGCGGGCAAGCAGATCGGCGACGCGGTGCATTCCCTCACCGCTGGAGTGCATCAGCATATGCTTGTAGTTCCTGACGCCATGCGCTTCGGCCGCTTCGTCGGCCTCCTGCCTACGGTCCGAGGGCAGCAGCACGATGACGCCGTCGGATCGGAGCACGCGCAGCGAACGGACGAAATTCTCGCCGCCGACCGTATCGAGCACGAAATCGATCTCCCCCGTCCGCTGCTCGAACCATTCCGTTCGGAAATCGATCACCTCGTCGGCGCCGAGGCTGCGCACGAAATCGGCGTCTTCGCCCGCTGCCGTTGAAATCACGTAACACCCGAGCGATTTTGCGATCTGCACGGCGTTGTGCCCCACGCCGCCCGCTCCGCCGTGAATCAGTACGCGGGCGCCCGCTCCGATCCGTCCCGTCTCGACCAGCGCCTGCCAAGCCGTCAGCGGCGACTGTGCGGCCGCCGCAGCCTCTTCATAGGAGATGTTTCGAGGTTTGAGGGCAAGATGGTCGGCCGGTGCCGTTGCAAATTCGGCATAGGCGCTGCCCGGCCCGGGAAAGTTGACCGTTCCGAAGACGGGGTCGCCGATACGGAACTCCTCCACGCCCTCTCCCGTCTTCGACACGATGCCCGAAAGATCCCAGCCGAGAATCATCGGCTTCTGCCGGCGCAGGGCGTCGGCCATTCCTTCGCCCCTGCGTGTCTTGATGTCGATCGGATTTATACCGGCGGCTTTTACCGTAATCAATACTTCGCCCCGTTTCGGTACGGGGGCGGGAACCGTCGCTGCGGCGAAATGCTCCGTTCCGCCGAATCGTCTGAGGATCATCGCTCTCATAACGGCAATTTTATTTTATTCACGGTAAACTCCATCCGGGAAATATCTCCCTCGGCTTCGGGAATGCGGGAGTTGGTGAAATAGAGATCGCCGTCGTAAATGGCAAAAGAGTCGGGCCAGCGGATATCGCCGCCTTCGGCCAATGTCCGTATTTTCGTCCGCCCGGGTTTGCAATAGACGATGGCGTTCCGCTCCAGATCGCCCATATAAAGATAGCCTCGCTGATCCATGATCATGCCGTCGGTGGCCGGCGTCCGCATCCGAAAGATCGTACCTTCGTAAATTCGGCGGCTGACGAGCTGCCCGATCGGAATGCCGTAGAGCGTATACCCCGACAACGCATGAAAGAAGAGAATGCCCTGCCGCCGGTCGATCGCGATTCCGTCGGCATGGACCGTCGCGTCGTAGCGCCTGCCCTCGGGCATCAGCCGATCGGTCTCGGCCTCGGTGTAGGGGTGGCGGTCCAGTACACGGTAATTCTCACCCGTCTCGCTGTCGACGACGATCAGCCCCGGCGCGCCCGAATCGGTCAGAAAAATCTTCCCCGTCAGCTCGTCCACGCGCAGATCGTTGACGTAGGAGTGCGGAAGCACGGAGTAGGTCAACCGCAGCGTCTTCACCCATTGGTCGTTGTACAGATCGTACATATAGATCGCAGGAATGTCGATGATCTCCCGCCGCGAAGGGTTCTTCGTATCCAGCACATAGAGCTTCCCGCATGAAGCGAGCACCGCCTGCACGCAGACGAACCGTCCGGCATCGAGCGGATCGCCGTTCTCCCAGCGGTTGGTCCGCTCGTCGGGATACGGTTTATGGGAACCGTCCCCCAAGACTTCGGTGACGGAATAGGGCACGCCGTCGCGCCAACGGGGAAAACAGACGAACATCCTGCCCTTCTCGCAGATCGTGATTCCCGTGGGCTGCATTCCTCGGAACGAGGTCACGGGAAGAGTGCCGACGCGGTCGGCCACCATCGTTTTCATAGCGGTCAATCGTTTTTTATCCCGATACGGCAAAGATAGTGCCCCGCTGCACCCGTCCGAGCACGCTCTGCAACGGATGCGGACAGCTCCGAGCCGCATTCCGTCCGTCCGGTCCCGATGCCGGTATCTGGAAATCAACACGAGGCATCAATCTTGCATACCGGATGGGGAATCATACGAATTCGGCCCCGTCAACCGTTAACTGAATACAACTCAAAATAGAAAGACAATGGCAACGACAAAATTCAAGGGAATGCCGGTCCAGATCTCCGGCAATTTCATCGAAACGGGCGCTGCGGCCCCCGACTTCGAACTGGTCAAAACCGATCTCGAAACGCTTTCGCTGGGAAGTCTGAAAGGCAAGCGCGTCATCCTGAACATATTTCCCAGTCTCGACACGGGAGTTTGCGCCATGTCGGTGCGCAAGTTCAATCAGCTGGCCGCTTCGCTGCCCGATACGGTGGTGCTGGCCATATCGAAGGACCTTCCCTTCGCCCACGCGCGTTTCTGCACCACCGAAGGGATCGAGAACGTCGTGCCGCTCTCGGACTTCCGCCGTTCGGATTTCGACGAGAACTACGGTGTAGTGATGGCCGACGGCCCGCTGAAGGGGCTGCTCGCCCGCTCGGTGGTAGTCATCGATCGGGAGGGCAAGGTCGTCTACACGGAGCTTGTTCCCGAAATCACGCAGGAACCCGACTACGACCGCGCCGTCAAGGCAGCGGAAAAAGTCTGACCGGTCCCTGCCCGAAACTCCCTTTCACGATGCGTCTCTGGTCGCTCCATCCGAGGTATCTCGACGCCAAAGGGCTTACGGCCTGCTGGCGCGAAGGCCTGCTGGCCCGCCGCGTTCTGCAAGACGCGACACGGGGATACCGCAACCATCCGCAGCTGCTGCGATTCAAAGCGGCCGCAGATCCGATCGCTGCGATCGACAGCTATCTGTCGGTCCTCTTCGACGAAGCGGTGCAACGGAATTACCGGTTCGACCGCTCGAAATTCGGCGCCGGAGGGCAGATATCGCAACTGACCGTCGCATCCGGCCAGCTGGCCTACGAACGGCAGCATCTGCTGCACAAGTTGCGGACGCGCGACCCGCAGCGCCATGACACGCTGCTGAAACAGGAATCAATCGAGTCTCATCCGCTCTTTCGGATCGCCGAGGGCGCGGTCGAACAGTGGGAAAAGCTATGAATACACTCCATCATACGGTAGCGCTGTGCGGCGCTACGGGATTTATCGGATCACACCTGCGCGACCACTTCAACGCAGCGGGTTACCGCGTCGTACCTCTGGACAGAACGCTCTTCACCGATGCGGCGGCCGACCGGCTGGCGGCCGCGCTCGACGGCTGCGACACGGTCGTCAACGTCGCGGGCGCTCCGATCGATCGCCGCTGGAGCAAAGCCTACAAACGCAAACTCTCCGAGAGCCGCATCGGCACGACGCGGCGGCTGGTCGCCGCTATGGAGCACGTCGACTCGATTCGCTGCTGGATCTGTGCGTCGGCCGTCGGATACTACCCTTCCGAAGGGTGTTTCGACGACACGGCCGACGCTGCACCGGGCAGCGACTTTCTGGCGCGGCTCTGCCGCGACTGGGAGGCCGAAGCGCGCAAAGCCCCTGCACGCATCCGCACCGCAGTCACCCGCTTCGGCGTCGTATTGGATGGCTACGGAGGCGCTTTCGAACGGTTGTCCCTTCCCGCCAAACTGGGCATGGCCGTCGTTCCCGGCGACGGCCGCCAGCCCTTCACGTGGATCGACGTCGAAGACCTCTGCCGCGCCATGACCCTGCTCATCGAAACGCCCCGAATGACGGGAACGTTCAACTTCGTGGCACCGCAGCATCTCTCGATGGAGGAAGCGGTATCGCTCGTCCGGCGCCACTACAAGGCATGGTTCCAACTGCACGTCGCCGCACGACTGCTGCGCCTGTGGCGGGGAGAGGCGGCCGATCCGCTGCTCAAAGGGCAGTGTGTACGACCTCTGCGGCTGCTCGACGCGGGATTCGAATTCCGCACGCCCGAACTGCAACTCTTTCTGGAACGGCTGCGTTAAGGGAAAAAACACAGCGGCCGGCATCCGATGAAGGATGCCGGCCGCCTGCGTCGAATCTACTCCTCCATCGGGAGGAACTTCTCCTTCGGTGCCCCGCAACGGGGGCAGCGCCAGTCGGCGGGCAGCTCCTCGAACGGCGTACCCGGCGCGATTCCGTGTTTCGGATCGCCTACGGCCGGATCATAAATCCACCCGCAGACCGTGCATTTGTACTTTTTCATAATCATTTATTTTTTCAAATTATTACAGTCTGTCGACAACCTTCTGCCAGTCGACCAGCTCCCACCAGTTCTTCACGAAATCGGCGCGGCGATTCCGGTAATCGATGTAGTAGGCGTGCTCCCAGACGTCGAGCGTCAGCAGCGGTTTCATCCCCTGCGTCATCGGATTGCCGGCGTTGGATTCCGCCACGATCACCAGTTTGCCGCCAGGTTCCTGCGCGAGCCATGCCCAGCCCGAGCCGAACAACCCTACGGCCGCCTTCGTAAAGGCCTCCTGAAACGCTTCGACCGAGCCGAAGTCGCGTGCGAGCGCCGCTACCAGTTTTTCGGGCATCGGCTGCTGATCGGGCGTCAGCGTAAGGAAAAAGAAGGTGTGGTTCCATGTCTGGGCGGCATTGTTGAAGATGCCTCCGTCGGCCTTGCGGACGATTTCGTCGAGCGGCATCTCGGCATAGGGTGTCCCGACAATCAGCTTGTTGAGATTGTCGATGTAGGTCTGGAGATGTTTGCCGTAGTGGTACTCGAAGGTCTCCTTGCTCATCTTCGGGGCAAGCGCTTCCATCGTATAGGGAAGCTGGGGCAACGTGTGTTTCATGATCTGTTGATTTTTACTGTTTGACAATGAATCGGAATCTATAATTAAAACGGTTTGCGTCAAGTTTTTATTGCTCGGATTCTTCACGAGAATATACCCGTTCAGGTAGGTCGCGAAGAGAATCCACAGCACGTAGGGCACGAAGAGCCACGCCGCCGAAGGAGTTCGGTGCCGCACTCGGCAGATGTAGACGATGACCAGCACATCGAGCAGGAGGATGTCGATGAATCCGGCCAGCGGACTGCGCAGGTAAAAAAAGAAGACGCTCCACAGAAAATTGACGGCCAGCTGCAGAAACCACAGCGTGACGTAGCGTTTGTCGCCGTACTGGAGCACGCGGCCCAGCGAAAGGCCCATGCAGATGTAGATGATCCCCCACGCAATCGGGAAGACGATGTTGGGCGGTGTCAGCGCCGGTTTATCCAGCAGAGGATACCACTCGGCGATGGATTGCGCCTGAAGACGCCCCGCCACGAGGCCCGCGATCAGACACAGCAGGACGGGAACGACGTAATAAGCTGTCTTTTTCATAGGACGAGAGTTAAGTTGCGACGAACAACCCTGCAAATATCAGGCGGATCGCACTCCTAAGATAAGAAAAATTCGAATAGGTCGCTCCGCTTTCAGGAAAAAAAAACACCCCTCCGAACCGAATATCGAAAATAGTCCTATATTTGTGCCGTCCGTAATCTCGAAACGGCGCCCGATACCTTATGAACGACCTATTCCTGCTGGTGGACCACACCGACGACTGGAAACCCTATTGCGAAACGGACTCTCTTCTGACCGTCTCCGACTACCTCGAACACAAATACGACGGGAAACCGCAGCTGGTCGTCAATCTCAGCCGCGATTACGCCTACAACTCTTCGGGCTACTACGCTTCGCTGCTGGCGCAGGCGCGCGGGCACAAAATCCTGCCGGGCGTCGAGACGCTCAACCGGCTGGAAGCGGGGCAAGGCGTGCGCATGAGCATGGAGCTGCAACGCCTCTGTTTCCAGTGGATCGCCCGCAACGACATCGACGAAGGGGAGTGCTGGCACCTCAATATCTTTCTGGGAACCTGCGCCGAAAAGGGGCTGGAACGTATCGCGCGGTTCATCTTCGAGAACTACCCCGCACCTCTGCTGCGCGTAAGTTTCAACACCGGCCGCCGCAACCAGATCGAATCGGTACGGGCGCTCTCGCTCGGCGAATTGACCGACAGCGAGCAGGACACGTTCGCCGCGGCACTCGACAACTTCAGCAAACGTGTCTGGCGGACGCGCTCGGTGAAACCCGCGCGTTACAGCATGGCCATCCTCTACGACCCCGACGAGGAGTTCCCGCCCAGCGACAAGCAGGCGCTGCGGCGCTTCATGGAGGTCGCCAAGCGTATGGGCGTGCACACCGAACTGATTACCGAGGAGGACGGGCCGCGGCTGCTCGAATTCGACGCTCTGTTCATCCGCACCACCACGTCGCTCAACCACTACACCTACCGCTTCGCCCAACGTGCCCGGCAGAACGGGCTGGTGGTGATCGACGATCCGCTCTCGATCATCCGCTGTACGAACAAGGTCTACCTGTGCGAACTCTTCCGCAAGGCCCGCATCCCCACACCCGAATCGCTGCTGCTCTTCGGATCGGAACGTTACTCCTTCGAGGAGATCGCCGCCCGTCTCGGCGCGCCCTTCATTCTGAAGATTCCCGACGGATCATTCTCGGTCGGAATGCATAAGGTCGCCGATCGGGACGAGCTCCGCACGGCGCTCGACGAGATGTTCGGCCACTCGTCGGTCGTTCTGGCACAGGAGTTCACGCCGACGGAGTTCGACTGGCGCATCGGCATCCTCGACGGCGAACCGCTGTTTGCCTGCAAATACTTCATGGCCAAGGGGCACTGGCAGATCTACAACCACGCGGTCACCGGCAAAAACCTCTGCGGCCCGTGGGAGACGATTCCCGTCTACAAAGTTCCGGCAAAAGTACGCGAAACGGCGCTCAAGGCCGCAGCGCTGATCGGCAAGGGGTTGTACGGCGTCGATCTGAAGGTGGTCGACGGACGCCCCGTAGTCATCGAGATCAACGACAACCCCAGCATCGACCACGAAGTCGAAGACGAGGTGCTGGGCGACGAACTCTACTACCGCATCGTCAACTACTTCATCAACAAACTCAGCCGTATGCATGTCTGACCCGACACACTTCACCGACACGGATTCCGTAGTCGTCGTCCCCGCCGCCGCGGACGATCTCGACGCGATCGTCCGCATCGAACAGCGGTGTTTCACCGACGACGCCTTTTCGCGCCGCGAACTGGAGTATCTTATCGGACGCGCCAACGGTTCGTTCTTCGTCGCACGCTGCGAGGACGGCATCGCGGGCTATGTCTCGCTGCTGCGCCGCCGAGGATGCGCTCTGCTGCGCATCTACTCGATCGCCGTCGATCCCGTCCTGCGCGGACGCGGAATCGGCGCCCTGCTGCTCGACCGCAGCATCGCCTGCGCCCACGAACAGGGGATGCGGTATCTCTCGCTGGAGGTACGCACGGACAATGCGGCCGCACAGCGTCTCTACGAATCGCGCGGTTTCCGCCGCACGACGTTCCTGCGAGACTACTACGCTCCCGGAGTCGACGCATGGCGGATGCGCCGCAATATGGAATAGGAGGTACACCGTCTGCGGCAGCGACCGCTATTCTCCCGTTTTTTTATTACATTTGTATCGAAAGGCACTGAAAATGCGCCGGAACAAAAATATGGAAAAACGGGTATTGCTATTTCTGTTCTCGATGGGATGCTGTCTGATGAGCCATGCCGCCGGAAACTATACGCTGCATGGACGCGTCATCGACCGTCTCACGCGCCGTCCCGTCGCCTACGCCGCCGTGGTCTTGGACGGGCAGGGCGACAAAGGCGCTTCGACCGACTCGACGGGACGCTTCGCCATCGAGCGCGTCCGCCCGGGGATCTACCGGCTGGCCGCCTCCTGCATCGGTTATCAAAGCACGCTCACACCCGAATACGTCGTCTCGGCGGCCACGCCCTTCATCGAGATCGAACTTACGGAGGACGCTGCGCAGCTCGACGCCGTGACCGTCACCCCGACGCCGTTCCGCCGCACGGTCGAAAGTCCCGTCGGATTGCAGGTGATCGGTCTGCGCGAGATCGAAAAAAGCCCGGGCGCCAACCGCGACGTCTCGCGTATCGTCCGCTCCTACCCGGGCGTATCGTTCTCGCCCGTCGGCTACCGCAACGACCTGATCGTACGCGGCGGCGGCCCTTCGGAAAATGTCTTCTACATGGACGGCATCGAGATTCCCAACATCAACCACTTCGCCACGCAGGGCGCTTCGGGCGGCCCCGTAAGCATCGTCAACGCCGATCTGGTACGCGAAATCAACTTCTACACCGGCGCTTTTCCGGCCGATCGAGCCGGAGCGCTCAGTTCGGTACTGGATTTCCGTCTGCGCAACGGCAACCCCGAAAAACAGACCTTCAAGGCGACGCTCGGCGCCTCGGAGGTATCGTTCAGCGGCAGCGGCCACCTCTCGGAGCGGACGACCTACCTCTTCTCCGTGCGCCAATCCTATTTGCAGCTGCTCTTCAAGCTGCTGGGGCTGCCCTTCCTGCCCAACTACATCGACGGACAGGTCAAGGTCAAGACAAAGCTCTCACCTCACGACGAATTGACCGTACTGGGGCTTACCGGTATCGACGATATGCGGCTCAACACCGATGAAAAGGGCGAAGACGCCGAATATCTGCTCAGCTATCTGCCCCGCATCCGGCAGGAGACCTTCACCGTGGGCGCCCTCTACCGCCACTACGCCGGACGGCATACCCAAAGTCTCTCGCTGAGCCACAACTATCTGAACAACCGCAATCTGAAATACCGCAACAACGACGCTTCGAGCGACGGCAACCTGATGCTGCGGCTGCGTTCCGTCGAGCAGAAGACGACGCTGCGGGGCGAAAACCGCTCGTGGCTCGACCGCTGGACCCTCGGCGAAGGCGTCGAGCTGAACTACCGCCGCTACACCAACCGCACGCTGCAACGGCTCTACGGCCGCGAAGCGGAGCTATCGGACTACGACGCACTGCTCGGTATCGTAGGCTGGGGGCTTTTCTTCACCGCCGCCTACGAATCGACCGACAAACGGTTCACCGCCTCGGCGGGGCTGCGGGCCGACGGCTGCGACTACTCGGCGCGGACGCAGCAGTTCTGGCGGCAGCTGTCGCCGCGGCTGTCGCTGGCCTATGCGCTCGGCGACGCATGGTCGGTCAAGGGCAGCGCCGGCATCTACTACCAGCTGCCGCCCCTCACGGCTCTCGGGCTGCGCAGTAACGACGGGGCGTGGGTCAACCGCGGACTGCGGTACATGCAGGTATTCGCCGCGAGCGCGGGCACCGACTGGCGGCTGCGCGACCGGCTGATCGTCTTGCTCGAAGGATTCTGGAAAGGTTACGACCGCATCCCGCTGTCACTCGCCGACGGCATCCCGCTCGTCTGCAAGGGCGACGACTACGGCACGGTGGGCGCCGAGCCGCTCGCCTCCACAGCCGAAGGACACGCCTACGGTGTCGAGCTGACGGCCCGCTGGCAGATTCCCGGCAAGGTCAATCTGGTCGGTTCAGCGACGCTCTTCCGCAGCGAGTACCGCAACGGCACAGGCGCCTACGTCCCCTCGGCGTGGGACAACCGCTACATGGTCAACCTGAGCGGCACCTACGACCTTCCCCGCACATGGAGTGTCGGAGCGCGTCTGAGCTGGATCGGCGGAGCGCCCTACACCCCTTACGACGAGATGAAATCGTCGCTCGTCACGGCTTGGGACGCACAGGGACGCCCCTACTACGACTATGCGCGTTATAACACGGAGCGGCTTTCGGCCTTCGGACAGCTCGACCTGCGCGTCGACAAGACCTTCTATTTCCACCGCTGTATGCTGGGCATCTACATCGACCTGCAAAACGTCACCGCGAGCCGACTCGACCTTCCCGACGTACTGATGTCGACGGGTGTCGTCGCCAACCCCGCAGCGCCCGCCGACGAGCAGCGCTATCGTATGAAAACCATCGGTCAATCGAGCGGAACACTGATTCCGACGCTCGGCATGACCGTCGAATTTTAACTCCGCAGCCATGAAAAACAACCTGCTCAGCGAGAAACTGGTCTACACGGGCGACACCCGCACTCCGACCCACCTCCATCTGGTGCGCTACACGCCGGACGAGATACACGAATACTCCGCCGACGAGCTTTCGAAGCTCGAACCGCAATTCTCCGAGAAGGGGATAATCTGGCTTCAGGTGCACGGCCTCAAGGAGACCGAAACCGTGCGGCAGGTGTGCAACCGCTTCGGCATCGACTTTCTGGTGATGCAGGATATCCTCAACGCCGATCACCCGACCAAAGTCGAGGAGCACGAACACTACATGCTCGTGGTAGCCAAATTCTTCCGTGCGGAGGAGGATTTGCAGGTATGTCTGGTACAGGGCGCCGACTTCATGCTGACCTTCATCGAGAGCGAAAGCACGCTTTTCGACGACATCCCGCAGGCGATCCGCGACAACGTACTGAAATTCCGCTCCCGTTCGTCGGACTACCTGCTCAGCGTGCTGCTCAACAGCGTGACGGCCAACTACACCACGCTCATCTCCAAGCTGGACAGCGACCTCGACGATCTGGAGACCGAGCTGCTCACGACCACCGACAGCCGCGACACGGGGAGTCAGATTCAGGAGCTGCGTCACCGCTACCTCCAGCTCAAACAGGCCGCCCTGCCGCTGCGCGACCAGTACGCCAAACTGCTCCACACCGACTCCGCGCTGCTTCACAAGAACGTACGACCCTTTTTCAACGACGTGAACGACCACCTGCAATACGTCGTGCAGCAGATCGACCTCTGCCGCGAAACGCTCTCGTCGCTCGTCGACCTCTACATCTCGAACAACGACCTGCGCATGAACGCCATCATGAAACGACTGACGATCGTCTCGACGATCTTCATTCCGCTCACCTTCCTCGTCGGCGTCTGGGGCATGAACTTCCGCTCGATGCCCGAGCTGGAGTGGGAATACGGCTATCTGGCAGCTTGGGCAGCGATGCTGCTGATCGGCATCGTCGTCTATCTCTTTTTCCGCAAAAAGGAGTGGCACTGACCCTCTTCTCCGTTTCGGAACCTTTTCACACGCACTGCGGCCTGCAAATTGCATGAAGCGCTGTGCCGGACAACGTTGTCCGGCACAAAGTTTCACGTCATGCCGAACAACCGCAACTATACCCTCGCCGATCCGCGCGAGGAGTACTATCACGACACCTACCCCGCCCAGCAGCAGGAGTCCCCGGGACTCGAGAGCCAGATGCGGCCGCAGCCCGATACCGGCGAAACGAGCTACCGCGGACACGGGCGGCTACTGGGGCGCAAGGCGCTCATCACGGGCGGCGACTCGGGGATCGGACGCGCCGTCGCTATCGCCTTCGCCCGCGAAGGCGCCGACATCGCCGTCAACTACCTGCCCGCCGAACAGCCCGACGCCGCCTCGCTCAAAACCCTGCTCGACGGCGAGGGGAGCCGCCTGACGCTGCTGCCGGGCGACCTGAGTGACGAGGAGAGCTGCCGCCGCATCGTCCGCGACGCCGTGCGCGCGCTCGACGGGCTCGACATACTGGTGCTCAACGCCGGCACGCAGCACGCCGTCAAGGAGATCGCCCACCTCACGACCGAACAACTGCAATACACCTTCACCACCAACGTCTTCTCGCTCTTCTGGAGCGTACAGGAGGCACTGCCCCACATGGCGGCCGGCGCCAGCATCATCACTACCTCCTCGATCCAAGCCTTTCAGCCGTCGTCGTTCCTGACCGACTACGCCGCCTCGAAAAGCGCCGTGGTGGGGTTCACCCGATCGCTGGCCAAGCAGCTCGCATCGAAGGGTATCCGCGTCAATTCGGTCGCCCCCGGTCCCGTCTGGACGCCGTTGCAGGTGAGCGGCGCGCAGCAGCCCGAAAACATCCCCGGCTTCGGAAGTCAGACACCGCTGGGACGCGCCGGACAACCCGTCGAGGTGGCGCCGAGCTACGTCTTCCTCGCCTCCGAGGAGTCGAGTTACATCACCGCCCAGATCATCGGTGTCACGGGCGGACGTTATATCCTTTAAACCCTGCGACCATGAAAGCACACACCGCGTATCCCGACCGTCTGACGACCGAAGAACGCCGCGAACTCTCCGACGACGCCTTCGGCATTCCCTCGCGCCGCGAATTTCCACTCGTCGACGCTGCACACGTCCGCGCCGCCGAGAGTTATTTCCGTTACGCCCCCGAAGCCGACAAACCCGCCCTCGCACGGCGCATCTTGCATCAGGCGGCGGAATACGGCGTCGAAATCCACAGCGAAACGATCCTGCACTGGGCGGCGCAAACTGCAAAGAAGTAGCTGTAAACTCACCGAAAAAACCATATCTTTGCAAAAAAACCGATGCACATGAAATCACTTATTCCCATTGCCGCCGCCCTGCTGCTCCTTGCAGCCTGCGGTCATCGCAACGCACCGAAACAGAGCGCATCGATCGGCACGGAAACCACCGTACCCGACATGCACAACGCCGAAAACGCCCTCGACTACCAAGGCACCTACACCGGCGTCTTTCCGGCCGCCGACGCTCCGGGCATCGCCGTCACGCTGACGCTCGGCCCCGACGGCCGCTACACCGAGGTGAACCGCTACTGCGAACGCCCGGACGAATTCACCGTCTACGGGAACTATACCGTCAACGGAAACACCCTTTCGCTGCTGCCCGATTCGCCTCAAGACGAACCCGCTTATTACAAAGTGGGCGAGAACCGGCTCTGGCGGCTCGACAGCCATCGGCAGCCCATTACGGGACCGTTCGCCGATCAATACATGCTCACCAAGTCGGACTCGGCGGCTCCGGCCGGCTGTTATTAGCCTGCACACGACGAACCTCCCGCGCTGAAGGACATTGCTGCTTCCGGCGCGGGAGGTTGTGTCATTCGTCGGACAAATGCTGCTCCTGCACCGTTTCGATCGTTCTTCCGGCATTCCGTTCTTCGAACCGACCGCCCCGTCTTCAGAACTCCGTCCCGCCGATTCGCCGGTGTTCCGGTCTCCGACAAAAAAACCTCCCGCACGGAATCCGTGCGGGAGGTCGCTCGAAGCGTCGTTCAGACGCAAACGCTACTATTTGTTGTTGTAGGCAGCCATCTTCTCGATGAGCATGAGCACCTTGTTCGAGTAGCCCCACTCGTTGTCATACCACGAAACGACCTTTACGAAGGTGTCGGTCAAAGCGATACCGGCAGCCTTGTCGAAGATCGAGGTGCGAGCGTCGCCCAAGAAGTCGGACGAAACGACAGCCTCTTCGGTGTAACCCAGAATGCCCTTCAGTTCGCCTTCCGAAGCCTCCTTCATGGCAGCGCAGATCTCGTCGTACTTGGCGGGCTTCGCCAGATTGACGGTCAGGTCGACGACCGATACGTCGAGGGTAGGAACGCGCATCGACATACCCGTCAGCTTGCCGTTCAGCTCGGGGATCACCTTGCCTACGGCCTTAGCGGCGCCCGTCGACGAGGGGATGATGTTGCCCGAAGCGGCACGGCCGCCGCGCCAGTCCTTCATCGAAGGACCGTCGACGGTCTTCTGCGTCGCGGTGGTCGAGTGTACGGTGGTCATCAGACCGTCGGTGATGCCGAACTTGTCGTTGAGCACCTTGGCGATCGGAGCCAGGCAGTTGGTGGTGCACGATGCGTTCGAAACGATCGTCTGGCCGGCATAGGTGTCGGTGTTGACGCCGCAAACGAACATCGGAGCGCCTGCACGCAGCTCCTCGTTGGGATTCTCCTTGTCCTCCTTCGAGGGAGCCGACAGCACGACGTACTTCGCACCTGCTGCCAAGTGCTTCATAGCCTTCTCTTTGGTCAGGAACAGACCGGTCGACTCAACGACATACTCGGCGCCGACCTCGTTCCACTTCAGGTTTGCGGGGTCCTTCTCGGCGGTTACGCGGATAGCATGACCGTTGACGATCAGCTGGCTCTTCTCGACGTTGTAGTCCACCGTACCGTCGAAACGGCCGTGCATCGTGTCGTACTTCAGCATGTAAGCCATGTAATCCACCGGCACGAGGTCGTTAATACCTACCACCTCGATCTCGGCGTTGGTGCAAGCAGCACGGAACACCAGACGGCCGATACGGCCGAAACCGTTGATACCAATCTTAATCTTTGACATAGTTGTAATTTTTTATTGTTTAGAAAAAATTCACTGTTATTCGCGTCACAAAAGTACATACTTTATGTATATTACGCAAATAAATAAGTAAAAAATTTTAAGATAACCTTCGCTTTTCACTTACACGTTCACACGTTCAGCCGATGGCCTTCTTCGCGCGTTTGGCCATCGCCGAGGCGAAGACGAAAGCGTTCAGCTCACGGTTGTCCGTGTGCAGAATATCCTCCTTGGTGCCCTCCCACCATTTACGGCCTTTGTAGATGTATACAATCTTCTGGCCAATCTCCATCACGGAGTTCATATCGTGGGTATTGATGATGGTGGTGATGTTGTACTCCTCGGTAATCTCGTGAATCAGGTTATCGATGACGATCGAGGTCTGCGGATCGAGTCCCGAATTAGGCTCGTCGCAGAAGAGGTACCGCGGGTTCAGGACGATGGCGCGCGCGATGGCCACGCGCTTGATCATGCCGCCCGACAACTCCGAGGGGTAGAGTTCGTCGGCGTTTTCCAGCCGCACGCGCCGCAGGCAGAAATCCACGCGCTCGCGTTTCTCGGCCTCCGACTGGTCGGTGAAGAGATCCAGCGGCAGACGGATATTCTCCGCCACGGTCGACGAATCCAGCAGCGCACCGCCCTGAAAGATCATGCCGATGTCCTTGCGGATGGCTTTGCGCTCCTTGAATCCGAGCGCCGTATAGCAGATGTCGTCGTAGAAAATCTCCCCCGAATCGACGGCGTGCAACCCCACCAGACACTTCAGAAGCACGGTTTTACCCGAGCCGCTCTGACCGATGATGAGATTCGTCTTCCCGGTCTCGAACTCCACCGAGATGTCGTCGAGCACCGTGCGCCCGTCGAACGATTTAACAAGGTGTTCCGCACGTATCATGTCAGCAGGATTTGCGTAAGGATCAGGTTGAAGATCATAATGACGATCGACGAAGCGACTACCGCCCGCGTCGAAGCCTTGCCGACCTCCAGCGAATTGCCCTTGGCATAGTAGCCGTAGAAGGCCGACACGGAGGTGATGATGAAGGCGAAGAAGCAGGTCTTGATGAGCGAATAGACGATCGAATAGATCTTGAAATCGTAGAGCAGTCCCGAAACGTAGTCGTCGGGGATCATGATGCCCGTGAAGACGGCGATCATCCAGCCGCCGGCAATGCCGATCAGGATGCTCAGAATCGTCAGGAACGGGAAGAAAACCACCGTAGCGACGATTTTGGGCAGGATGAGGTACGACGCCGAATTGACGCCCATGATCTCCAGCGCGTCGATCTGCTCGGTGATGCGCATCGTACCGATCTCGGAGGCGATGTTCGACCCCACCTTACCGGCAAGGATGAGCGCCACGACCGTCGACGAGAACTCCAGAATCATCGTCTCGCGCGTGGCGTAACCGATGATATACCGCGGGATGAAAGGCGATTCGAGGTTGATCGACATCTGCAACGTGATGACCGCGCCGATGAAGACCGAGATGATGGCCGTCAGCCCGATGGAGTTCAGGCCGAGCGCCTCCATTTCATAGACGATCCGGCGGCGATAGATCGGGAACTTCTCGGGGCGCGAGAAGACCTTTCCCATCAGGATGAAATACTGCCCGACGAGGGCGAAGAGTTTCGACAACATAGCAATCTGTTCCGGCGGCGAAGCGATGTCCGGCCGCCGCAGTTTTATTTTTTCGGGTTCTGCTCCTCCACCTCCTCGAATTCGACGTACTCGCCTACCGAGTCGTTGATTCGTTTTTCGGGAGTTTCAGGGGTCTTGTAGACCTTCACGTCGCCTTCGTCGCGGCGCGAATACCACGTATAGGAACGGCGGCGCTGGCCCTCCTGCGAGAAACCTTCCTGCTGCTCCATTTCACGGCGCAGCCGGTTGATACGGTATCGGAACAGAAGGACGAAAACGACGCCCAGCAACAAAATGGTCAACATAACGTAAAAGATAAAATTGGCGATGCCGACCAGCACCGACGGGGCGGCGACGGCCAGTATCACGATGACGAGGCAAGTCACGGGGTTACGGCGGACGAACTCCGTGAGGCCGTATAGAATCCGAGCGAAAAATCCCATAACAACATTCACCATTATTTGGACAAAGATACGATTAAGCCGAGAGCAATGCAAATTTATTTGCGATTGCCGAGGCGAAGTATCTTCGGCGCAAGCCAAAGATACAAAAAGTCGAGCGCAGAAGCAAACGTCAGTTTGATTATGCCGAGACGCAGTATCTAAGACGCAGCCAAAGATACGAATAAGCCGAGCGCAAAAGCAAATTTATTTGCATTTTGCCGAGGC
>URRP01000045.1 GCA_900550375.1 uncultured Alistipes sp. | reverse complement strand
ACGGCTGGGACGACGACGGCGTATTCAACTTCGAGGGCGGCTGCTACGCCAAGGTCATCAATCTCTCGCAGGAGAACGAGCCTGACATCTGGAACGCCATCCGCCGCAATGCACTGCTGGAGAACGTGACGTTAGGCCCGAAGGGCAAGATCGATTTCGCCGACAAGTCGGTAACCGAGAATACCCGCGTATCGTATCCGATCTTCCATATCGAGAACATCGTGAAGCCCGTATCGAAGGCTCCGGCCGCCAAGAAGGTGATCTTCCTCTCGGCCGACGCATTCGGCGTGCTGCCTCCCGTTTCGATCCTCACCCCCGAGCAGACGAAGTACTACTTCCTTTCGGGCTTTACGGCCAAGTTGGCGGGTACCGAGCGCGGCATCACCGAGCCGACTCCGACCTTCTCGGCTTGCTTCGGCGCAGCCTTCCTGTCGCTGCACCCCACCAAGTACGGCGAGGAGCTCGTGAAGCGCATGAAGAAGTCGGGTGCCAAGGCCTACCTCGTGAATACGGGCTGGAACGGTACCGGCAAGCGTATCTCGATCAAGGATACGCGCGGTATCATCGACGCCATCCTCGACGGCTCGATTGACAAGGCTAAGACCACGAAACTCCCGATCTTCGATTTCGAGATCCCGACTGCACTGCCGGGTGTAGATCCCGCGATCCTCGATCCGCGCGATACCTACAAGAAGGCTTCGGAGTGGGACGTCAAGGCGAAGGATCTGGCCGAGCGTTTCATCAAGAACTTCGTGAAGTTCACGGGCAACGACGAAGGCAAGAGCCTCGTTGCAGCCGGTCCGAAGCTCTAAGCCGGTCTTACGACTCAGGAGGAACAAGGGGGTACGCGAAAAGCCGGTTCAATTTTCTGCAAACCGTTGGTGTTTGTGTTGTTGATGGTGAGTGCGGTCTTGCCGAAGAATTGATTTCCGGTGAAAAACGTTCGTTCCGCTTGTAGATCCTCCTAAATTGAATGCAGGTTGGAAAATCAGATGATTTTTCAACCTGCATCTTTTTATCCGCTCGGGAACCTTTCCTCGGAAGCGGAGCCGATGCGGGTTGCGCCGAAGGTCGGGCAGGGGTTCGTTTCGCACTCGGCGCGGTTTGCCGGCACTCTCTTCCGCATCTGTCGAAGGGGCTGTTCTCTGCGTTCGGGTGCCGATGACGGCTCCCTTTCGTTCGCTGCGATCGAATAATCGATCGGTTTCAGACGTCAAAAAGGGCGATTTTTTAGGAATTTTCGGAGAGTTTTCGTATACTTGTGAATTGAAATTGTAGTTTTATGGTGAAACGAGCGAACAACCTGCGTAAGGTATCTATTGCCCGTCTGAAGCAGGAGATGCGGGATACGGTTTTTCTGTCGAACGATCTGGCCATTACGACCATCGATTATCTGCGCAATCCTACGTTGGAGATTCCGGTGTCGCTCGACGGTTTCGCTGCGATGATTATGATGAGCGGATCGGCGGTGTTGTCGATCGATACCGAGACGTACGAGGTTCTGCCCAACATGCTGGTCTTCTTCCGTCCCGGCAGCATTATCCGCACGATCAAATGCTCGTCCGATGCGACGGCCTATCTGGTCGCTTGCACGAAGGTCTTCGTCAGCGATATTCAGGTCGATATTTCGGCGTCGCTCCCTATTCATATGCGTTTCGGACGGAAACCCTGTCTTCAGGTGACGGAACGCGACGTGACCGAAATCCGGCAGTTCTTCCAGCTCATCAAGACCGTGATCCAGAGCGACAAAGAACGTTATCGCAAGGAGATCATCCATACGCTTTTCACTGCGGTCTTCTACCTGATTACCGAGCTGAACCAGCGCGAGCAGGCCAGCGAGCAGAAGCAGGGGCGTTGCGAGGTGCTCTTCGACCAGTTCATGCAGCTGCTGGGCGAATACAACAAGCGGGAGCGCAACGTGAGTTTCTATGCCAAGCAGCTGAACATCACGCCCAAATACCTCTCTTCTTTGGTGAAGGAGGTGAGCGGCAAGACGGCGGCCAAGTGGATCGACGAGTCGGTGATTCTGGAGGCGAAGTCGCTGTTGAAGTATTCGGGTATGAGCATTCAGGAGATCGCCTATCATCTCAATTTCAGCACGCAGTCCTTCTTCGGAAAGTATTTCAAACAGCATACGGGTACCTCGCCGTCGCGTTACAAACGCAAAGGGTAACAAACGAACGAGGGGTTCCGAAACCGGAACCCCTCGTTCGTTTTATGGAGAGGATCAGTCGCGCAGATAGGCGCCTGTGGCGCGCAGTTCGGCGCGCAGCGTCTCCACGTCGAGATCGGCGGGCTGCACGCCGGCTTTCAACGCCAGACGTGCGGCGCGTCCGGCTGCTTCGCCCAGCGCCATGCAGGTCGACATGACGCGTGTCGAGGCCATCGCCTCGTGGTTCATCGACGAACAGCGCCCTGCCACAAGCAGGTTGCCCGTCTCGGCCGGAACCAGCGTGCGGTAGGGGATGTCGTAGCTGTCGTCGCACCAGTAGAGCGTGCAGTCGCCTCCCTTGGCGTGGTGGATGTCCACCGGATAGCCCGCCACGGCAATGGCGTCCGCAAAACGGCGGTCTTCGAGAATATCTTCGGCCGTGAGGACGTATTTGCCGACGATCACACGGCTCTCGCGGATGCCCATGAAGGGAGCGACCTTCTCCAGATGCGCTCCGGCGAAACCCGGAACGAACTCGCGCAGATAACCCGCCACTTCATAAACCTGCTTGCGGCCTTCGATCTCGCCGTGCGTGTAGCTTTCGGGAAGGGTCGAGTCGACGCCGTTCACGCGGGTCATATTGACCCATATCTCGTCGTCGGCCAATCCGGTAATGAGGATCGTGCGGGCTACGGGAATGTGGACGCCCTTGGCGTGCGCCTGTTCGATTTGGTTGCGCAGCCCGACGGTGATGAATTTGCCGGTGCGGAACTGCTCGGCCGGCATGGTGTCCATATCGTAGATTTCGGGGTGGTCGACGATGGCGTCGCGCAGCTGTTGTACATCGACGCCTTTCATGCAGAACATCAGCGTCGGGGGCTGCATACCGCCTTCGGCGTCGCCTTTGTGGCACTCCACGCCGGCACGGAAGGCCACGTCGCCGTCGCCCGTACAGTCGATCACGGTCTTGGCCAGAATCGCCTCGCGGCCCGCCTTGCTCTCGATGATAATGCCCTTCACTACGTCGCCCTCCTTGACGACGTCGGTACAGAAGGCGTACAGCAGTACTTCGACCCCCTTCTCCTCCATGATTTCGAGCGCCGTGCGCTTCGCCTCTTCGGGATCGATGATCGTCAGACTCATGTGCAGGGCACAGGGACGGTGTTCGCTCGCCGCGCCGCGCGCCCGCAGCCGGTCGATGAAGTTCTGGGGCAGACCCTTGATGATCTGCGTCCCCTTGTGTCCCAGAAATCCGAGAACGGGCAGCCCGATGGTGAGGTTGCCGCCCAAGAAACTGCGGCTCTCGACGAGCATTACCTTCAGCCCGTCGCCCGCTGCCGCTTCGGCGGCCATGATGCCCGCGGGGCCGCCGCCCACGACCAGAATATCCACCTCGGCACGAACGGGAATCTCGCGCGCCGGAGCGTGTATGAACTGTTTTTCACTCATAGAAGTATCGATTTAGGTTTTTGTTTGTTTTTACAGTCGTTTTCTGCGCTCGGCATAATCCACACGCGGCCTCTGCTCCCGCCGATCGAAAACAGCCGTTTCGATCCGTCGGCAGCCGGAACGTTCCGGTTGCTTTTCGTAGGCAAATATATGTTTTTTGCGGTGAAAAAGCAAATAAAAAGAAACGTCCGGCGCAAAGACCGGACGTTTCTTCAATAAAAAGTTTCGTGCGGAGGACTAAGCCTTGCCTGCCGAACCCAGCACGTTCTCGCATTTGTGCATATAGAGCTTCTTCAACTCGTCGCGGGCCGGACCCAGATACTTGCGGGGATCGAACTCGGCGGGTTTGTCGATGAAGATCTTGCGCACGGCGGCGGTCATAGCCAGACGGCCGTCGGAGTCGATGTTGATCTTGCATACAGCGCTCTTGGCAGCCTTGCGGAGCTGCTCCTCGGGAATACCGACGGCATCCTGCAACTTGCCTCCGTGGGTGTTGATGATCTTCACGTACTCCTGCGGAACAGACGATGCGCCGTGCAGTACGATGGGGAATCCGGGGAGCTTCTGCTCGATCTCGGCCAGAATGTCGAAACGCAGTTCGGGCGGAACGAGAATGCCCTCGGCGTTGCGGGTGCACTGCTCGGGCTTGAACTTGTTGGCGCCGTGCGACGTGCCGATCGAGATGGCCAGCGAGTCGACGCCGGTCTTCGTTACGAAATCGATCACCTCTTCGGGTTTGGTGTAGTGAGCGACTTCCGACGCTACCTCATCCTCTACGCCGGCCAGAACGCCCAGCTCGCCTTCGACCGTTACGTCATGTGCGTGTGCATACTCGACGACCTTCTTCGTGAGCGCTACGTTCTCGTCGTAGGGAAGCGACGAACCGTCGATCATCACCGACGAGAAACCCATGTCGATGCAGCTCTTGCACAGCTCGAACGAGTTGCCGTGGTCGAGGTGCAGGCAGATCGGAATACCCTTGCCGCCGTTCAGCTCCTTGGCGTACTCCGTAGCACCCTGTGCCATGTAACGCAGCAGCGTCTGGTTGGCATAGTTGCGCGCGCCGGCCGACACCTGCAGGATAACGGGCGAATTGGCCTCGACACAAGCTGAAATGATTGCCTGCAGCTGCTCCATGTTGTTGAAGTTGAATGCAGGAATGGCATAACCGCCTTTGATGGCTTTGGCGAACATCTCGCGTGTATTCACCAGTCCGAGTTCTTTGTAAGATACCATAACCGTAATTTTATGAGTTATTTGAAAATGATTCTGCGTTCGGATTTCTTTCGAAGTCCATGCAAAGATACAACAAAATTCAGAAACCGCCGCGCGGGAGTTCGGAATATTTTTTAATAAATTAAAAATAGTGCAGCGCAGTCGGTTATTTCATAACATTTTCGTACCTTTGGCTTCGCCTTAGATACTTCCGTCTCGGCATAATCAAACGAAACGTTTGCTTCTGCGCTCGACTTTACGTATCTTTGTGACCCCGCTAACAACAGGTTTTGCTGCTTGCATGGGGCGAGGGGCGATTGTCGGAAATCACCGTTTTCGATCAGCGAGGACAGAGGCCGCGTGCGGACTCTGTCGAGCGCAGAAAACGACTGTTGAAGAAGAACATTTAACGATAAAAAATAACGCAATTATGGCAGAATTCATCTATCAGGAGCCGTTCCCCGTTGGCGAGGACGCCACGGAGTACCGTCTGTTGACTAAGGAGCATGTGAACGTCGTGGAGTGCGACGGCCGCAAGATTTTGAAGATCGATCCCAAGGGGTTGGAAGAACTTTCGAAAGCCGCCTATTCGGACGTGTCGTTCTACCTGCGTGCTTCGCACCTGAAGAAGCTGCGCAACATTCTCGAAGACCCCGAAGCCTCCGACAACGACAAGTTCGTGGCCTACACCATGCTCTTGAACCAGTGCGTTTCGGCCGAGGGCGAACTTCCGACCTGTCAGGATACGGGTACGGCGATTTGCATCGGCCACAAGGGCGAGGACGTTTATACGGGAGCCAACGATGCCGAGTACATCGCGCGGGGTGTTTACGAGACCTACAAGGAGCGCAACCTCCGTTATTCACAGGTGGTTCCTTTCACGATGACCGAGGAGAAAAACTCGGGTACGAATCTTCCGGCGCAGATCGACATCTACGGCGGCCATCCGGGCATGGAGTACGAGTTCCTCTTTATCACCAAGGGCGGCGGTTCGGCCAACAAGACCTTCCTCTACCAGCAGACCAAGGCGCTGCTCAACGAGAAGACGCTCGCCGAGTTCATCAAAACTCACATCAAGGATTTGGGTACTTCGGCCTGCCCGCCCTATCATCTGGCCATCTGCATCGGCGGAACGTCGGCCGAGATGTGCCTCTCGACCGTGAAGAAGGCGTCGGCAGGCTATCTCGATTCGCTGCCCACGTCGGGCAACGAGGGCGGCCGCTGCTTCCGCGATCTGGAGTGGGAGGAGAAGGTGCTCAAAATCTGTCAGGAGAGCGGCGTGGGCGCGCAGTTCGGCGGTAAGTATCTGGTGCACGACGTGCGCGTGATCCGTGCGCCGCGTCATGCCGCTTCGTGTCCCGTGGCCATCGGCGTGAGCTGCTCGGCCGATCGCAACATCAAGGCGAAGATCACTCCCGAGGGCATCTTCCTCGAGCAGCTGGAGAAGAATCCCGCACAGTTCCTGCCCAAGCAGGCGCCCGCCATGTCTCCTGCCGTCGACATCGATCTGGACGAAGGGATGGACAAGGTGCGCGAGATTCTCACGAAGTATCCGATTAAGACCCGTCTGAACCTGCGCGGTACGCTCATCGTGGCGCGCGACATCGCCCATGCCCGTATCAAGCAGATGCTCGACGAAGGCAAGCCGATGCCCGAATACTTCAAGAAGCATCCGGTCTACTACGCCGGTCCTGCCAAGACCCCGCAGGGGATGGCGTCGGGTTCGTTCGGTCCCACGACGGCCGGCCGTATGGATCCCTATGTCGACCTGTTCCAGTCGCACGGCGGTTCGATGGTGATGGTGGCCAAGGGCAACCGTTCGCAGGCCGTCACCGACGCCTGCCGGAAGCATGGCGGCTTCTATCTGGGTTCGATCGGCGGTCCGGCGGCGATTCTGGCCAAGAACTCGATCAAGTCGGTCGAGGTGGTCGACTTCCCCGAACTGGGTATGGAGGCCGTTCGCAAGATTTACGTCGAGGATTTCCCGGCCTTCATCATCGTGGACGACAAGGGCAACGATTTCTTTGCCGACTTCAAGCACTGATGCCTGAAAAGGTCTGATACGCACCACAATCGGCTTTTCGAAGCCGGCTGTGGTGTGTTTTGTACCGCAGGCAATAAAACGGCCTGTTTTTCGTTACGTTCAGGATAGTACAACAGTCAATCGATATTACGGAATGAAACGAACCGTTTATACGTGGATGCTGACCTTGCTGATGGTGCTCGGCGCAGCGGTCGCGGTCGCCGACGAGAAGGTCTCCTTCGAGGTGAAGGCGCCGATGGTCGTAGCCAAGGGCGAAGCCGTGCGCATCGAGTTCTCGCTCAACGCCAAACCCGACGAAGGGTCCTTTACGGCTCCTTCGTTCGAGGGGTTCGACGTGATCGCCGGTCCCGCCGTGTCGCAGGGCAGTTCGATTCAGATTGTCGGCGGGCAGATGACCCGCAGCAGCAACTACACGATCACCTATGTGCTTTTGCCGCAGCAGGAGGGTAACTTTACCATCAATGCGGCCTCCGTTCGGGTCGGTAAGAGCGAATACAAGACCAAGGCGCTGCCGATCGAGGTGGTGGACGAGGTTCCGAGCGGCAGCGGCGGCAAGCAGGCGGCGCAGAGCGGGCAGACGGCCGACGTGCAGCAGCAGGTCGGCAAGGACGATATTCTGCTGCGCATGGTCCTGTCGCGTACGACCGCTTTCAAGGGCGAACCGATTCGGGCGACGCTCAAACTCTACTACCGTGTCAACCTGCGGGGCGACAACGGCAGCAAGTTCCCGTCGTTCAACGGGTTCTGGGCACAGGAGATCGAACAGGACGGACAGCCCCAGCGCGAGCGCTACAACGGCAAGGTCTACGAAACGCAGATTATCAAGGAGTATCTGCTCTACCCGCAGCAGTCGGGCGAGCTGACCATCGAACCCGCCGAACTGAATGTCGTGGCGCAGGTGATGGTGCAGAGTCCCAATCCCGACCCTTTCTTCGGCGGCGGCCACGAGGTTTATGACGTGCGCCGGTCGCTGCGTACGGCGCACGTCAAAGTGACGGTGCGCGACCTGCCGACAGGTGCTCCGGCAAGTTTCAGCGGTGCGGTCGGCAAGTTCGCGATGGCGTCGAACGTCCCTTCGACGGAGCTGGCGGCCAATTCGGCGGCGACCTATACGATCAAGATTTCGGGTACGGGCAACCTCTCGTTCGTACAGGCGCCCAAGCTGACACTGCCCAGTTCGTTCGAGCAGTACAATGTCAAGACGACCGAGTCGATGAAGACCACGGCGGCCGGTACGACCGGCTATCGGCAGTTCGAGTATCCCTTTATCGCCCGTGCCGAAGGGGAGTACGAGATCGCGCCGGTGGAGTTCACCTACTTCAATCCCGATACAAAGCAGTATATCACCCTCTCGACGGCGCGCCTGTCGATCAACGTCACGCCCGATGCGGGCGGCGGCGGATCGGCGCAGGTGGTGACGGGCCTTTCGAAGGAGGATGTGAAACTGCTGGGACAGGATATCCGTTTCATCAAACTCGGACGCGGGAATCTGCATTTGCAGGGACGCCCCTTCATGGGCAGCACGCTTTATTTCGTGCTGCTGGCGGCGATTGTGGGTGTGTTCGCCGGTGCATACGTCGCATTGCGCAAGCGGATCCGCGACCGTCAGAATGCGGTGCTCATGCGCGGCAAACGCGCCAATAAAGTAGCCGTGCAGCGTTTCCGCACCGCGGCGAAGTTCATGAAGGAGGAGAATCGCCATGCGTTCTATGAAGAGATGCTGCGGGCGTTGTGGGGCTATATGAGCGACAAGTTCAATATTCCGGTGGCCAATCTGACGAAGGAGAACGTGCGCGAGGAGCTGAATAAGCGGGGTGTTTCGCAGGAGTTGTCGCAATGTTTCTCGGAGATCATCTCGCGTTGCGACGAGGCGCAGTACTCGCCGTTGGCCGGTGCCCGCATGTGCGACGTCTACAACGAAGGGGTAGACTTTATTTCGAAACTCGAATCGGTGATTAAAAAATAGGAGGATGCTATGAAAACCAGACGGATTTTTGGGAGTCTGCTGCTCCTGTTCCTGAGTTTTACCGCCGTCGTGCAGGCGCAGGGCGGCAGCGATTCGCTCGTGGCTGCGACGGCCGAAACGCTGGCCGTACAGAAGGCCGGCATCAACTCGCTGGCTGCCGTCGAGCAGGTGTGGGATGCTGCCAATACGGCCTATATCAATTCGGATTACCACCGGGCGATCGAAGCCTACCAGCAGCTGATGCTGCGCGGCTATGCGTCCGATAAACTCTATTACAACCTTGCCAACGCCTATTTCAAGGTGGGGCATTACGGTAAGGCGATTCTCTTTTACAATCGCGCGCTGCGCCTTGCGCCCGGCGATGCGGATATCCGTTACAACCTCGACGTGGCCAATACCTTCACCAAGGACAAGATCGCGGTGGTACCCGAGTTCTTCCTCAAAAGCTGGGTTCGGTCGGTGCGCACGTCGCTCGGATGTACGGCATGGAGCATCGTCTCGCTGACGGCGCTGGCGCTGCTCTTCGCGCTGGTACTGCTCTATCTGCTGGCCGGAAGACTGGCGTGGCGCAAGACGGGTTTCTACGGTACGCTCGTGATGCTCTTGGTCTTCGCCGCCTCCACCTCGTTCGCCGTGACCGAACGGCATGAACTGCTCGACAGCACCGAGGCCATCGTGATGAATTCATCGGTCTCGGTCAAGAGTTCGCCCGACAAGGCGTCGACTGACCTGTTCGTGCTGCACGAGGGGACGAAGGTGCGGACGGTGAGCGAGCTGGGCGACTGGCGCGAAATCGTCATCGCCGACGGCAAGAAGGGATGGGTCGAAGCCCGCACGATCGAAACGATTTAACCGTTCCGGCTGTTTTTGCGGGAAACGGCTCGTGTTTTTACTGACGTTCGGAAATGCACCTGCGGCTGCGCGGCGGCAAAGCCCTCCTGTCAAGGGAGGAGCGGGGCGGGCCTGTAACACGGCAGCCCGTCGAGCGGCAGGAGGAAGCGGCCCGAATCGGAATAATTACTTGTTAGATGTCTCAATTATTGACCGACGTGGTGGAGGAGTTGTCCAAGCTCCCGGGGATCGGACGCCGGACGGCGCTGCGGCTCGCCATGCACCTGCTGCGCATGGAGCCGTCGGTGGTGGCCGATATGACGCGCAGCATCGACCGTTTCCGCCGCGAAATCCGTTATTGCAGGGAGTGCAACAATCTGTCGGATACCGAGGTCTGTCCGATCTGCGAAGATCCGAAGCGCGACCATGCGACGCTTTGTGTCGTCGAACAGGTGGCCGATGTCCTCTCGATCGAGAATACGCAGCAATACAAGGGGTTGTATCACGTGCTGGGCGGCGTCATTTCGCCCATGCAGGGGATCGCACCCTCCGATCTGACGATCGACCTGCTGGTCGAGCGGATCGCGCGGGGCGGCGTCGACGAAGTGATACTGGCGATCTCCACCTCGGTCGAGGGCGAGACGACGCTCTTCTATCTGATGAACCGACTCCGGCAGTTTCCGGGCCTGAAAATCACCTCCATCGCGCGCGGAATCGGCTTCGGCGACGAACTGGAGTACGTCGATGAACTGACGCTGACACATGCTCTGATAAACCGGCGCGCGGTAGAGTAGTGCACCGGAACGAAAAACGGAGAGACCGCCGTGGTCTCTCCGTCGCTATATCTGTAAATCGGAATCGCTTAGAAGCGGAAGCTCAGGTAGACGCGGAACGATTTGGTCTTGAGTTTCAGATTTCCCAAATCGGTCAGTACGTCATCTACCGAGGGGATGTCGCCGTCGAAATCGCCTTCGGAGAAGTCGCCGCCAAGATCGTCGAGATTGATACCCAGTCCGTTATATGCTGCTTTTCCCCAACGCCATTCGCAGCCTACCGAGAGCACCTTCCAAGCCACTGCAAAACCGGTGTTGCAGAAGGTCGCATAGTGGTGGTAAAGTTCATCGTCGACGTACATCAGCGAATAGGAGGGCGTCACGCGGAAGTAGGCGCTCACCTTGAGGTGGTGTACCGGATTGATCGTAACCGACGGGCCGATCTGCATACCGTATTCGAGCTGGTGCGCCTTCTCGGAGTAGAGTTCGCCCGTATCGTAATCGGCCTCTTCGTATTTGTACTGTGCGTAGTTGAGGTCCATCCACGACCAGTCGATGCCGAACTTGATCATACGGGCCAGCGGCTTCTTGTGCAGGTAGAAGGTCTTACCCCAGACCAGTGCGGCGCCGATGTCGCTCTTCATTTCGCTTCCGCCCATTTTTTCCCATCCTTCGATATCGGGAGTTAGCGTTTGCTTGACGTAGGCCAGATTGAAGTACTTGGCGCGGTCTTTCCAGATCGTGCGGTTGTTTTCTGCCGCTTCGGTCTCCTTTACGCGCGCCGAAATGTCATTGAGCGCCTGATTCAGCGAGTCTAATTTCTGCTGCGAGACCTCCTGCGCCGATGCAGCAATTCCCCCCCCCCATGCAGACGGTGAAAATGAGAAGTACAAGTTTTTTCATAAAAAATTGATTTGGATTAGAAATTAGAAATATGTAGAATACATTGAGTTAATTTCTTGATTTTCGCGCTTCGGTTCCTCTCTCCGCTTACCGAAACCGTCAACTGTTATCTCTTTTTCGGATGAAGCCGCTTTGTGTGAAGGCGGATTCCGGCCTTCGCGTTGTTCCGAGACCGCAGAACCGATCTTCGAACGTAAGTCTGTGATATAGCGAATGCACAGAAAGTAAACCTTCGGCAGCAAAGATACAAAAAATATCAAAAAGTCAACTTTTTTTCTCGGGGACGACGACTTTTCGGCAGATATCCGCCTTCGGGTACGTGTTGGGGATCAGACCAGTCCCAGATTATCCAAGAAGATCAGCAGAATCACGATCGGACAGATCCAGCGCAGCAGTACGCGCAGCAGCGGCCACAGCCGCAGCTGCAACGCACCGTGGTTCGTCAGCTCCGAAGGCATGAACTTCCGGTCGAGTACCCAGCCCGTGAAGATGCAGACGAAGAAGCCGCCTGCGGGTAGCATGATGTTGGCCGTCACGAAATCCAGCAGGTCGAAGAACGATTTTCCGCCGAGCTGCAGCCACTGCCATGCTCCGAGCGACAGTGAAGCGGCCGTGCCCAGCGCGATGCAGATTCCGGTGACGATCCATGCTGCCGTGCGGCGACTGAAACGCCACTCCTCCTGCACGTAAACGGTCAGCACTTCGTGCAGCGAGATCGTAGAGGTGAGGGCGGCGATGACCAGCAGCAGGAAGAAGATCGTTGACCATACCATGCTCAGAGGCAAGGTGTTGAAGATCGCCGGCAGGGTGACGAAGACCAGCGCAGGGCCGGCCGTGGGTTCGATGCCGACGCTGAAGACCGCCGGAAAGATCACCAATCCCGCCAGTACCGCCACGAGCGTGTCGATGAAGGCGACTTGCAGGGAGGTGTGCATGATGTTGGTGTCGTCCTTGAAATAGGAGGCGTAGGTCACCAGACAGCCCAAGCCGATCGAAAGCGAGAAGAACGCCTGCCCGAGTGCGGTGAGTACCGTCGAGGGGCTTACCTTCGAGAAGTCGGGGGTGAAGAGGAATTTAACCCCCTGCGTGCCGCCCGGCAGCAGGATGGAGTGAATGGCCAGCACTACGAGGATCACGAGCAGCAGCGGCATCATGATGCGTGCCGAGCGTTCGATTCCCTTTTGCACGCCCAGCGCGATAACGCCGTGTGTGAGCAGCGTGAAGATCACGGTGTAGAGCACCGGTTTCCACGGATTCTGCGTAAAGGTACTAAAGAGCGACTGGTATGCCTCGGGGGTGCTGATGCGCGTGAACTCGCCCGTGAGCGAATGGATCATGTATTCCATCGTCCAACCCGAAACCACCAGATAGAATCCCATGATGAGCAGCGGTGACAGAATGCTGTTGTAGCCCAGAATCGACCAGCGGCTCGAAAGAGTACGGTATGCGCCTACGGCGTTGCGGTGGGTATTGCGGCCAATGGCGAATTCCGAGAGCATGATCGGCACGCCGAGCAGCAGGACGCTGAGGATGTAGATCAGCAGAAATGCACCGCCGCCGTTCTCGCCGGCGACGTATGGAAAACGCCAGATGTTACCCAATCCGACGGCGCTGCCTGCCGTAACGAGTACGGCGCTCAGCCGGCTGCCGAATGTGGCCCGATGAGTTGTCTTCATAACCTAACCTATCTTCGTCGGGCAGCCGGCGTGGAAGGCCGGTCGTCCCGTCTGTTTGCGGTCTGTGCTCGAATCTTCGCGAGCGGCGCTGTGTATCGTCGGGGCGGCTTCTTGCCGTGGAACTCTGCGGAGGTTTATCCCTCCAGCGTTACCGAGACACGGGCGATCTTGCCGCCCAGCGGAGGTGCGAGTTTGGCTACCGTGCAACGCACGTGCCGCACCTCGGGAAAGCGCGTGCGGAGCGCTTCGATGATGTTCGTCGCCACGCGTTCGATCGTGCGCTGTGTGACGGCCATGCGTTCGCGAACGATCTCATAGACGGTCAGGTAGTTGACGGCTTCCTCCACAGCATCGTGCGCGGCGATGCCGCCCAGTTCGGTGGTGATCGAGAGCGTCACCTCGAAGCGGTTGCCGACCCGCTGTTCGAGGTCGTAGCAGCCGTGAAAGGCGTGGAACTCCATGCCCTGAAGATCGATGGTGTAAAGCATAGGCGTGTACGATAAAAGTTTTCGGAGATGCGCCGGCAGGGCGCATCTCCGAAGACGAGTTATTCGACGGTAACGAGATAGTAGTTCTTCTTGCCGCGCTGCACCAACAGGTATTTGCCTGCGATCAGATCGGCTTCGGTGACGGGACGCATCGCGTCGGCGACCTTCTCTTTGTTGAGCGCCACGCCGCCGCCCTGTACCATCTTGCGGCATTCACCCTTCGAGGGGAAGATCTGCGTCGCCGCGGCACAGAGGTCGATGAAGGGAAGTCCCAGCTCGGTGCGTGCCACCGTGAACTGCGGAACCCCTTCGAAGACTTGCAGCAGCGTCTGTTCGTCGAGCCGGTGCAATGCCTCGGAGGTCGCGCCGCCGAAGAGAATCTGCGACGCTTCGACTGCTTTTTCATACTCTTCGCGCGAGTGGATCATCACGGTGATCTCTTCGGCCAGCCGCTTCTGCAACGTGCGCAGGTGGGGCGCCGCATCGTGTTCGGCGATGAGCGCGTCGACCGTCCCGCGATCCAGAAGCGTGAAGATCTTGATGTAACGTTTGGCATCATCGTCGCTCACGTTGAGCCAGAACTGGTAGAACTTGTAGGGTGACGTGTAGCGCGGGTCGAGCCATACGTTGCCGCTCTCGGTCTTTCCGAACTTGGTGCCGTCGGCCTTCGTGATGAGCGGGCAGGTGATGGCATAGGCCTCGGCACCCAGCTTGCGGCGGATCAGTTCGGTGCCGGTGGTGATGTTGCCCCACTGGTCCGATCCGCCCAGCTGCACCCTGCAGCCGTATTTCTCATAGAGGTGCATGAAGTCGTAGCCCTGTACCAGCTGGTAGGAGAATTCGGTGAACGACATGCCGTCGCCCTCGCCGCTGAAACGTTTCTTGACCGAATCTTTGGCCATCATATAGTTGACCGTAATCAGCTTGCCGATGTCGCGGATGAAGTCGAGGAAGGTGATCTCCTTCATCCAGTCGTAGTTGTTGACCATCACGGCGGCGTTGGGAGCCGCCGAATCGAAATCGATGAGCTTCGACAGCTGCCGCTTGATCGCCTCCTGATTGTGGCGCAGCGTCTGTTCGTCGAGCAGGTTGCGCTCCTGTGACTTGCCCGACGGATCGCCGATCATGCCCGTAGCGCCGCCGATGAGTGCGATGGGGCGGTGGCCGCACATCTGGAAATGCTTGAGAATCATCACTCCGACCAGATGTCCGATATGCAGTGAGTCGGCCGTGGGGTCGATGCCTAGATAGGCCGTCGTCATCTCCTTTTCAAGTTGTTCCTTTGCGCCCGGCATGATCGTGTGGATCATGCCGCGCCATTCCAATTCCTCGATAAAGTTCTTAATTGCCATTTTATGTTCTGTTTTTTTAATTCATTGTTTATTCCACCTCCAGATCGAGTTCTTTGCGCAACTCGCCGAGCAGCGGATTCTTTTCGTTCATGTGGCGGAGGCGATCTTCGAGTTTGATGGGGCGTGCGGCCCGTATCTCCTCGTTGATCTCCACTTCCAGCTCCAAGGCCCCCTCTACGCGGCCGATGGCGGCGATGCGGGTGAGCATCTCCAGCTTGCAGCGCAGGATCTCTTCGCGCAGCGCTTCGGTCGGTACGGCCAGCCGCAGCGTGTGTCCTTCGATGCGCAGCTGCTCGAAGAAGGCGTAGAGCCGGGGACGTTCCTGCCGGATGTAGGTGAGGATCGCCTCGCGGTTGCTCTCCAGTTTCTCTCCGCTCGCCAGATCGATCGTGACCGTCGGCCTCAACTGCTCGGCGGCTTCCGCCGTCGTCTCCGTAACGGCTCCCCGCCGTGCCTGATTCAGCAGCGACGAGAGCGATGCGCCGCCGATAAGCGTTGCGTGGCTTGCCGACGAAGCCGGTCGAGACGCCTGCACAGCTGCCGCGGGCCGAACCCCTGAAGGTGCGGGTGCCGGCGTGCCGGCGGGTGCCTCCTGCGGAACGGGCGTCGGCGCCGGAGCGGCGGAAACCATCGCCGGAGCGCCGGCCGGATCGACCGTAGGCGTCGGAGCTACGGTCGTCGCGGCGACCGGAGTCGGCGAGGGTGCCGCAGATGCGGAAACAACAGCCGATCCGGCGGTTGGAGTCTTGGGATTTGTCGAGGGGGTGCCCTGTCCCGTGAGCGGCGGCAGGGAATAGCTCTCGTCGAGTGTTACGTCGTCATTTTTTTTTTGACCGAGACCGGCGATTTTCATCAGTCCCAGTTCGACCAGCAGCCGTTGGTTCGAAGACTGTCGTATTCGTCCGTCGGCTTCGGTCAGCAGCGAGATCGCCCCGAAAAGGAATTCTATTGTACAACGCCCGGCTTGGGCGCGGTATCGTTCCATCAAAGTTCCCGTCAGCTCGATGAGCGAAACCGAAGCGGCGTCGCGCGCTACGAGCAGGTCGCGCATGTGCTGCGCCAGACCGGCCATGAAGGTCTGCCCCGAGAATCCTTTCGAGAGCACCTCGTCGAACAGACGCAGCGCCGAGACGTAGTCGCCGGCGAGCAGCATGTCGGTCACATTGAAATAGGTGTCGTAATCCAGCACGTTGAGCGTCTGGGCTACGGCTTTGTATTCGAGCTGCGCACCGCAGAACGATACGGCCTTGTCGAACATCGACAGCGCGTCGCGCATACCGCCGTCGGCCTTCTGCGCGATGAGGTTCAACGACTCTTCGTCGTAGCCGACGCTCTCCTGCGCGGCGATATGTTTGAGGTATTCGACCGAGTCTTCGACCTTGATGCGGTTGAAATCGTAGATCTGGCAGCGCGACAGGATCGTGGGGAGAATCTTATGTTTCTCGGTGGTAGCCAGAATGAAGATGGCGTGTGCGGGCGGCTCTTCGAGCGTCTTGAGAAAGGCGTTGAACGCCGCGGCCGAGAGCATGTGCACCTCGTCGATGATGAAGACCGAATAGCGGCCTCCCTGCGGCAGGATGCGCACCTGCTCGATCAGATTGCGGATGTCGTCCACCGAGTTGTTCGACGCGGCGTCCAGCTCGTGAATGTTGAGCGAGCGGTTCTCGTTGAACGAACGGCACGACTCGCAGGCGTTGCACGCCTCGGCCCCCTCGGGATGCTGGCAGTTGATCGCTTTGGCGAAGATGCGCGCGCAGGTGGTCTTACCCACGCCGCGCGGGCCGCAGAAGAGGTAGGCGTGCGCCAGCTGCCCGCGCTCGATGGCATTCTTGAGCGTCGAGGTGATATGCTTCTGTCCGACGACCGATGCGAAGGTCGCGGGACGGTATTTACGGGCACTGACGATAAAATTCTCCATAACCGTACAAAGGTAAAAACTTTTGCCGGAATAGCGAAGCGAAACGGGTAAAAAGTGCGCGGACGCGGACGGGACCGGCGGGATTGCCGCAGTCGCATTGGGATACGACAAAATGGCGCGGATGAAAACTTGAGAAGTGACAATCCGTGTCATTTCGCCCCGTCGGGCCGTCAATTTGTCGCAGACGAGGAGTTGGCAGGGCTTTTGCGCGGAACGGTTCGGAAACAGAAAACCAAAAGATAACGACTATGAATGTAAACAGTTTAACCATCAAGGCACAAGAGGCGTTGCAGGCGGCCTATACGCTGGCGCAGCAGCGCGGGCAGCAGGCCATCGAGCCGATGCACATGCTCTCGGTGCTCGTGCACGACGATGACGCGCTCTGCTCGTTCCTGCTGGGACGTGTGGGGGTCAACGTGCGCGGCCTGCGCGACGAGGCCGACCGTGCCGTGGGTTCGCTGCCGCAGGTGACGGGCGGCAACGGCGAACAGTATTTCTCGCAGGACGCCTCGCGCGTCATCCAGCGTGCGGTGGACTTCACCAAGACCTTCGGCGACAAGTACGCGTCGATCGAGCACCTGCTGCTCGGACTGATCGCCGAGCGCGGCGCAGCGGCCGATCTGCTGAAGCGTTCGGGGGCGACCGAGAAGGAGCTGATCGAGGCGATCCGCACCTTCCGCAAGGGAGCGACCGTCGATTCGCAGACCGCGTCGCAGGAGTTCAACGCGCTGGGCAAGTACGCCGTCAACCTCAATGAACAGGCGCGTTCGGGCAAGCTCGATCCGGTGATCGGCCGCGACGAGGAGATCCGGCGCGTGTTGCAGATTCTCTCGCGCCGCACGAAGAACAACCCGATCCTCGTGGGCGAGGCGGGTGTCGGCAAGACGGCCATCGCCGAAGGAATCGCCCACCGGATCGTCGACGGCGACGTGCCCGAGAACCTGAAGTCGAAGGTGATCTTCTCGCTCGATATGGGCGCGCTGATCGCCGGTGCGAAGTATCAGGGCGAGTTCGAGGAGCGTCTGAAGGCCGTCGTGCAGGAGGTGATCGCCTCGGAGGGCGAGATTCTGCTCTTCATCGACGAAATTCACACGCTGGTGGGTGCCGGCAAGTCGTCGGGGGCGATGGATGCGGCCAACATCCTCAAACCGGCCCTTGCGCGCGGCGAGCTGCGCACGATCGGCGCCACGACGCTCGACGAGTTCCAGAAATATTTCGAGCAGGACAAGGCGCTCGAGCGCCGTTTCCAGAAGGTGATGGTCGACGAGCCGACCACCGACGACGCCATCTCGATCCTGCGCGGTCTGAAGGATCGCTATGAGAACCACCATCAGGTGCGCATCAAGGACGAGGCGATCGTCGCTGCCGTCGAGTTGTCGCACCGCTACATCACCTCGCGCTTTCTGCCCGACAAGGCGATCGACCTGATCGACGAGGCGGCTTCGCGTCTGCGCTTGGAGATGAACTCCGTGCCCGAAGAGATCGACAACCTCGACCGCCGTATCCGGCAGCTGGAGATCGAACGCGAGGCGATCCGCCGTGAGAACGACAAGGAGCGCGTGACGTCGCTTACGAAGGAGATCGAGGAGTTGCGTTCGCGCGACGCCGCGATGCGAGCCAAATGGCAGGGGCAGCGCGACCTGCTGACCAAGATCCAGCGCCAAAAGGACGACATCGAGCGTTACAAGGTCGAGGCGCAGCAGGCCGAACGGCAGGGCGACTACGGCCGCGTGGCGGAGCTGCGCTACGGCAAGATCGTCGAGGCGCAGAAGCAGATCGAGGCTTTGCAGACCGAGTTCCAGACGGCGTCGGGCAGCGGCACCCTGATTAAGGAGGAGGTCGATGCGCAGGACGTGGCCGAGGTGGTGTCGCGCTGGACGGGTATCCCCGTGACGCGGATGCTCGCCTCGGAGCGCGAGAAGCTGCTCCACATGGAGGAGGAGCTGCACAAACGCGTCGTGGGGCAGGAGCAGGCCATTGCCGCCATTTCGGACGCCGTGCGCCGTTCGCGCGCCGGGTTGAACGATCCCCGCAAGCCGATCGGATCGTTCATCTTCCTCGGTA
>URRP01000044.1 GCA_900550375.1 uncultured Alistipes sp. | reverse complement strand
TGGCTATCGAGCCGAAGTTGTCGATGCAGTGGTTCCTCTCGATGGAGGAGCTGGCGAAGCCCGCCACGCGCGCCGTACTGGAGGACGAGATTCGGTTCGTGCCCGAAAAATACAAGAATATATACCGTCACTGGATGGACAACATCAAGGACTGGTGCATCTCGCGCCAGTTGTGGTGGGGGCAGCGCATTCCGGCTTATTACCTGCCCAAGGGCGGTTACGTGGTGGCCGAGACGGCCGAGGAGGCGTTGGCGCTGGCCCGCGAGAAGACGGGCGACGCCGCGTTGCAGCTCGGCGACCTGCGGCAGGACGAGGACGTGCTCGACACATGGTTTTCGTCGTGGTTGTGGCCGATCTCGGTTTTCGACGGTATCCGCAACCCGGGCAATCGGGAAATCAGCTATTACTATCCGACCAACGATCTGGTGACGGGCCCCGACATCATCTTCTTCTGGGTGGCGCGCATGATTATGGCCGGCTACGAATATCGGGGCGAGAAGCCCTTCGGCAACGTCTATTTCACCGGCATCGTGCGCGACAAGATCGGCCGCAAGATGTCCAAGCAGCTGGGCAATTCGCCCGATCCGCTCGACCTGATCGCGCAGTACGGCGCCGACGGTATGCGCGTGGCGATGCTGCTGTCGTCGTCGGCCGGCAACGACGTGATGTTCGATGAAGGACTCTGCGAGCAGGGCCGTAACTTCGGTAACAAGATCTGGAACGCCTACCGCCTTGTGAACGGCTGGACGGTGGACGGGTCGCTCGCCCAGAGCGACAACGACCGACTGGCGGGCGAGTGGTTCGGCCAGACGCTGCGCCGCGCCGTGGCGGAGCTGGACGAGGATTTCCGCAGCTACCGCATTTCGGAGGCCTTCATGCTGCTCTACAAACTCTTCTGGGACGATTTCAGCGGGTGGTATCTCGAAATGATAAAACCGGCCTACGGGGCGCCGATCGACCGTCGTACGGTCGACGAGGCCAAAGGGTTCTTCGACGCACTGCTGCGTCTGCTGCACCCCTTCATGCCCTTCGTCACCGAGGAGATCTGGCAGGATCTGGCGCCGCGCGCGGCGGGCGAGTCGATCATGGTCGCGCAGCAGCCGCAGGCCGATGCGGCGGCCGACGATGCGCTGCTGGCCCGTTTCGAGCTGGTCAAGGAGGCCATTACGGCCGTGCGCAACATCCGCAAGCAGAAGAATCTGCCGCAGCGCGAGGCGCTGCCGCTCGAAGTGATCTCCGACGCGAATTATCCGTCCGAGTATGCACCCGTGTTGGTGAAGATGGCCAATCTGTCGTCCATCGTGCCGGTGACGGAGAAGGATTCGGCAGCTGCGGCCTTTCTGGTCAAGACTACGCAGTATTTCGTGCCGCTGGGCGACAAGATCGACCGTGAAGCCGAGATCGCCAAACTGAGCGAGGAGTTGAACTATTATGAAGGCTTCCTCGTGAGTGTCGACCGCAAGCTCTCGAACGAGCGTTTCGTGCAGTCGGCGCCTGCGGCGGTGGTCGACAAGGAGCGCGCCAAGAAAGCCGACGCCGAGGCGAAGATCGCGGCGATCCGCGAACAGCTGGCCGCGCTGAACTAATCGTTTCGGGGCAATGGCTGCGGCGAGGGGAATACGAAGAGCGATGTACTGCGTCCGGTTCGTGCTGGGCATGGCGGCGCCGGGTGTTCCGATGATTGCCGCGGCGCAGCCCGAAGGGATGCGGCCTCCGACCGACGATCGCGATACGGTGGCGTGGAGCGGCTATTTCTCGGCATGGGAGGCGCTGACGCCGGCCGATGCGCAGCTGTGGATCGATCGGTTCAACTACGAGCTTAACCGGTCGTGCCGTGTCGAAGTCATCCTGCGCGGCGCGCAGGATACGGTGCGCAGGGCGGGCGAGTCGTCCGACCGGCTTGTTCTGGCGGATTCGGCGGGAAATACGGCCGGAACGATCGGTCAGCGGATTCTCTTCGACGAAACCCTCTTCGCGCGGGCGATCGCGGCTATCGACCGCGGCATCGCGCTGCATCCCGATCGGCTCGATATGTATCTGGGGCGTGCTGCCGCTTTCGCCTATGCCGAACGGTACGGCGAGATGGCCGATGCGCTCTGTACGCTCGTCGCGCGAGCGGCCGCGAACGGCGGACGGTGGATGGCGGCGGACGGCTGGACCGTGCAGCCGGTTGCGCCGCAGGAGTTGATCGCCGACTATCTTCAGGATTACGTGAACACGCTTCTCGATGTGGCGTCGCCCGACGGCGGCGGCGAGGCGGCCGAAGCGCTCGGACGACTGGCTCGCTGCGAGGCGGAGTATTGTCCCCGGAGCGCTGTGGCGCTCAACAATCTCGGCGCATGGCATTACGGTTCGGGGCGCACCGACGCGGCGCTCGACTGCTTTCTCCGTGCCTCGGCTGCCGATCCTTCGGACGGTGTGCTGATCTATAACATCGGATATCTCTATTTGCAGCGGGGCGATCGGGAGCAGGCGCGCGCATGGTGGACGCGGTTGCTCGACTCGTCCGACGAGGGCGAACGGCAGCGGGCGGCGCAGTTGCTCCGCGAGCTGGAGGGAAGCCCTTCGGTACAGTAACATTTTTATTTCGAACGTTTTGGATATTACGATCTATACCGATGGTTCGGCGCTGGGGAATCCCGGCCCGGGAGGGTACGGGGCGGTGCTGCTGAGCGGGCCGTTCCGCAAGGAGATTTCAGCCGGTTACCGTCTGACGACCAACAACCGCATGGAGCTGACGGCCGTGTGCGCTGCCCTCGAAGCGCTGAAATTCGAGGGCAGCGACGTGGTGGTCTACTCGGATTCGAAGTACGTCGTCGATGCCGTGGCCAAAGGCTGGGTCTTCGGCTGGGAGAAGAAGGGCTTCGCGGGAAAGAAGAATCCCGATCTGTGGCGGCGATTCCTGAGCGTCTACCGCCGTCACCGCGTGCGCTTCGTCTGGGTAAAGGGCCATGCCGAGACGGTCGAGAACAACCGCTGCGACCAGATGGCCGTGGCGGCGGCCAATGGGCACAACTTGCTCGTCGATGCAGAGTACGAAAACGCGCAGTAGATCGGGCGGAGCGTGATAACGGTCGACAGTAGATCGCCGACCGTTGTTTTTTCGGGCAAAGTGCCCGCCGCCGAAAAAACGCTGCCTTCGCAAAGGCGTTCACTCAATGATTCTAAGCTTATGAACTCTAAATTCGAAATCCGCTTGTTGCTCGGTATGCTGGTTGTGGCGGCGGCTTCCTGTTCGCAGATGCAATCCTTCGAACTGAGCGGCCGCATCGACGGTCTGCAAGTCGGCGATACGCTTCGTTTCGAGCGTATTCTGCTGCCGGAGTGGAACCGCGAACCGGCCTTCGATGTCGTGGTCGGGGAGCCTGATCGATTCGAATATCGGGGCAGACAGGAGCATGATCAATATTACATGATGACCTATCGGCCGAAGGTCGGGAAAGCCGCGTCAGGGGATCGCGGGGGCAAGCCGTTGCTCGTGACCTCTGGCGATCGGATCACGCTGAGCGGTACCACGGACGAGATTTATTACAGTGCTATTGGTGGTGGAATCTATGACGATCCTGCTTTTGCCGAACTGCGGACGGTCGAGGATTCGCTCGGCCGGATTCGGGGCCGTTATCTGCAAAACTCCCGGACGGCGCTGGAGCAGGGCGATACCGTAAGGAGTCGGGAGTGGGGCGAAAAGTTTAACCTATTTTATAATGACAACCCCGGCGCTGCGCGCAGACACGCGTTGAAAAAGACGTATGAAGAGGCCCGCCCGCAGGGAACGCTCGACCTGCTCGTCGATCGGATTTCTGCGGTGTCGTATCTGCCCCTCGACGAATCGCGGGCATTCTACGAAACGTTGTCCGAGGAGCTGAAGACGAGTTATTACGGGAGGCTTTATGCCGACTGTCTGGAGAAGATGGAGGGCCTTGCCGACGGAAAACCGGCGCCCGAATTCACGCTGGTGACGACCGAAGGCAAGTCGATCGCCAATGCCGATTTCGCAGGCGGTTATCTGTTGTTCTACCATTGGGGGCTGTGCCCCGGTTCGATCTATATCGACGCTCAGGTGTGCGACCTCTATGAAACCTATCGGGCGAGAGGGCTGCGCGTGGTCGGCCTGACCGAATCGATCGATGTGATCCGGCGCGTTTACGAGTCGTTGCCCGCAGATGTGAAGACCCCTTCGGCGGGCGTGAAGGATATGCGTCCCGTACTGGCAGGGATGTTGGTGCATGACTGGCCGGAGGTGGAGCTCGAAACCGACCGGCCGGAGAACGGACGGATTTTGGAGAGCTATGCGATCAAGGGCTGGCCGACGTTCGTGCTGATCGCGCCCGACGGCACGATCGCTGCGCGTGGATTTACCGATGCCTTTTTCAAGGCGAAGAAGAGCTTGAACGAAGCGTTGGGCGCGGCGCATCCCGAATGATTGGAGGGGGGCTTGCGCGGCGCATCGAATAACAAAAAACGGAAGTCGAGTACAACGGTTTTAAAGATACAATGACCATGCAGTCTTTCAAGGAGGTCGATGTTACGGCTATCGACGAGAATTTTATCCGCGCCATCGGCAGCGAGTGGATGCTTATCACGGCGGGCGACCGTGAACGATGCAATACGATGACCGCCTCGTGGGGGATGGTCGGCGAGATGTGGGGCCGTCCTACGGCGATGGTGGTAATCCGCCCGCAGCGGTATACCTATGAATTCGTGGAGCGTGAGGCTCGTCTCACCCTCTCATTCTTCGATCCGTCCTACCGTAAGGCGCTGGCCTACTGCGGCAGCCGCAGCGGGCGCGACGAGGCAAAGATCGCCAACGCCGGACTGACGACCGTCTACACCGACGACGGCGTTCCCGCACTGGGCGAAGCGCGGCTCGTGCTGCAATGTCGCAAGCTGTATGTCGACCGGATACGGGAGGAGAACTTCCTCGACGGCGAGCCGGTAGAGCGTTGGTATGAAGCGCGCGATTTCCACAGGGTTTACATCGTCGAGATCGAACACGCCTATAGGAAGGAGTAGCACGAAACCGTTTCGGAACTGCTTTGTCCGGTGATTCGGATTTTTACGGGACGCCCCGCCGCAATGATTTGCAGCGGGGCGAACTCTTTTTTCGAGGTCGGCTACGGCTTACTGCTGGATTTTGACCAGTTGTTCGCGGTAGGCGTTCAGGATACGCGATTTTGAGATGAAGCCCAAGTAGTGATTCTGCTTGTCCACGACCGGAAGCATCCATGTGTGGTTCTCCTCGAATTTGGGCAGCACGCTCTGAATCTGCTCGTGTTCGAGGATTTTGTCGGGCGGCTGGATCATGTAGCGGCCGATCGGCGTACCCCATTTCTCGCGCTTGAACATATCTTCGCGCAGGTCGTCCAGCTGCACGACGCCGATCAGGCGGCCGAAGTTGTCGATGACGGGGAAAATGTTGCGCCGCGCGTGGGAGATGACGTGGACGATGTCGCCCAGCGTGAAGTTCTCCTTGATGCGTAAGAAGTCGGTCTCCATCAGATCTTCGAGTTTCAGGAAGACGAAAACCGACTGGTCCTTGTCGTGCGTCAGCAGATCGCCCTTGAGCCGCAGCTGCTTGGTGTAGATCGAATCGGGGTCGAGGTAATAGTCGACGGCGAAAGAGATGCAGGCGACGATCATCAGCGGGATGAACAACCCGTAGCCGCTCGAAAGTTCGGCGATCAGGAAGATCGAGGTGAGCGGCGCGTTCATCACGCCCGACATCACGCCCGCCATCCCCACCAGCGTGAACGAGGCGATCGAGAGCTGCCAGCCGAACAGCGCGTTGAAGACCAGCGCCACGATGGCGCCCGTGAAGGCGCCGACGAAGAGCGACGGCGCAAAGGTTCCGCCCACGCCGCCTGCGGCGTTGGTCGAGGACATGGCCACCACCTTGAAGAACATGATGGCGGCGACGTAGAGGATCACCACCCAGTCGATGTCGCTGAACTGGTAGAAGAGCGAGGTGTTGAACAACGACTTGGTATCGCCGTGCATCAGCGAGGTAAAACCTTCGTATCCCTCGCCGTAGAGCGGCGGGAAGACGAAGAGCAGCACGCCCAGCGTGATGCCGGCGTAGAGCCACCGGCGCCCCTGCGATCGGATGGTTTTGTAGAAGGCGCCGATGCGTGAGTTGACGGTGGTGAAGTAATAGGACATTCCTCCGCACAGTACGCCCAGCAGGATGAACATCGGGATCTGTTGCAGCTCGAAGGCATCGGCCTCCGTGAGCGTTACGGCGATGATCGGATCGAAACCGCGGAAGACGAAGGCGATGGTGGTGGCCGTGATCGAAGCGATGAGCAGCGGAATGACCGACGAGGCGGTGATGTCGAGCATCAGAATCTCCAGCACGAAGACCACGCCCGTGATCGGCGCTTTGAAGATGGCGGCGATGGCGGCTCCGGCGCCGCAGCAGAGCATCAGCGTCGTATTGCGATAGTTGAGGCGTGCGAGCCGTCCCACGTTCGAGCCGATGGCGGCACCCGTCAGCACGATCGGTGCTTCGGGGCCGACCGAACCGCCGAATCCGATGGTCGTGGCGCCGCCTACGATCGAGGTCCAGCAGTTGTGGGCCGGAATGCGCGAATCGCGGCGCGACATGGCGTAGAGTACGCGTGTGACCCCTTCCGAAATGTTGTCGCGCACGATGTACTTGACGAACAGCGTCGCCAGAATGATACCTACCGCAGGGTAGATCAGCAGCAGAAAGTGTGCGTCCTCGACGGGAAACCAGTTGACCAGACAACTCTTTATCGCATAGAGCAGGATTTCGAAGACGTAGGTACCCAGCCCCGCCAGCAGACCGACGACCATGGCCAGCAGCATCATGATCTGTCGGTTGCTCAGCCGCCGCGTCAGGCGGTAGAAAAGCGCATAGATACGTTCGTATCGAAAATTCCTGAGTTTCATGGCCGGTTTCCCGAAGGCGTTATCGGTGCTTCTCGCGGTAAAGCGCCGCCTGCGAAGCGATCAGCTCCCGATCTTCGAAGTAGTTGATTTTCATAGCCTCGCGAACGTCGTGGAGCGTGCGTCCCGCTTCGGCGCGTGCGCGCTCCGATCCTTTGTGCAGCATGTCGTACACCCAGTCGATGCGCTCCTCGTAGTAGCGGCGGCGTTCGCGGATCGGGTCGAGCGTCTCGTTCAGCACGGCGATCAGGAGTTTCTTGACCTTTACGTCGCCCAGACCGCCGCGGCGGTAGTGGGCCTTCAGGTCGTCGAGCGAAGCGTAGTCGGGGAGGTATTCGGCGAAGTGTTCGGGGCGGCTGAAAGCGTCGAGATAGGTGAAGACGGTGTTGCCCTCGACCTTGCCCGGGTCCTCCACGCGCAGGTGGTCGGGATCGGTGTACATGCCCATCACCTTTTTGCGCACCTCTTCGGCCGAATCGCTCAGATAGATGCAGTTGCCCAGCGACTTGGACATCTTAGCCTTGCCGTCGGTGCCGGGCAGGCGCATACAGGCGGCGTTCTGGGGCAGCAGGATTTCGGGCTCGACGAGCGTGGGGCCGTAGACCGAGTTGAACTTGTGGACGATCTCGCGTGTTTGCTCGATCATCGGCTCCTGATCTTCGCCCGCAGGGACGGTCGTGGCGCGGAAAGCGGTGATGTCCGATGCCTGCGAGATCGGATAGGTGAAGAACCCGACGGGAATGCCCTGCCGCTGCATATCGTTCTCCGCATTGTTCTCCGAAAAACCGCGCAGCTGGATTTCGGCCTTCACGGTCGGATTGCGTTGCAGACGAGCTACGGTGACGAGGTTCATATAATAGAACGCCAGTTCGCACAGTTCGGGAATCTGCGACTGGATGAAAAGCGTCGACTTTTCGGGATCGAGACCGCAGGCGAGGTAGTCGAGCGCCACTTCGATAATGTTCTGACGCACCTTTTCGGGGTTGTCGGCGTTATCGGTGAGCGCCTGTGCATCGGCGATCATGATGAAGATCTTCTCGAACTCCCCGGAGTTCTGCAACTCCACGCGGCGGCGCAGCGAACCAACGTAATGGCCGAGGTGCAGTTTTCCGGTCGGCCGGTCTCCGGTCAGGATGATTTTTCCCATAACAGCGTATATCGTTTTTATTCTATATGTAAATGACAAAAGTAGAAAAAATATGGCTCTCTGCGAGTAATCTTGACAAATATAAGTTTTTTTTATATATTTGCCCGACAGAATAAGTTCCTTCGCCTATGACTATCATTCAATTGGAATACCTGCTGGCAGTCGCCAACTGCGGAAGTTTTTCGCTGGCCGCCGAACACTGTTTCGTGACGCAGCCGTCGCTGAGTATGCAGATCAAGTCGCTCGAAGAGGAGTTGGGCGTCGTGCTGCTCGACCGCTCGAAGAAACCCGTGATCGCTACCGAGGCGGGCGAGGTGGTGCTGGATCGGGCGCGTGAGACGCTGCGCGCCTACGACAATATCCGCGAGTCGGTCGCCGAGTTGAAGGGCGAGATTTCCGGCCGTCTGCGGTTGGGGGTCATTCCGACCGTCGCGCCGTATCTGCTGCATAAGTTTCTGCCCGGTTTTGTACACGACTATCCCCATGTAGAGCTGGAGGTCAAGGAGCTGATGACGCGCGACATCATCGACGCGATGAAACGCGACCGCATCGACGCCGCGCTGGTAGCGGGCGGTACGTGCGGCGAGGGGATTCAGGAGCAGGAGTTGTTCGACGACCGCTTTTTCGTCTACGTCTCGCCCGACAATCCGCTCTACGAACGTTCCAATGTCCGTATCGAGGATATCAACCTGCGGGAACTGATCCTGCTTTCGGACGGCAACTGTATGCGCGATCAGGTCATCGAACTGTGTCAGGCCAAGCGGGGCGTACCGTCGCATTACTACTTCGAATCGGGTTCGCTCGATACGCTGATGCGCATCGTCGACTGCACGCAGTGCGTGACGATCATCCCCGAAATGGCTGTCGAGTATGTGCCTAAAGAGCACCGCGATCGCGTCAAGACGCTGGCCAAGGGGGCCACTTCACGCAAAATCGCCATCGCCGTGCGCCGCACGTTCGTCAAGCAGTCGATCATCCGGGCACTCGCCGAATCGATCCGCATCTATCGAAAATAGGCTTTCTGCGGTTTTTTTAAAGGTCTTTTCGCGACCGTTCCACCGGCCGCGTTCCGCCGTCTTGCGAATTGCAGGCGGTTTTTCCTTTTGCGGTGCGGTTTATGCAGTGCGGGATAAACCACTTATTCCGTCCCTGTTTTTCGTCGATTTCCGATTTTATTTACTATCTTTGCACGGATATAGTGGGTTATTACGGAATATCGGAATATGGAAAAATTGATTGAGACGATAGTCGGTGCGATTCAGGATAAAAAGGGTAAGGATATTGTATCGTTGGACCTTTCGGGGTTCGACGGCGCCATCTGTTCGCATTTCGTCGTTTGCAACGCCGACTCGACCACGCAGGTCACGGCGATTGCCGACAGCGTAGAACAGGCCGTCGAGGAGAAACTCGGCGAGAAGGTGTGGCGCGTCGAAGGCAAGCAGACGGGTTTGTGGGTGGCGATGGACTACATGGATGTCGTGGTGCATATCTTCACGACCGAACTGCGTTCCTTCTACAAGTTGGAGGAGCTGTGGGCCGATGCGCCGCTCGAACGTTATGATTACGAGGAGTAAAGAGATTTTATGACAGAAAAGAAGAAAAAGGACGGCGGTCAGCGCAACCCGATCATGCCGCGTCCCTACTATATGTGGATTTATGTGCTGGTGGCGGCTTTCATCATTGGCTATTCGCTTTACGGTATGGAGAATACCGACCCTGTTCGCAGCGACTGGAATACGGTCGAAGGGATGGTCCGTGACGGCGATGTGGAGAAGATCGAGGTGGTCAACCGCGATGTGGCCGAGGTGTTCCTTAAAAAGGATGCGGTCGAGAAATACCGCAAGGATTCTACGCAGCCCCAGTTCAAGCGCCTTCCCGAGGAAGGGGTGCAGCTGGTCTTCAACATCGGTTCGGTGGATGCGTTCCGCGAGGATCTGAAGGCTGCCGAACAGCAGTCGGGGCAGAGCGTTCCGGTGCGTTACGAGAACAAGGAGAACGGCTGGATGAACCTGCTGGTCAATTTTTTGCCGTGGATACTCATTATCGCCGTATGGTTCTTCGTCATGCGCGGCATGTCGCGCGGCGGCGGTGCTGCCGGCGGCGGACTGATGAATGTCGGCAAAGCCAAGGCGCAGGTGTACGACAAGGACGCTCCCAAGCGTGTGACCTTCAAGGATGTCGCAGGATTGGAAGAGGCCAAGGTCGAGGTGATGGAGATCGTCGATTTCCTGCGCAAACCGGAAAAGTACCGCGATCTGGGTGCCAAGATTCCGAAGGGGGCGCTGTTGGTAGGCCCTCCGGGAACGGGTAAGACGTTGCTGGCCAAAGCTGTGGCCGGTGAAGCCAACGTACCCTTCCTCTCGATTTCGGGTTCGGATTTCGTCGAGATGTTCGTCGGCGTGGGTGCTTCGCGCGTGCGCGACCTCTTTGAACAGGCCAAACAGAAGGCGCCGTGCATCGTCTTCATCGACGAGATCGATGCCATCGGCCGCGCCCGCGGCAAGAACGCCGGTTTCTCGGGCAATGACGAGCGGGAGAATACGCTCAACCAGCTGCTTACCGAGATGGACGGTTTCCAGACCAATTCGGGCGTGATCGTGCTGGCGGCGACCAACCGCGTCGATATTCTGGACAAAGCGCTGATGCGCGCCGGACGTTTCGACCGTCAGATCGACGTCGGCCTGCCCGACGTGCACGAACGAGCCGAGATTTTCGCCGTTCATATGCGCGGCCTGAAGCTGGACAAGGATCTGGACCGCGATTTTCTGGCGCGCCAGACGCCGGGCTTCTCGGGCGCGGATATCGCCAACGTCTGCAACGAAGCGGCACTCATCGCCGCCCGTCATAATAAGAAGAGCATCGGCCGCGACGATTTCATGTCGGCCATCGACCGCATCGTGGGCGGTCTCGAAAAGCGGAATATGCCGATGACGGCGGCCGAACGGCGTGCCACGGCGATTCACGAGGCGGGTCACGCGACGGTGATGTGGTCGCTCTCGGAGTGCGATCCGGTGCTGAAGGTGACCGTTGTGCCGCGCGGCAAGAGCCTCGGCGCTACATGGTCGGTGCCCGACGAGGAGCGGGTGCATGTCACCAATGAAGCGCTCGAAGAGCAACTGGCGGGGCTGTTGGGCGGCCGAATTGCCGAAGAGGTCAACTACGGGACGCTCGGGGCGGGTGCGCTGAGCGATCTGGAACGGGCGACGAAAACCGCCTATGCGATGGTGGCCTATTACGGCATGAGCAAGAAGATCGGCCCGATCAGCTACTACGATTCGACGGGCACGCGCGATACCTTCACCAAGCCCTTCAGCGAGCAGACCGCCCGCGACATCGATTGCGAGGTGCGCCGTATGCTGGAGGATGCTTACGCTTGCGCGCGGAAGATCATCGAGCAGAAGAACGACAAGATCAATGCGATGGCCGGTCTGCTTCTGGAGAAGGAGACGATCTATGCCGAGGATATCGAGCAGATTCTGGGCCCTTCGGCACAGTCGGTCAAACGTGCCGCTGCCGCTGATACGAAACCCGAAGCCGCCGCCGGAGGTACGGCCGCCGCGAATGAATTAACCGAAGCTTAAAAATTAGGAATGAAAATGAAGAACCTGATGGTGCGGACGCTCAGCGGCCTCGTATTGGCCGGAGTGGTTGTCGGTGCCGTTTTAGGATCGCAGTGGAGCTTCGGCGCATTGCTGTTGCTGATTCTCGTGGGCGGTCAGTTGGAATTTTACAAGTTGGCCCGTGAGACGGGTCTCTCGCCCCAGCGGTGGATGGGATTGGCGGTCGGAGTGCTGCTGTTCGCACTGAATTTCGTCATCCTCCGGCAGTTCGGCCAACCGGTGACGGACGAGGCGGGCGGCGCCGTGCTCAACCTGCTGCTCTATATCGGATTGCTGCTGCCGACGCTTTTCGTCTGCGAACTGTTTCGCCGCAGTGCCACGCCGCTGGCCAATCTGGGGGCGACGCTGCTGGGCGTATTGTATGTCGCCGTGCCGCTGTCGCTGCTGCTCTATGTTCCGGTGCTTGCCGGTCACGGCGTATGGCTTCCGGCGACGGTGCTGTGCTATATCTTCATCATCTGGGCCAACGATGTCTTCGCCTATCTGGTGGGAATGGCCTTCGGTCGGCACCGCCTGTGCGAACGTCTCTCGCCCAAGAAGTCGTGGGAGGGGTTCTTCGGCGGCCTTGCGGGCGCTGTGGCGATGGGATTCGTTGCCGCGTATGTGCTCGATGCGAATTATTGGGTCTGGGGCGGTCTGGCGTTTGTCGCCGCATTGTCCGGCGTTGCGGGCGATCTGGTAGAGTCGATGTTCAAACGGGCGGCCGCGGTCAAGGATTCGGGGCAGGTGATTCCCGGTCATGGCGGCGTGCTGGATCGTTTCGACGCTTTGCTGCTTTCGGCTCCCTATGTCTTCCTTTATCTGCTGCTTGTCGGCAGATTCGTATAACGACTAATCTTTACTGAAATGAAAATCAATAAGGAGGGTTACAGAATTATCGGTATCACCGGTCTGATCTGTCTGCTGCTCGGTACGGGAATTTATCATCTGCTGAGCAGCCATGACAACGGTACGCTCGTATGGGTGGTGGTCGTGCTGATGCTGCTTTTCTGGTTTTTTATCGTGGCTTTCTTCCGCGAGCCGCGCCGTGTGAAGATTCACGACGCCGATCTGGTCTTCTCCCCCTGCGACGGCCGCGTGGTCGTGACCGAACCGGTACACGAGAGCGAGTATCTCGATGAAGAGATGATGCAGATTTCGATCTTCATGTCGATCACCAACGTCCATATGAACTGGTTTCCGGTGGGCGGTACGGTCGAGTATTTCAAGTACCATCCCGGGCGTTTTTTGGTGGCGTGGCATCCCAAATCCTCGACCGAGAACGAGCGGACGACGACCGTGGTACGGATGGACGACGGCCGCCATGTGCTGTTCCGTCAGGTCGCAGGACTGATTGCACGCCGTATCGTGTCGTATATGAAGGTCGGCGAGCATGTCAAGCAGAACGACGTGTGCGGATTCATCAAGTTCGGCTCGCGCATCGACGTGCTGCTTCCGAAAGACAGCGAGGTGCTGGTCGAAATCGGCGATCCCGTCGTGGGTTCGCAGACCCCGATCGCACGGTTGAAACCGCAAACGAAATAAATCGGCGGAATGAGCTGCTGCCGTCTTGTAAGCCGCTTCGCAGGACTCCGGCCGTAACGGTTCGGTTCTGCCGGCGAGGTCGGATGCACAGCCGGATTCTTCCGTAAGTTAAACTGGATAAATCCCTTCACGAACGATGCTGATTACGCCTCCCACACTTGCCCGTTACACCGTTGGCTTGGCCATCGCCGCTGCGGTGGCGTTTCTGGTGTGGTATTTCAGTTCGATCGTCGTCTATATTCTGGTGTCGGCCCTGTTGGCGATCATCTTCAATCCGCTGGCCTGCCGTCTGTCGCGGCTGCGGATCAAAGGGTGGCATGTCCCCCGCTGGTCGGCGGCGTTGGCGACGCTGATCCTGATCTGGGTACTCTTCGCCGTTGCGTGTACGCTCTTCGTGCCGTTGGTTTTCAATAAGCTCTACCAGTTCGCGACGCTCGATTTCGGTTCGGTTCTTCACTCGATCGAGGAGCCGATCGCGCGGTTGCAGATGTACATCCACGAGTTGTTCGCCCTGCCCGACGAACGGTTTTCGCTGACCGATTCGCTGATCCGGTGGTTCAAGAGCGTCTTCGACTACGATACCATCAATACGGCCTTTTCGTCGATCGTCAGTCTGACGCTCTCGGCGGCGATCGCCTTCTTTTCGATTTCGTTCATCACCTTTTTCTTCCTCAAGGACGACGAGTTGTTCCTGACGATGCTCAAAGCCCCCTTCCCGGAGCGTGTGCACGGCAATATCGAGCGGGCGATGTCCTCCGTATCGCAGTTGCTGATGCGCTATTTTACGGGGATTCTGAGCGAAAGCTGCATCCTGATGATCGTGATTTCGGTCACGATGATCTTTTTCGGGATGGGAACGCAGGACGCCTTCTTCATCGGACTCATCATGGGCGTGATGAACGTCGTGCCCTATGCCGGACCGCTCATCGGCGGCGTGATGTCGGTCTTCATGGGTGTGGTGACGCCTATCGAGGGGATGACGACGGGGCATACGATGTTCGTCATCGCCGGCTCGCTGCTCATCATCAAGGGATTCGACGATTTCGTGTTGCAGCCGACGCTCTACTCGGAGCGGGTGAAGGCGCATCCGCTCGAAATATTCATCGTTATCCTGATCGCCGGTTCGCTGGCGGGGATCGTGGGGATGCTGCTGGCCATTCCGTCGTACACTGTGCTGCGTGTCTTCGCCAAGGAGTTTTTCTCGCAGTTCCGGCTGGTGCAGAAGCTTACGGAGAAAATCTGAATCGTATGGTAATCGAAGGAATCGTTGTCCACGGGAATCACCTCGGAGGCCGCATGGGCTTTCCGACGGCGAATATTGAGGTGGACGGGGCGCTGGCGATGCGCGACGGCGTCTATGCTTCGCGCGTGGAGGTGGACGGGCGTACGTACGAAGCCATGTCGAATCTCGGCTGCAAACCGACCGTCGATGGCCAAAGGCGTCTGCTGGAGACCAATCTGTTCGGTTTCGAAGGCGATCTCTACGGCCGCAGGCTGCGCGTGGAGTTGGTGCGTTTCATTCGGGTGGAACGACGCTTCGACTCGGTGGAGGAACTGTTTCGTCAGATCGAGTCCGACCGCCGCGAAATCTGCGGCGGCAAAGGGGAACCTTTCAATCCACGATAGAGATATGAGCGTTGATTCTCGCATATCCCATACTTCCGAATGCCCCGTTGTCCGGTTGCGGCTCGTGTCGCGCAGTCCGCATACGAGCCAGATCGTGACGGGTTTTCTGCTGCTGGCACGCCGGCGGGAAATTTCGCTTACCGTCGAAGAGGTCTACGATCGTCAGGAGGAGTTTCCGCATCCGCATCTGGTCGAAGCGTTCGTCGACGGCCGTCGGATCGCGTTCGATATGCTCGACGGCTACAACTTCGACGCTGTGGCCGTGGCAGCCTACATTCGGAAGGTCGATCTCTATTTCAGACGCAGCTGCTCGACGCTGCGCAATGGAATTTTTCCGGTGGAGGTCCGTGCCAAAATCCGTCCGCTCAGTTTCAATTATCATGTAACCTGCCCCGAGAATCCGATCAATCCGGTTCCGGCCAAGATCAAATCTCTGCGTAAACGGATGATCGCGTTGTTCCGCCCGCGCTATGCCGAGGAGGGCGCTTATTTCACGGTGGAGAAGTTCGAACGCGGTGCGGGCCGCAAAGTTCCTGCGCAGAAGCTGCGGATTCTCTTTCTCACGCGGCTGTGGGACGGCGACCACAATCGGGCGATCAACGAGATGCGAATGGCTATCGTGAGTGCGCTCAAAGAACGTTATCCCCGAAACTTCATCGGCGGGGTGACGGATACGCCGCTCTCCCGCGCGTTGTGTCCCGAGCTGATCGTAGCCGAGAAGTACACCGATCGCTTCAAATACCTTCGCCTGATGCAGCGCTGCGACATCTGCCTCGGTTCCACGGGCCTGTGGGATTCGATCGGCTGGAAGACGGGCGAATATGTGGCTGCGGCGCGGGCCGTTGTCAACGAACGCTTCGCCTACGAAGTGCCGGGCGATTTTCGTGAAGGCGTCAACTACCTCTCCTATACGACGGCGGAGGAGTGTGTGGCGCAGGTCGATTTCCTGATGCGGCATCCCGACGTCGTGCAGCGCATGAAGGAGGCCAATGCCGCCTATTACCGCGATTGGCTGCGTCCCGACGCATTGGTACGCCGAGCCTTGAAGCAGTTGGAAACGCTTTGAGCGGGCGATAGGACGCAGCGAGCGGAAGTTTGCACGATTCGTTGGAGATGCGTGCGAAAATTCGTATCTTTGACTGCGTCTTAGATACTCCGTCTCGGCAATGTTCAAATAAATTTGACATTGCCCTCGCTTATCCGTATCTTTGCGGCGCAGAATCAAATTAAAATAGATACGACAATGTATATGAATGAATCGATTCCCTACAAGGTCGCCGACCTGTCGTTGGCCGAATGGGGACGCAAGGAGATCGAGGTCTCGGAACACGAGATGCCCGGTCTGATGGCGGTGCGCCGCAAATACGGCCCTCAGAAACCGCTCCGCGGGGTGCGGGTGATGGGTTCGCTGCACATGACGATCCAGACGGCGGTGCTTATCGAGACGCTTGTCGAGCTGGGTGCCGACGTGCGCTGGTGCTCGTGCAACATCTTCTCGACGCAGGATCATGCCGCAGCGGCCATCGCCGAGGCGGGCGTGCCGGTCTTCGCTTGGAAGGGCGAGACGCTCGAGGAGTATTGGTGGTGTACGGCCATGGCGCTCTCGTTCCCGGGCGGTAAAGGTCCCAACCTGATCGTCGACGACGGCGGTGATGCCACGCTGCTGATTCACAAAGGCTACAAGGCCGAGAACGATGCTTCGACGCTCGACTACGCTCCTTCTTCGCACGAGGAGGCGGTGATTCTGGATACGCTGCGGTCGATCCTTGCCGAAGACGCTTCGAAGTGGCACCGCACGGTGGCCGAGTGGCGCGGCGTGAGCGAGGAGACCACGACGGGCGTGCACCGGCTCTACCAGATGGAGGCGGCGGGCGAACTGCTTGTGCCGGCGATCAACGTCAACGATTCCTGCACCAAATCGAAATTCGACAACCTCTACGGCTGCCGCGAATCGCTGGCCGACGGCATTAAACGCGCTACGGACGTGATGATCGCAGGTAAGGTGGTCGTGGTCTGCGGCTACGGCGACGTGGGCAAAGGCTGCGCCCGTTCGATGAAGGCCTACGGCGCGCGGGTGATCGTCACCGAGATCGATCCGATCTGTGCGTTGCAGGCGGCTATGGAGGGTTTCGAGGTGAAGACGGTGGAGAGTGCACTCGCCGAAGGAAACATCTTCGTCACCTGCACGGGCAACTGCGACATCATCACCCTCGAACATATGGAGCGGATGCGCGATCAGGCGATCGTCTGCAACATCGGCCATTTCGACAACGAGATTCAGATGGCGCGGCTCGACGGGTCGGCGGCGGTGAAGACGACGATCAAGCCGCAGGTCGACAAATACACCTTCCCCGACGGCCACGCGATCTTCGTGCTGGCCGAGGGACGGCTGGTGAACCTCGGTTGTGCGACGGGACACCCTTCGTTCGTGATGTCCAATTCGTTCACGAATCAGTGTTTGGCGCAGATGGAGTTGTGGCAGAAGGAGCTGGCGGTGGGCGTTTACCGGCTTCCGAAGCATCTGGACGAGGAGGTCGCGCGGCTGCACCTCGACAATCTGGGTGTCGAGCTGACCCATCTTACGCAGCAGCAGGCCGACTATATCGGCGTCGACGTCGACGGTCCCTACAAGGCGGAGCATTACCGGTATTGACGTTCGGCAGGGAATTTTATTCCATTCGGGAGGAAAAGCCGAGCTTTTCTTCCCGATTTTTGTAGTTTTGGCTTCGCTTTGGATACTTCGCCTCGGCAAAATGCAAATAAGATTTGCTTTTGCGCTCGGCTTTTCCGTATCTTTTTGATTCAAAATTAGACGACAATGCCTTTTACCAATCGGCAGATTCTGAAAATAACCTTTCCGGTGCTGTTGAGCCTGATGATGGAGCAGCTCATCGGTCTTACCGACACGATCTATCTGGGTCATGTGGGTGAGATCGAATTGGGTGCGTCGGCCATCGCCGGTATCTTCTATCTGACGATCTTCATGGTGGGGTTCGGGTTCAGCATCGGTGCGCAGGTGTTGATCGCACGCCGTAACGGCGAGGGTAATCTCAAGGAGATCGGGCCGATCTTCATGCAGGGAATGTGGTTTCTGCTGGGCATGGCCGTCCTCTTTTTCGGCTTGTCGCGCGTGCTGGCGCCATGGCTGCTCGGACATCTGATCGAGTCGCGGGCGATCTGCACCGCTGCCGAGTCCTATCTCGACTACCGCACGTTCGGGTTTTTCTTCTCGTTCGCCGCGGCGATGTTCCGCGCCTTCTACGTCGGGACGACCCATACGCGCATCCTGACGGCCAATTCAGTGGTCATGGTGCTGACGAACGTGGTGCTGAACTACCTGCTGATCTTCGGCGGATGGGGGATCCCGCCGCTCGGAATCGCAGGCGCGGCCATCGCTTCGGTCATTTCGGAGGCCGTGTCGCTCGTCTTCTTCGTCGTCTATACCTACCGCCGTGTGGCGTGGCGAGTCTACGATCTGTTCCGGTTCCGGGGCATCGAGTGGCGGATTCTCCGGCAGGTCTTCGGCATCTCGGTGTGGATCATGTTGCAGGAGGCCATCGCCTTTATCAGCTGGTTCATCTTCTTCGTGGCGATCGAGAATCTTGGCGAACGGCCGCTGGCCGTTACCAATATGGTGCGCAGCATCTCGTCGGTGGCCTTCCTCTTCATCAACGCCTTTGCATCGACAGCCAGTTCGCTGGTCGGCAACCTGATCGGCGCCGGTGAGGCGGATCAGGTGCGGGGGCTGTGCCGGCGCATGGTACGCCTCTGCTTCGCTTTCGTTCTTCCGGTGTCGCTGCTCTTTGCGCTCTTCCCCCGTGTGGTGCTGGGCGCCTATACTGGCAGCGTGGAGCTGATTACCGCCGCCGTGCCGTCGCTATGGGTCATGCTCTCGACTGTCGTGCCGTGCGTGCCGGCTTTCATCTACCAGTTCAGCGTCTCGGGAACGGGCAATACGCGCACGGCACTCGGAATCACGCTGGTCTGCGTCACGGCCTACACGCTCTATACGCTGTGGCTCGTCTACGTCGTCCATGCCGACGTCGCGCTCTGCTGGACGGCCGATCATGTCTACTATCTGATTTCATTGGTACTCTCCTACGCGTATATTCGCAGCGGACGCTGGCGAAAATTGAAAATCTGAGTTTTACGGTGGAATATCGTGCCGTTGCCGGTACTTCTTCCGCTCTTTTCGCCGTGCGATGGTGCAGGCCTGCGGTCTGCTGAGACCGAGCGGTCGATCCTCACGTCGGAATCCCTTTTAGGGCTTCCTCCTCAGGATGACAAAATAGAAAATGTCATTCCGAGCGTAACGCAGTGGAGCGCGGGAATCCGATCGCTGGGAATTTGTCATGCTGAGCGGAGT
>URRP01000043.1 GCA_900550375.1 uncultured Alistipes sp. | reverse complement strand
AACGCAGTGGAGCGCGGGAATCCGATCGCTGGGAATTTGTCATGCTGAGCGGAGTGCAACGAAGCGTGAGCATCCGCCGCCTCAGGATGACAGAAGAGGATGCTGCCTTCGTCAGGATAACACCCTCTGTCATTGCGAGTGGAGTGAAACGCAACGTGGAAATCATCCGTTTCTTGGCCTCGTCTCGGCATAATCAAACATAAACGTTTGCTTCTGCGCTCGACTTTTCGTATCTTTGGCTGCGCCGAAGATACTTACGTTCGGCAATGTTCAAATAAATTTGACATTGCCTTCGCTTATTCGTATCTTTGTATACGTATTCGGAAAAAATTAAAGACAATAGGATATGAATCGCTACTGTATCATCATGGCGGGGGGTGTAGGAACCCGCTTCTGGCCGCTGAGCCGGCAGAATAAGCCCAAACAGTTTCTCGATATCATGGGCACGGGCAAGTCGTTCCTGCGCCACACGTTCGAACGCTTTGCGCCGCTGGTGCCCGACGAAAATTTCATCGTGGTGACCAACCGTCGGTACCGCGAGCTGATTCGAACCATCCTTCCCGAGATTCCCGAGCAGCAGATCCTCTGCGAGCCGATCGGCCGTAACACCGCGCCGGCCATCGCATACGCCGCCTACTGGCTGCAGAAGCACGATCCCGAAGCGGAGATGATCGTCACGCCGGCCGATCACTGGGTGGTCGACGAGAAGGGATTCCGCTCGATCATCGGTGAGTGTCTCGACTTCGTGGTCGAGCACGACGCGCTGATGACCGTCGGGATTCGTCCTACGCGTCCCGAAACGGGTTACGGCTATATTCAGGTCTCGACCGACGAGACCGTCTGTCCGGTGAAGAGTTTTACGGAGAAGCCCAATCTGGAGTTGGCGCAAACCTTCGTGCAGTGCGGCGAGTTTTTCTGGAATTCGGGCATCTTCGTCTGGAAGGTGCGCGACATCGTGCGGGCCTTCGCCAAGTACCTGCCCGAACATCATGCGCTCTTCTCGTCGGCCGAAGCGGCGTTCGGTACGCCGGAGGAGACAGCGGCCGTGGAACAGGTCTTTTCGTGCAGCCATCCCATCTCGATCGACTACGGCGTGATGGAGAAGGCTGGCAACGTCTACGTGCGTGCCAATGCCGACGTGGGCTGGAGCGACGTGGGGACGTGGGGCTCGCTCTACCAGCTCTCGCGCAAGGACCGTTACGCCAATGCCAAGCCTGCGGAGCGGTGCTACACCTACGATACGCGCAACTGCATCATCTCGCTGCCCGAGGGCAAGGTTGCCGTGGTGAGCGGGCTGAAGGAGTACATCGTCGTCGATACGGAGGATGTGCTGATGATCTGTCCGCGCGGCGAGGAGCAGAATATCAAGAAGTATATCGACGAGGTGAAATTCAACAAAGGCGAGGGGTACATTTGAATCGACGATTAAAAGTGACTGAACAGTTGGAAACGGAACGGCTGTATGCGCTGTTCGAGAAATATCCGACCGTCGTGACCGATTCGCGCCGAGCGGGGGACGGGACGCTCTTCTTCGCACTGCGGGGCGACCGTTACGACGGCAACCGTTTCGCCTTGGCGGCGCTCGATGCCGGAGCGGCCTGCGCCGTGGTCGACGATCCGGCGGTTGCAGCACAGGCCGGTGCGGCCTATGCCGGGCGGCTGGTGGCGGTGGACGATGCGCTTGCCGCCTTGCAGGCGCTGGCGCGCGAACACCGGCGGCGGCTCGGCATTCCGCTGCTGGCGATCGTCGGGAGCAACGGCAAGACCACGACCAAGGAGCTGGTGAGCCGTGTACTGGCCGAAAAATATACGATTTACGCTACGCAGGGCAATCTCAACAATCATATCGGCGTGCCCCTCACGCTACTGGCGATGACGCGCGACACGGAGCTGGGCGTGGTGGAGATGGGGGCGAGCGCTTGCGGCGAGATCGCCCTGCTGTGTGCGATCGCCGAGCCTAATTTCGGCCTGATTACCAATGTCGGGCGGGCGCACCTCGAAGGGTTCGGAGGCGTCGAGGGGGTGCGGCGCGGCAAGGGCGAGTTGTACGACTATCTGGCGGCGAGCGGAGGGCGAGCCTTCGTGCGGCGCGACGACGCGACGCTGGTGAAGATGGCCGCCGAGCGGGGAAATCTGGCCGTAGAGCTTTACGATGCGGCGATCGCCGACGGCGTCGAGCATCATCTCGAAGGGGCGTTCAACCGCCTGAACGTGGCGGCGGCGATGGCTGTCGGCCGTTATTTCGGCGTCGACGAGGAGCGTATCCGCGACGCCGTCGCTACCTACCGCCCCGACAACAACCGTTCGCAGCGGCAGCAGACGGCCCGCAATACGCTCGTCGTCGATTGTTACAACGCCAATCCGTCGAGTATGCAGGCGTCGCTGACCAATTTCCTCGGCGAGGCGTTTGCGGGCGGTAAAGTCGCCGTGCTGGGCGATATGCTCGAGCTGGGTGCGTGGAGCGAAGCGGAGCATCGCGCCGCGATCGAACAGGCGCTTTCGGGCGACGTGGAGCAGCTGTGGCTGGTGGGGGCGGAGTTTTCGGCGGCATGGCGTGCGACGGGGCACTCCGATCGGCGCGTGCGGCTCTTCTGTTCGTGCGATGAGGCGGCTGCGGCGCTGTCGGTGTCGCCTTTTGCGGGAAAACTCGTGCTTCTGAAAGGGTCGCACGGGATCGGGCTGGAGCGGCTTGTGGGATTGTTCTGACGTCCTGCGCCGTCGACGGCCGGTCCACTGGATTTGATAGTTGCTGAGCAAATCGTTTGCGGTTTGTTTAGCAACTTCTCTTTTTGAACCGTATTGTTATTGAAAACCTGCAAACCGCAAACCGATGTCTCTGAAATCCGTTGTTTACCCGCTGCTGGCCGCCGCTGCGCTCTCGTGCTCTTCGGGCGGTGCGGCTGCCGACCTCCCCGTCGATCCCGATCCCTCGCCCCAGCCGGCCGTGGCAGCGGTGAAGGTCGTCTCATTCAATATCCGCGTCGACAGCCGCGACGAGCACGGCTGGGACTGCCGCCGCGAAGCCGCAGCGCGGATGGTGGGCGAAGAACGGCCTACGGTGATGGGACTTCAGGAGGCGCAGCCCCACCAGATCACCTATCTGGCGAAGAACTGTCCCGATTATGCGTGGTACGGTTTGGGACGCGACACCGGCAGGGTGCCTGCTGCGACCGACAGCTACGCCGCCGAGGAGTGCATGGCGATCTTTTGGCGCACCGCCGACGCGGAGCTGCTCGACAAGGGGACCTTCTGGCTGTCGGAAACACCCGATAAGGTTTCTTATGGCTGGGATGCCGATTATCGCCGTACGGCCGCGTGGTGCCGTTTTCGGCTGAAGGCGACCGGCAAGGAGTTTTTCTACATGAATACGCACCTCGACAATAAGGGGCCGCAGGCGCGCGAGCAGTCGATCCGGCTGATCGTCGAGCAGCTCGCCGAACTCAATGCGGCGGGATCGACGGCCTTTCTGACGGCCGATTTCAACTCGTCGACGTCGAGCGCCATCTTCGATCCGCTGCGTTCGGTGCTGACGGACGCGCGGACGCACGCTCCGGCAGCCGACACGGGCGGAACCTACAATGCATGGGGTACGAAGAGCACGGTCATCGATCACATCTTCTATAAAAAGGCCGCGCCGAGCGGGTTCAACGTGCTGCGCAGGAATTACGGCGTGACCTATATTTCGGATCATTATCCCGTAGAGGCGATATTCCGCGTCCAGTAAGGGGAAGACTGGACGGTTGGGCGGGTATCCGGCAGCTGCCGGATACCCGTGTTCGGTTATTGTCTCCCGTTTTTAATACGTTCAATCGAACAGCTCGATTCCCTTGCCGGTCATCGTCCGCTGCAACTCGCCGACGTCGAGCGTGCGGGGCGTGCATCCCTTACGGGCGCAGAGGGCCGCCGCGATTCCGACGGCCTCGCCCATGGCCATGCAGATCGACATGACGCGGTACGAAGCGTGTGCGCGGTGCGTACCCGAGATGCAGCGACCCGCCGTATAGAGACCGTCGATGCCGCGCGGCACGAAACAGCGGTAGGGCAGGTCGTAGGGCTTGCAGTACTGGATCGCCGCTTCGGCCTGACCGGCGCCCGACGGATTGTGGATATCGACGATGAACTCGGCGCGGTGTACCACCACGTCGTCGAAGCGTTTGCCCTCGGCCAGCTCTTCGGCCGTAATCACATAGCCGCCCATCACGCGGCGGCTTTCGCGCACGCCCATAGTCGTGCCGCTCGAGATGCAGCGGCACCGTTCGTACCCGGGGAGTTCGGCGCGGAAAAAGTCGACCAGCAGCTTCATCTGACGCCGCAGTTCGACCTCGGCGCGGAACAGATGGCCGACGCGGGTGCTGTCGACACCGTTGACCTGCGTGGTGTTGACCTGCCGCTGACCGGCGTGGGTCGTGGGGTGCAGCCGCACGGCCGCCAGCGTCGGCGGGAGCTTGCCCTCGTCGGCACAGCGGCGGCAGAAGTCGAGAAACCGCTGGCCGTTCAGCTCCACTTCGTCGACGTCGCCGATGCAGACCACGCCGCGCGTGTCATCCACGCCGTCGACGGTGAACTCCAGTGTCACGGGTTGCATCAGCCCGTCGTCGCGTCCCTTCTCGATTTCGGCGCCGCAGAGATACGACACGACGGCATCGCCCGTGGCGTCGACCGTGATGCGTGCCGTCAGCGCGAGCGGGCCTTCGTTGGTCGCGAGAATCAGCCCTCGTACGGTCTCGTCCTCTTTCATCACGTCGTAGACCGAGCTTTGCAGATAGACGTCGATCGGTTCGCGGGCGATGAATTCGGCCAGCACCCGCTTGGCCTCCTCGATGTCGTGGGCTTTGCCCGTGATGCCGATCATGTCGTTGTCGGGAACGCCGAGCAGCCGGACAAGCTCGTCGCGCATCGTACCGCGTCCCACCATTCCGAGGATGGGACCGACGTAACCGGCCGTGAGATTTCCTCCGACGACGCCGTAACGCTCGACGAGCGCGACTCTGGCCCCTTCGCGGGCGGCGGCGACCGCCGCACAGATTCCGGCCGGTCCGGCGCCGGCGACGAGCACGTCATAGTCGGCACGCACGTCGGGCTGCTGTTGGCAATGGATGGTTTTCATTGGCGATGAATACGAATTGGTTCGGGTAGGCCAAAGATATGAAAAAACGTTTTAAACAACTGCTTTTTCAGAGAAATTTTACTCGTTTTACCGCAGCCGTTCTGCCGTGCGGTCTGTGCCGTTTCCTGCGGATCGGTCGTCGGCCGGATGGATTGCTGCGATCCCGACCTTTTGTTGGAACGTTTTAGTCTGCCGGCAGCTTTTCGGCGGCAGGGGCGATCGATGACAGGGAGTGTCGAAAAGGTCGAATTAAGCGGCGTGAACGAGCGGTTTTTCGAAAAAATTCCTAACTTTGTCAATCAGACGCGAATTCAAAACTTAAATAGAGATATGGAACAGGAGAAACAATTGACCTCGCTGCCGGAGAATGCCTACCGTGAACTGGCGCCGGGCGAGGAGTACACGCCGATGCTGCCGGCGTCGGCCGCCCCCGCCGAGGTGACGCCCTATTCGGTCGGGATGGGTATCGTGATGGCCATTGTCTTTTCGGCCGCAGCGGCCTATCTGGGACTTAAGATCGGACAGGTGTTCGAGGCGGCGATCCCGATCGCCATCATCGCCGTGGGCATGGGCAGCGTGCTCGGCAAACGCAACATGCTGGGGCAGAACGTCATCATCCAGTCGATCGGCGCCTCGTCGGGCGTGATCGTCGCCGGAGCGATCTTCACGCTGCCGGCACTCTATATTCTGGGACTGGATGCGGCGTTCTATCAGATTTTCCTCTCGTCGCTCTTCGGCGGCCTGCTGGGTATCGCGTTGCTGATCCCGTTCCGCAAGTATTTCGTCAAGCAGATGCACGGAAAGTATCCCTTCCCCGAGGCTACGGCCACCACCGAGGTGTTGGTTTCGGGCGAGAAGGGCGGTGCGCAGGCAAAACTGCTCGCCGTGGCGGGGGCCGTGGGCGGTGCCTACGATTTTCTGGTCTCGACTTTCGGGGTGTGGACGGAGTCGGTCTCGACGCGCATCTGCGATTTCGGGGCGATGTGCGCCGACAAGTTCAAGGTGGTTTTCGGACTCAATACCGGCGCTGCGGTGCTGGGACTGGGCTACATCATCGGTCTGAAATACGCCACGATCATCACCGCAGGCTCGTGTCTGGTGTGGTTTCTGGTCGTGCCGCTCGTAGGGTCGGTACTACCCGAAGCGGCGGCGGTCACGCCCGAACAGTTGTTCAAGGACTTCGGCCGGCCGATCGGTATCGGCGGCATCGCGATGGCCGGTCTCGTCGGCATCGTGCGGCAGGCGGGAATCATCCGGCAGGCGCTGGGGCTGGCCGTGAAGGAGCTGGGCGGTAAGAAGACCGCCGAGCTGACGACCGTCCGTACGCAGCGCGACCTGACGATGCGGCTGATCCTTACCGTGGTGATCGCTACGCTGGCGGCGCTGCTGGTCTTCTTCCAGTTCGGCGTGCTGGGCAACTGGCTGCAAACGCTCGTGGCCCTTGCCATCGTCTTCGTGATCGCTTTCCTCTTCACGACCGTGGCGGCCAACGCCATCGCCATCGTGGGGACGAACCCCGTCTCGGGTATGACGCTCATGACGCTGATCCTCTCGTCGCTGGTGCTCGTCTCGATCGGGCTGAGCGGCAAGAGTGGCATGACCGCCGCGCTGGTCATCGGAGGGGTGGTCTGTACGGCACTGTCGATGGCCGGCGGATTTATCACCGACCTGAAGATCGGTTACTGGATCGGAACGACGCCCGCCAAGCAGGAGGCGTGGAAATTCCTCGGCACGGCCGTCTCGGCGGCCACCGTGGCGGGCGTGATGATCGTGCTGAACCGCACCTACGGCTTCGTAGGCGAAGGGGCTTTGGTGGCGCCGCAGGCCAATGCGATGGCGGCCGTGATCCAGCCCCTGATGGAGGGCGGTACGACCCCGTGGGTACTCTATTTCATCGGCGCCGTGCTGGCGCTGGTGCTCACCTCGATCGGCGTGCCGGCGCTGGCCTTCTCGCTGGGTATGTTCATCCCCATGGAGTTGAACGCTCCGCTGGTGGTGGGCGGTCTGGTGGCGTGGTACGTCTCGACCCGCTCGAAGGATGCTGCCGTGAACAAGGCGCGGCTCGATCGCGGTACGCTCATTGCGTCGGGTTTCATCGCCGGCGGTGCGCTGATGGGCGTCATCTCGGCTGTGCTGAAATTCGCGGGCGCCGACTGGTATTTGGGCGACTGGGCGTCGTCGAACGGCGCCGAGTGGCTGGGACTGGCGATGTATGCGGCGCTGATCGGCTATATGGCTTGGCATACGATGCGCGCCAAGCCGGAAAAAGAGTAATTTATTTGCAACGAATAAGATATGGAACTCAAGGATCGATTTCTGAAATACGTCTCTTACGACACGCAGTCGTCCGAAGAGAGCGAAACTTTTCCCTCGACCGACAAGCAGAAAGTGCTGCTGCGCGATCTTTCGGAGGAGATGAAGGCATTGGGCATGACGGAGGTGACGATGGATGCGCACGGCTACGTGATGGGTACCGTTCCCGCCACGCCGGGCTGCGAGTCGGCACCCGTCATCGGTTTTATCGCGCACGTCGACACCTCGCCCGATATGAGCGGCAAAGATGTCAAACCCCGCGTCATCGAGGCATACGACGGCGGCGATATCGTGCTTAACGGTCAGCTGACGATGCACGTGGCCGATTTCCCGGAACTGGCGTTCTTCAAAGGGCATACGCTGATCCACACCGACGGCACGACGCTGCTGGGTGCCGACGACAAGGCGGGCGTGGCCGAGATCATGACCGCCGCCGAGTATCTGCTTTCGCATCCCGAAATCGCGCACGGCAAGATCCGCATCGGTTTCACCCCCGACGAGGAGGTGGGACGGGGCGTCGACTATTTCGACGTCGCGGCTTTCGGCGCCGATTTCGCCTATACGGTCGACGGCGGCATGGAGGGCGAACTGGAGTATGAGAACTTCAACGCCGCCAGCGCCAAGATCGCCGTGCAGGGCCGCAACGTCCACCCGGGCTATGCCAAGAACAAGATGATAAATGCCATCGAGGTGGCCTGCGAACTGAACGCCCTGCTGCCCGCGTGCGAGCGGCCCGAGCATACCGAAGGCTACGAGGGCTTCTACCACTGCGTGGGTTTCAACGGTACGGTCGAACACGCCGAGATCAGCTACATTGTCCGCGACCACGACGCCGCGAAGTTCGAGCAGAAGAAGGTCTTTCTGTGGAGCGCGGTCGATCTGTTGAAGAAGAAGTACGGAGACGAGGTGCTGACGCTGACGCTCAAGGACCAGTATTTCAACATGTGCAAAATGGTCGAGCCGCATCCGCAGCTGATCGACAAGGCGATAGAGGCGATGCGCGGGGCCGGCGTCGAACCGCTCGTGCGGCCGATCCGCGGCGGTACGGACGGTGCGCGGCTCTCGTTCATGGGTCTGCCGTGTCCCAACCTCTTCACGGGCGGCATGAATTTCCACGGCAAGTTCGAATATTGCTCGCTCACGACGATGCGCAAGGCCATGCAGGTGATCCTGAATCTGGCGCAGCTGTGGGCCAAATAGACGCTTACGATGGATCGGTACGGATATCTGAAAACGGCAGCGGCCATCCCTTCGGTGCGGGTGGCCGACTGCGCCTATAACGGCGAACGGATCGCTGCGCTGGTGGCCGAGGCGGCCGAGCGCGGTGTCGAGATCGTCCTCTTCCCGGAACTGTCGATGACGGGCTACACCTGCGGCGACCTTTTCCTGCAGCCGGTACTGCTGGCGGCCGCCGAACAGGCGCTTGCGGAGCTGGTGGAGCGGACGGCGGAGCTGAATACGGCCTTCGTGGTCGGACTGCCCGTTGCGGTGGACGATATGCTCTACAACTGTGCCGTCGTGGCGGCCGCGGGCGAGCTGCTGGGCGTGGTGCCCAAGCGCCATATTCCCGACTACGCCGAGTTCTATGAGTCACGCTGGTTCGCTTCGGGCGAAGGGCGGCCGACGGTCGAGATCGAGCTGTGCGGGCAGAGCGTGCCGTTCGGCCCCGACCTGCTGTTCGACATCAACGGCGCGCGGTGCGGTGTGGAGATCTGCGAGGATCTGTGGGTTCCCGCGCCTCCGTCGTCGTCGCTGGCGACGGCCGGCGCCGAAGTGCTCCTGAACCTCTCGGCGTCGCCCGAGACGGTCGGCAAGAGCGATTATGTGCGGCAGCTGGTCGCACAGCAGTCGGCTCGCACGCGCGCGGCCTACCTCTACTGCTCGGCGGGGTTCGGCGAGTCGTCGACCGATCTGGTCTTCGCCGGCCATGCGCTGGTGGCCGAGAATGGTGTGGTGCTGGCGGCGTCGGAGCGGTTTTCGCTCGGCGAACAGCTCGTCGTGGCCGACGTCGACTGCCAGCTGCTGCGCAACGATCGCTGCCGGACGACGACGTTCCGGCACCGCGGTGCGGGCGGCTGTATGACAGCCGCGGCGGCGATGCCCGTCGCCGAAGAGCGGCCGTTCGACCGTGCGGTCGAGGCGCAGCCTTTCGTGCCGGCCGAGGACGATCGGCGGCACAGCCGCTGCGAGGAGATTCTCCATATTCAGGCGATGGGATTGGCCCGCCGTCTGCAACATACGCACTCCGCAAGGGCGGTGGTGGGAATTTCGGGCGGGTTGGATTCGACGTTGGCGCTGCTCGTCGCGGTACACGCCTTCGATCGGCTGGGACTCGACCGGCGGGGGATCGTGGGGATCACGATGCCCGGGTTCGGGACGACCGACCGCACCTATGGCAATGCCCTGACGTTGATGCGCGAGCTGGGCGTCACGGCACGCGAGATTCCGATCCGCGCTGCCTGCGAGCAGCACTTCCGAGACATCGGGCTGCCGTCCGACGACCGTTCGACGACCTACGAGAATGCGCAGGCCCGCGAACGGACGCAGATTCTGATGGACGTGGCCAACCGCGAGGGAGCGCTGGTCGTGGGTACGGGTGACCTGTCGGAACTGGCGCTGGGGTGGGCGACCTACAACGGCGACCAGATGTCGATGTACGGGGTCAACGCCTCGGTGCCCAAGACGCTCGTGCGTCATATTGTCGAATGGTATGCCGCGCACTGCGCCGAAGGGCGCGCGGCGGAGGTGCTGCGTGACGTTGCCGCTACGCCCGTCTCGCCCGAGCTGCTTCCGGCCGATGCCGAGGGCGGCATCGCGCAGAAGACCGAGGAGCTGGTCGGACCCTACGAGCTGCACGACTTTTTCCTCTATCGCTTCGTCCGGCAGGGATTTTCGCCCGCGAAGATCCTTTTTCTGGCAGAACGGGCCTTCGACGGGCGTTACGACCGCGCGACGATTCTCGGATGGATGAGGATCTTTTTTACCCGCTTCTTCTCGCAGCAGTTCAAACGTTCGGCGATGCCCGACGGTCCCAAAGTGGGTTCGGTGGCCTTGTCGCCGCGCGGCGACTGGCGGATGCCGTCGGATGCGAGTGCGGCGGTGTGGCTCGCCGAAATCGAGCAGCTTGAAAACGAATTCGATAGATAATTTAGAATATGAAGAGACTTTTGATTTGGCTGCTGGCCGTATGCTGCATCGCGCCGGCCGGAGCGCAGGATTGGAAAGAGGCGCTGAAAAATGCCGCCTCGAACGTGGTGGACAAGGCGACGGGCGGTAAGGCGACCGAAGCGCTGATGGTCGGCGACTGGCAGTACAAAGCACCGGGCGTGAAACTCGAGAGCGACAATGCGCTGGCCGACGTCGGTGCGTCGGCGCTTACGGGACAGTTGGAGACGCGGCTCGAAAAACTCTATACGCTGGCGGGCATCCGCGCGGGAGCGTGCAAGTTCTCGTTCGCGGCCGACAAACGCTTCACGGCGACGTTCGGCAGCCGGACGTTCGACGGAACCTACGAATTCACGGGCGAGAGTCATGACATCGTGCTGCATTTCGAAACGTCGTCGAAATACGATCTGGGCACGCTCAACGGCAAGGCTTACCTCTCGGGAACCGATCTGCAAATCGTCTTCCCCGCTACGCGGCTGCTGAAGATGGTCGACGTGCTGGGACAGAAACTCGCGTCGTTCAACGCCACGGCCGCTTCGGTCAGCGCGCTGGTCGGCAAGTTCGACGATCTCTATCTGGGTTTTGAATTTACGAAGGAGTAACCTATGAAACGTCAGCTTATCCTCGCGGCCTTCGCGGTCGCTCTTGCAGCGCCGGTGTCGGCGCAGTCGTGGCAGGATCTATTCAAAAACGCCCTCCAATCGTTGACGGGCACGTCATCCGAGCCGGCTGCAACGACCGCGGCGCCCGAGCCGCTTTCGGAGAAGGAGCTGCTCGGCACGTGGAGCTATCAGGCGCCGGCGATGGAGTACACGGGCAGCGATATGATCGCCTCGCTGGCGACGTCGACACTCAAGGGGCAGCTGCCCTCCTATTACCAGCAGGCAGGGTTGCATCCGGGCAAGGCGACGGTCACCTTCACCCGCCGCGGCGTATTCAAGGCGGCGCTGGACAAGCAGAAGCTCGAAGGGGTGTTTCGCTACGACGACGATACGGGAGAGCTGACGATCGAATGCCTCTTCGCCGGCAATCCGGTCTCTTTCACCGGTCGTGCGAAACATGCCGACGGCGTGCTGACGATGCTCTTCGAGGCGAATGCTGCGCTCGGTTCGCTGCGCGCTTCGTCGCAGCAGTATGCCCAGAATCAGAAGTTGCAGCAGGTCGCCGCGATTCTGGAGCACTATCCCGGCGTGATGCTGGGCGCCGAGCTGAAACGCTGATTCGGGGCGATAAAGACGCGGGGCGGAACGTTCGAACGTTCCGCCCCGCGGTGTTTTACAGCCGCTCGGCTATTCGTAGATCAGTTCGAAGTCGTCGACCCACATCACGCTGTCGGAGCTGCCGGTGAAGTAATCGCCGTAACGCGATGCCGAGCAGACGATCATCATGTGCGTGGGCACGATGTCCGTTGCCGTGTAATCGAGTTTCACGGTGAATTCGCGCCACTCGTCGACGCTGGTGGTGAAGACCACCTCGCCGTAGGCGATGACGTCCTTGCCCTTGGGATCGAAGAAGGTCTTCGTATCGCGGGTGTAGACCTGTACGGGCGACTGCTCCGTACCGCCGTATTCGGCGGCTGTCCAGCGGCCCAGCGCCATGTAGACGATGCCCACGTCGGGATCGCCCTTGGCGAAGCTCATGCCGACGGGTGTACCCTTGATGTAGTCCATCTTGCCGCGGTTGTATTTCACCCAGCCGTGCAGCGCTACGGGGCGCGAGGTGAAAGGCTGGCCGAACTGCACGATGCCGTCGGTGCCCTTCGTCTCGGCATAGTGGCCGGCGAAGAGGTTGCCTGCGGCGAACTTGCCGACGCCGAGGAAGGAAACGTACTGCGACCTGAGCTGCGCGCAGTATTGGCCCTTCGAGCCGGGGCGCGGGTCTTTTTCATTGGTGGTGACGAGCTTCTTGAGCGTCATCGAACCCGGATTGCCCGTACCCCAGTAGCGTTCTGCGGGGGCCGCGTCGGCGGCGTAGGGGTAGAGGATGTCGCTGCGGTCGGTGCTCCACGTCTCGAATCCGGCGTTGGGCAGCTGTGGAGCCGCATCGGTGGTGAACTCCTGCACGTCGCTGCGGTCCGTGTCGGAGAAGGCCTGCAACTCATAGGTCGTCTCGGGGTCGAGTCCGGCGAGTTTCGCGCGGAAGGTTCCGCCTTCGATCTCGACGTCGGGAACCGTGAGCCACTCCGTATCGCCCTTGCGGCGATAGACGAAGCCCATTTCGGTATCGCTCAGGCCGTCGGCCGCGAGCCATGCGATGCGTGCCCATGCGTCGCACTGCGTGATGCGTATGGTGACGTCGGTCGGGATGACGTAGAGCCGCCACTGTTCCGTGCGGCCGTGCGCCGTGACGTCCACCAGCCGCACCGTTTCGAACGAGGTCGTACCCGCGATTTCGGGGGTGTAGGTCGTGATCTCGGCAGGGCCGAGTTTCAGCTCCTTGACCGCGACGTTCTTCAGATCGGTGCTGCGCGAGACGTAGGCCGTCGCCGTGCGGTTCGCAAGGTCGATTTCGGCGGCACCCACCTGCTTTTTCACAAGGAAATAGCGCTCGATGCTCTGCGTGGCCGTGATGCTCCAGCCGTACTCCTGATAGAGCGACAGCGTCGTATAGAGCGGCGTGCGCAGGTCGAAGGTGCCGGGAAAGGCGACCGACGACTGTCCGCCTTCGGTGAGCGTCACCGAGGTGATATGCACGTTGCGGATATCGGTGGTCTCCAAGAGCGGCAGGGCGACGGTCTGCTGCGCGGCGTTGATCTCGGCCGCGCCGTCGAGTCCTTCGGCCTCGATCGCTTCGATGTTGATCTGTACGACGGGGTAGGGCAGGTCGTTATGGATGCAGCCGGCGAAGGCCGCCGAGAGGCACAGTGCGCTGAAAAGGATGAGTCGTTTCATGGTTACTCTTTCTTTTTGTTCCACAAATGAACGGTCATGCCCACGTTAATATTGGCAAGATTGAGCCGAAAACGCATTTTCGACGCCGTGCGGCTGCCGGTTTTGCCGTCTTGGTCGGTCTGGTCGATCTTCGAATACTGGAAGCCGCCCAGTCCGAACGAGAGGGTTCCGCAGACGTTGGGAAAGATGTAGACCGCCACGCCCGGGTTGAACGAGATGTTCATCTTGAACGACTTGCTGTGGGTCGATTTCAACGTATCGCCCGACATATAGGAGAAGTCCGAGCGGCCGATCATGCCCGAGAGTTCCAGCTCGGCGAACAGCCCGAAACTGCCCTTGGGGTCGATACCCGTATAGGAGCGGTGGAAGAGTCCGAACGAGTAGGCGTTGCCCGAGTAGTCCATGTTGTCGAGCGAGATGTCCAGATCGTTCTGCGAACCCAGATCGACGTCCAGATTGCCCAGCTCCATGCCGATGTGGCGGTAGCCGAGCCGGAGCCCGACGCAGTTGTTGTCGCGGTAGAAATAGCCCGCGAAGGGGTTGACCTGCGCCATCGATCCGTCGAGGTTGATGTGGTCGAGGATGAGCATCATATCGGTGTCGTCGCTCGAAATCGTGCCGTAGGAGGCCGTGACGCCGAGCATCGTCTCACCCTTGTAGGCGAATTTGTTGCGGTCGACGCGGCGGTCGATGCGCTTGGCCGTAGGCAGGAAACGGTGTTTTTCGACGAAGGTCGAGTCTTTGCGCACGACGACCGAAGCGTCGGCGCGGGAGTCGGCTGCGGCCGATAGAACCGCTGGCGCGAGGAGCATCAAAAGGAGAAATTTCTTCATTGCCGTGCGGTTTTAGAGGTAGAACGATATACCCAGCCCTACGGAGAGCAGGTTGACTTTGAAATTCATGGCGCTCTGGTGGCGGGTGCCGGTCGTCACCTGATTGTGCACCTGCCGCACGCGGCTGTACCCGATACCCATCATCCCGACGTTGACCTCGACGGCCATGTTGTTCGTGGCGAAGGCGATCAGGCCGGGTGAGACGCCCAGCTCGAAGTCGAAGCCCCGCTGGAAGGTGCCTTTGATCGGCGAGTCGGCCGCGAACTTACCTTGCGAGCCGCCGAAGAGCAGCTGGATGTCGGTGAAAATGCCGAAACGTTTCGACTCGCCGAAGGGGATGTAACGGCGGTAGACCGCAGCGAACGAATAGGAGTGGCGCAGCGCGTAGTAATAGTCGACGCTCAGGTCTGTCGACGAGTCGCCGTCGCCGAAGCTGACGTTCGCCCCGTCGAGTTTGAGCAGCGTGCGGCCGTAGATGAAGCGCACGCCGATCGTCGAGTTGTTGCCCAGCGCATAGCCGATCATCGGACTGACCTTGAAGGTGTAGCCTTCGGAGGTGATGTCGTCGATCACGAGCACGTCGTAGTCGCGGTTGTTGTGGGTCGAATAGGAGATCGTACCGCCGAAGACCCACTGTCCTTTGGGGACGAAGAGGTTGGTCATCGAGCTGATGCCGCGCTCGGCACGCCGCTGGTTGACGGTTTTCGCCGGCTGAGGCTGTTCCCCGTCCGCGATCGCCGTGAGTCCGGCTGCACGGTCGCCGGCCGGCGTCGTGGCAGTCGGCTCGCCGGACGCCTCCGATACCGGAGCGACCTCGGTCGCGGGAAGAATTTCGGCGGTGAGCGGCTGCACCGCGTCGGCGATATCGGACGCTTCCGCTGTCATGAGATCGGGTGCGGCAGCCGTTCGGTCGACGGGCGATTCCGGCCGCGGGGCGGCGGCCGCGACGGCCGTCCCCAGCAGCAGAATCAGTGTCAGAAGTTTGAGTTTGCGCATTTCGAAGTGCGTTAATCGGTTCTTTGCGTATCGCGGGAGTTTTTCGGCGGCCCTCCCCGCAGCCGTATCGCATTTCAACGAATTCCCGGGCGGTCGTGGGGCCGCCCGGAAATCCGGAAGTCTTATTTCGGAGGGATCAGTAGACCCACTCGAAATCCTTGATGTAAAGCGCATTCGTTGCGCAGCCGTTCATATAGTCGCCGTAGCGGCTCGTGGCGCACGAAATGACGATCGTGTAATTGCCTTCGGGAGCCGCTCCGTCTTTGTCGTAATAGTGCAGCGGGATGGTGTGCTCGACCATCTCTTCCACCGTCTGATTCGGATAGTAGACACCGTAAGCGATCACTTTCTCGGATTCGCTCAAGCCGACTTTCGTCACCGGATTCCATACGCCGGTGGGGGCGCCGTTTCCGGCGGTGGTCAGATGACGGTCGGCCCAGTCCACGATGCAGACCGTGATGCTGGCCTCGTCCTGTTCATCCTTGGGAATGTAGGAACCCTGATCGGTTGCCGTGACCGTTCCGATCTTCGCTTTGTATTTAAAGCGGATGGCGGTCGGACGGGCCGTGTACGTGTATTTCTGGCCGAAACTGACCGTTCCCGTCTTTTTGCTTATTCCGTTGAACTTGAACAGTCCCGTGAACAGATTGCCCGGAGCGATGTTGACGATTATTGGGGGCTTGTTGGCTTGCATGTAAGCGGCTGAGAGCGAACCGTCGAATGTGCAGAGCTTGGTTGCGAACTGGTTGTTGCCGCTTCCCCAGAACGGAGCCGATTCGTTTTTCGTGGTGTAGCACGACAACCCTCCGTCCGCCACGCTCTGAATCGTGTCGCCGGAGGCGGTCGTGAACTCGCAGGTCGCCACCGTCGTCTCTCCGCTCTGAATGCGGCATTCGTAGGTGTGACCTGCGAATACGCCCGTTCCGGCGGCGACGGTGAAATAGCTGTTACCTCCGTCGTTCGTCTGAGCGCTGCCCCAGTTCGGTGCGATGGCGTATTTGCCGGCCGTGCCGCTCGCGGCGGCGTCGACCCACGTGCCGTTTTTGATGCGATACTGCACCTTCGCGCCATCGGGCATGTCGGTGACCGTCAGCGAAGCGGTGTTCTTCCACAAATCGGCGTCGTTGTTATAGACGATGGTCGGTTTGGCCTCAGGAGTGGAAACATAGAAAACAAGCGTTTTTTCGATCGACCGTCCCTGAGCGTCCGCCATGCTGAGCGTGAAGCTGTGGTCTCCCGCGATATCCCCGAGTTCGCTGAGGGAGAGAATCATCGGGACGAGCTGGGACAGATCCAGCGAGAAGGCATCGCTGTGCCCTTTCAGCGGATTGGGAAGGGCTACGTCGATGGATGTCAGGAAGTCGTATGCGTCGGTATTGTTGACGACGTCCATCGTCACGACGTTTCCTTCGGGCGGGAAATCCGAACCGAGCACCGTCGCAAGAATCGGAGAGTTGATTTTGATGACGAAGCCTTCGATTCCGGCCGCTGCCTGCAGGTTGACCTTTACGCTCATGCCCTCCTTGATCTCCTCCTTTTCATAGGTTCCGTCGGCTTTCGGTGTGTGGTCGACCCACTCCATCTTCGGAGCGGCGGCAAGAGCCGTCCATCCGGTGACGGGACGGGTCTTGTAGGCCAGCTCGCCGGCGGCCAGTTCGACACCGCTCGTCAGATCGAACGCCGCGGTGTGGCCTTCGGTCGCAACGACGATCGACAGCTTGCCGTAGGTGTCGGCCGGAACGTTGAAATAGGCCTTGAACGAGGCGGCAGCCGGTTCGCTGCCGGCTTCGTAGCTCAGCGTGATCGTCTCCGACGGCTCGGAGGCGTTGAGGGCGCCCGACTGGTCGTCAAGCGTGATGTCGAACGACTTGGCGGCGATCGTCTTGCCGGCGGCGGTCAGTGCTACTGACTTTACCTTTTCGGCCTTGACCGTAGCGTAGTCGGTCTCGAACGTGAGCGCCAGAATGGCCGTCAGACGGTTCAGACCGAAGGTCACGGCTTCGCTCTGCGGGGTCTTGCCCGGCTCGGCGCCGGCATGGGTTACGGGTGCCGACACGAGGGGATCGTAGGCGCCGTTGAAATTGCTGCCCTTCTGCGTACGCTCCGCACCGAACGGGATGTTGAGCGGCGTAGCGTCGACGGCAGGGTAGACGGCCCGGTAGGTCCAGTCCTGCGTGGCGTCGGTCAGCTGGCCTTTGAATACCTTCGAGGAGGCGTCGTAGGTGAATTTCTGGGTCTCTTCGCCCGTCTGGCTGCCTTCGGCGCAGACCGTCAGCTCGTCGGTCGCCTCCCACGAACCGGAGAAACGGCCGTTGGACTCGTCGACCTCGATCTGCGCGCGGCTCTGGGGCAGCGCGGCTTTGAGGCTGACCTCGATTTTGCCGGGTGCTACCGGCATTTGGTCGGCTGCGTCGTCGGTCGAGCAGGCCGCGATGAGCGTTGCAGTGGCTGCAACGAACAATCCTTTGGTAAATGCGTGTTTCATATGGATGTCTGTTTTATTATTATTCGATCGGATCGCCGTAGGCATCAGGCATTTGATCGCCCCACTCGTTGAAAGGTTTGGCATTTCCGCCGGGGAATGCCTCGCTGGCTGCAAAGCCGGTCTCCACGACAACTTCCGTTGCGGTGACTTCCGGACGGAGATAGGTCTTCGACCCCCCCCCGAAATTCGTAATGTTCTGCTTCATAATCATCGGATTGTGGTTATTTTTTGTGTGTTGTGAATCGGTTTGGCGTCGCCGCCCGGATAGGGTTGTCCGGCGTGGGGCGGTTCCAGCGGTTTGGCATCGCCGCCCGGATACTCCTCTTCGGGGCCTTCGGGTTCGGGTGCTTCGCCGTTGGTGCTGTGCACCATGATCGAGGCGACGGTGGTCTGCCCTTCGTTGTCGGTGACCGTCAGACGGAAATCGCTGTCGCCCGTGCCCAAGATCGGGATGAGCGGCATGAAGGGCGAGATGTCGAACGATACGGCGGTTTGATTCAATACGGCCTCTTCCGTGGGGAACCCCAAGGCTTCCAGTACCTCCTTATGATCGCCCGGGTTGATGAGGTCGAGATCGGGAGCGAGTCCCACACCCTCGAGTATCTCGGGCGTCAGCACCTTTTCGGAGATAATCTCCACGGTGAAGGCGCGGATGCCTGCGGCGGCCGTGATATCGATCTTGGCGTCGAGCTTGTCGTTGGCTTCGTATCGCTGCGTGATGTCGTGGCCGACCCATACGATCGCGGGAGCGGATAGCGATTCGCCCTTGACGGTGAAACGGTACCACTGCCCGGCCTGTACGTCGGTATACCGCTGGGTGAACGACACCGGCGTCCCCTCGCCCGACGTTCCTTCGACCGTGACGGTCAGCGTGCGTGTCTCGCCGACGGCGAAATAGGCCGTGCGGCTCTCGGTGGTCGTGAAGGTGAGCGCTTCGCCGCCGCAGTCGACCGATGCGGTCGATTGTGCGCCGAATGCGGGGTCGAAAGCGAGCGATACGCTCACGGCGGCCGGCGTGCAGAGCACTTTGCCGACTTCGACGGTCGCGTTCTTATCGATAAGCAATTCCTGACGGGCCGTATAAACAGGGGTATCCCACGCTGCGGATTTCGGCTCGGAGGAGTCGACCGTCAGCGTATAGGCGCCGGCGGGCAGGGTGAGGGTCTCGGGGCGCCGGTCGTAGGTGAATTTCGAAACGGCGCTGCCCGCTGCATCTGTGATTTCGCAGGTGTAGGCGGTTTCGGCACGGGTTGCCGGCCGGAGCTGGATATGGGCTGCGGGGAGGTTCGCCGCCGGTGCTGCGTCGGGACGCACGACGGCATCGTGCGTTTCGGTCTCGGGGGAGAGGGCGACGGTCATCGCCGTGAGCGACAACTTGCCTACGGCCGTTTGGACGGGCGGCTGTTCGTCGCCGTATTCGGCATTCTCTCGGTCACACGACACCGGCGCAAAGGCCAATACCAGCAGCGTACAAACGCTTAGCAGGGTCTTTTTCATCTTCGTTATCTCGGTGCGGCCGCCGTGCAGGAGACCGTCGTTCTTCGGTTTGAACACATTTTTTAATTTGTGTACAAAAATAGCGGGTTCTCCTATATATAGGAAAAATATTCAACGAACACCCCGTTTTTCATCACGAACAGTTTCTTGGGGAGATTAAAACGAATCGGAAGCGCATCCCGATCCGAGGAGATGCGCTCCCGATGTAATCGTTCCGGTATGAGCTATTCGGTCCCTTTGACGTACTTGTCGAGCCAGCCGAAGAATTCGCGGTTCCAGACCAGCGAGTTCTGGGGTTTGAAGACCTG
>URRP01000042.1 GCA_900550375.1 uncultured Alistipes sp. | reverse complement strand
GTTCGAGCTTGGGCAGGAAGATGGCGTTGGTGTGCGACTCGGCGTTGTAGAAATCCTCGCTGTCGCACGTCAGACCGCCGAGGAAGACGCGCTGGTACTCCTTGTCCCAGTTGTTGATCGCCAGCATGATGTAACGCTGGTTGATGCCCCACGTGTCGGGCAGGGTGGTGATGAACGACGAGTCGATCATGTACCAGTTCTCACGGTCGTTCTGCTGCTTCTGGTTGACGATCGAGTAGAGCGCCGCGCCGCTTTCGCCTACGGTGAACGATCCGAACTCGGTGAAGATGTTGGGCTCCTCGATACCGTTCATCTCGCAGATGTGTTTGATCTGCGCTACGATCTCTTCGGTCATGTACTCGTAGTCGTACTCGAAGTTGAGCGAGTTCTTGATCGGGAAGCCGCCGCCGATGTTCAGACTGTCCAGCTCGGGGCAGATGGCCTTCAACTCGCAGTAGACGTTGAGGCACTTGCCCAACTCGTTCCAGTAGTAGGCCGTATCCTTGATGCCCGTGTTGATGAAGAAGTGGAGCATCTTCAGCTGGAACTTCTTGTTGGTCTTGATCTTGCGTTTGTAGAAATCGACGATGTCGTTGTAGCGGATACCCAGACGCGAGGTGTAGAAGTCGAACTTCGGCTCCTCCTCGCAGGCGATGCGGATACCCACCTTGCACTTTTTTTCGATCGAGGCGTCCAGCAGCTCAGCCTCTTCCTTGTTGTCGATCACGGGGATGGTATTCTCGAATCCGTCGTTGACCAGCTGTGCGATATTCTCCACGTACTGAGGCCGCTTGAAGCCGTTGCAGATGATGTAACGGTCCTTGTCGATGATGCCGCCGTCGTAGAGAGCATTGATGATGTGGATGTCGTAGGCCGACGAGGTTTCGAGATGGATATCGTTCTTGAGCGCCTCTTCGAGCACGAAGGAGAAGTGGCTCGACTTGGTGCAGTAACAGTAGTTGTAGGCACCCTTGTAGTCGACCTTCGCCATGGCCACGTTGAACATGCGCTTGGCGCGTGCGATCTGCGAGGAGATCTTCGGCAGGTAGGTGACTTTCAGCGGCGTTCCGTACTGTTTGATGATCTCCATGAGCGGAATATCGTACAGATTCAGCTCATTGTCCTCTACCGAAAATTCATCCTGAGGGAAATCGAACGTCTGTTCGATCAGGTCTTTGTACTTGTTTTTCATGCTCCGTTCGGTTGGCCTCCGAGAATCCGGCCGAGCTACATCGGTAAAAATTCGTCGAAGTAGCTCGATTACATTTCTCGAAATTCGCGGTGCAAAGTAGATAATTATTTTTGATATGCGCAACGATTCGGCGGAATATCTCTATCTTTGCCCTGCATTTTCTGTATTTCACGGAAAAAAGTTGTAATTTTGGAGGTAAAATCGACGGGATGTTATGACAACGGACGTAAAAGTTTTGATTGCAGACTTTCTTCGCACGCACAAGCGGCTCGTTGTTCCGCAGTTGGGCGCTTTCATCGTGAAGACGCCCGGCGGGGAGGTACTCTTCTCGGAGCTGTTCAAGCGCGACGACGGGGTGCTGCGCGGGCTTTTGATCGATAGCGGCGCGAGCGAGATCGAGGCGGCGGGCGCCATCGACAGGTTGATTTTCGACCTGCGCCATGCCGTGCAGGGCGGCGGTGGCTATCTTGTCGCGGGGCTGGGTATCTTCACGGCCGGCGCGAACGGAACGTTGGCTTTCGCCTACGATCCGCAAGCCGGTGTCGCGGCGGATCCTGTGCCGGTGCCGCAATCGGGTTCCGGTGCGGAAGCTGCGGCATCCGATACGTCTGCTGCGGGCGTATCCGATACATCCGACGAAGACGGACCGGCCGCTTCGGCGGCCTCCGGGCATGAACGGAAGCAGCAGTACGGACCCGATCCCTATGTGAAAGGATTGACCTACGGCCGGCCGGTCAAGACGACTGCTCCGTATACGTTCGTCGGCAGCAAGCCGGCGCGACGCATCGATGCCTTCCTTATTGTCGCCATCGTGGCGGCCCTGCTGGCCGTCGGAGTGATCGTCTTCGGTGCCATCAGCAACCACCGCGCAAAGCAGGCGCAGGAACAATTTCAGGAGGAGGTCTCACTGATCATCTCCGCCGACGGCGCGGCAGCGGGTTCCGCTGCGCAGTGAACGGTCCTGTCGACGAACCAAATGAAGAAAGAAACCCTATGGATTTAGTCTCATTGAAACAACGCTTCGGCGTCATCGGTAACTCGGAGCTTCTGAATCGGGCGCTCGAGGTGGCCGTGCGTGTCGCGCCGACCGATCTGTCGGTGCTGGTGACGGGCGAAAGCGGCGTGGGCAAGGAGTTTTTCCCGCAGATCATCCACGCTTATTCGGCGCGCAAACACAATAAATATATCGCCGTCAACTGCGGCGCCATCCCCGAAGGAACCATCGACTCGGAGCTGTTCGGTCATGAGAAGGGGTCGTTCACGGGCGCCGTCGAGGCGCGTAAGGGCTATTTCGAGGAGGCCGACGGCGGTACGATTTTTCTGGACGAGGTGGCCGAGCTGCCGCTCTCGACGCAGGTGCGGCTGCTGCGCGTATTGCAGACGGGCGAATTCATGCGCGTGGGTTCGGCCAAAGTGCAGCGCACCGACGTGCGGGTCGTGGCGGCGACGAACATGAACTTGCAGGAGGCGATCGAGAAGGGCCGTTTCCGCGAAGACCTCTACTACCGGCTCAATACGGTGCCCATTACGGTGCCTGCGCTGCGCGAACGGCGCGAGGATATTTTCCTGTTGTTCCGCAAGTTTGCGGCCGACGTAGCCGCGCAGTATCGTATGCCGCCCATCACGCTCGACGACGAAGCGCGCCGGATGCTGGAGGGATACTATTGGCGGGGAAATATCCGCCAGCTGAAGAACGTGGCCGAGCAGATCTCGGCCATCGAGGAGAATCGCGTGGTGACGGCTGCGATTCTGTCGCGCTACCTTCCGCAGCAGCAGGGGGCTTCGGCACCTGTGGTGCCGGCGGCGGGAGGCGGCGATTCGACCAGCGAGCGCGAACTGCTCTATAAGATTCTGTTCGATATGCGGGCCGATATCAACGATCTCAAGCGCATGGTCTCGGAGCTGATGCGCGGCGGTGTGCAGCCCGAGGTGAAGAAGGAAGTGGCCGGCTATCTGCCTACGACGACCGAAAGTTCGTCGTACGCCCGCAATGTGGAGTATGCCGTCAATGCCGAGGTGGTCGAGGAGCCGCACGAGGCGTTGACCAAAGCCGACGTGCAGCGCGAACAGATCGTCCGTGCGCTGCGCCGCAACAACGGCCGCCGTCGCGAAGCGGCCGCCGAGCTGTTCATGTCGGAGCGTACGCTCTACCGCAAGATCAAGGAGCTGGGGATCGAGGACGATTGACGATCTGTCCTGTCGACGTCTCACGGAAAGCCGAGGGGTGGCATGGCGGGTATGGGATTGAAAAAGCCAAATATACGGACCGAATACCTGCGGGGTGTTCGGTTCCGGCATGAATGGCGGTCCGGTGGCCGTCGCGGTGTGTCGGAGAACTGATGATGAGATAAGACTATGCTGAAAAACAAGATAATCTGTTGTGCGCTGCTCTTTGCGGCGCTCGTGACCGCGGGCTGCGGCGTGACGATCAAGTACTCGCTGTCGGGCGCGTCGATTCCGCCCGATGCCAAGACCTTCTCGGTGGCCTATTTCCCCAACAACGCGCCGATGGTGGAGCCGATCCTGAGCACCACGCTCACCGATGCGCTGATTGACAAGTTTACGCGTCAGACCCGTCTGGCGCAGATCGACGAGGGCGGCGATTTCGCGTTCGAAGGCGAGATCACGGGCTACTCCTCGACCACGGCGTCGGTGGCGAGCGACGATTTCGCCCTGCTGAACCGGCTGTCGATCACGGTCAAGGTGCGTTTCACGAACGTGCTCGACAACTCGATGTCCTTCAACAAATCCTTTACGGCTTACTCCGACTACGACTCCACGAAGCTGCTTACGGAGGTGGCGAGCGAGCTGGTGCCCGAGATCGTGGAGCAGCTGGTGAACGATATCTTTCAGGCGGCGGCCTCCAACTGGTAACGGCGATGGCGACACTCAGGGAGTATATCGCTTCGATGGGAGCGGCCGGCGCGGTGCCGGATACGGAATTGGATGAGCTGCTCAGCCGTTACGAATGGTTTACCGTGGCGCGGCGCATACGGATGCTGCAACAGGGCGGCGATCCCTCAGCGGACGGCTGGCTGTGTTTCGCGGCGCAGGATCGGGCGGCGGGAACGGCGACGTCCGTGGTGGACAGGGAGCGGCTGACGGCGCTCTCTGCGGAGGATCTGATCGAGGATTTCCTGCGGGCGGGCGACTACCGGATCGTGGCCGAGGCGGGTGAAGCCGACGACGAAGTGAAGACCGTCGCCGATTTCGACGAGGAGGACGATCTGGTGACCGAGGAGCTGGCTGACATCTACCGGCAGCAGGGGTTAAATGACGAGGCTCGCGCGATTTATCGCAAATTAAGTTTGCGAAATCCAGAAAAAAGTGTTTACTTTGCCGAACTTATTGACGAACTAACGTCCGACGGAAAGAATCGTTAAAAAATAAAATTAGATAAGTTATGTTATACACAATTTGTATCATTGCGATTTTAATTGCCAGCGTCTGCTTGATTTTGGCGGTATTGGTGCAGAATCCCAAAAGCGGTATGGCGGCCAATTTCGGCGCGTCGAATCAGGTGATGGGTGTGCGCGAAACGGCTAATTTTCTGGAGAAATTCACGTGGACGATGGCCATCGCTATCGTCGTGCTGAGTCTCGTGGCTACGCTGTCGATGGACAAAGGTACGGTCGCAGCAAGCAATAAGGATCTGGAGAAAGACGCCAACGCTCTGATGGAGATGACGCAGGAGGCGCCGGTCATGCCGCAGGCTCTGCCGGCGGAGGTTCCTGCTTCCGAGCAGCCCGCCCCCGAGCAGCAGTAACGCAAAGCGACTTGGAAATGAAGAGCCGGAAGCGAAAGCCCGGCTCTTTTTTTGTGGAATCTGCACGGATAATGATAAGTAGGTATTGCAGATCGGCAGCAGCATACGTATATTTGCTGTCGGATAACATCCGTTCTCGACCGCCGTTTTCCGCGCTCGGCTTGTACGATCCCCGAATCGGATCGGCTGCTGTCCGGCCGGTGCCGGCGATCCGGGATTCATCCGGCGGATCGCGGAACGAATGTTGAAAGGATTGTAATTATGGCTCACTCGCATCACGATCACTCCCACGAACACGCCCAGCGGCTTTCGTCGCTCAACCGTGCCTTCATCGTGGGCATTCTGTTGAATTCGCTCTTCGTCGCCGCCGAGTTCACGGCGGGTATCCTTTCCAACTCGATGGGGCTGCTCTCCGACGCCGGACACAATCTGAGCGACGTTGCGAGCCTGCTGCTCGCGCTGCTGGCGTTCCGTCTGGCGCAGGTGCGTCCCACGAGCCGCTATACCTACGGCTACCGGCGCAGCACGATCCTCATTTCGCTGCTCAATGCCGTCATCCTGCTGGTCGCCGTCGGCGCCATCGTCGTCGAGAGTGTCCGAAAGCTGATCCATCCCGAACCCGTCGGAGGCGAGGTGGTGCTCTGGGTGGCGGGAATCGGTGTCGTCATCAACTTCGCAACGGCGCTGCTCTTCCTGCGCGACAAGGATCGCGACCTGAATATCAAAGGCGCCTACCTGCATATGGCCGCCGATGCGCTGGTATCGGTCGGTGTAATGATTTCGGGAGCGATCATGATGGCGACGGACTGGTATCTGATCGATCCGCTGGTCGGGCTGCTCGTCGCGGTCGTCATCGTCTGGTCGACGTGGGGGCTGCTGCGCGACAGTCTGCGGCTCTCGCTGGACGGTGTTCCGGCCGGTATCGATTATGACGAGGTTTTCCGCACGGTGGCTTCGCAGCCGGGCGTCAGCGGGGTGCATCACCTCCACGTGTGGGCGCTCAGCACGACCGAAAATGCACTCACGGCGCATATCGCGGTGCAAGATTTACAGCGGATGCCGCAGTTGAAGAAGGCGCTCCGCGAGCGTTTGCGCGAGTTGGGAATCGATCATGCCACGCTCGAATTCGAATGCGACGGACAACCCTGCGGCGAACATGCCGACTGCGATATGGAAAACGGCTGTGGCGGCGGGAATGCCGGTTCGGAGCCGATCCGTTGAATCTGATATTTGTAGCGTATGAATTCGTCGATCGCTTTACCCTTACTGCTGACGCTGCTGGCCGGTCTTGCGACCGGTATCGGAAGCGCCATCGCGTTTTTCGCACATCGCACCAACGTGCGGTTCCTCTCGTTTTCGCTGGGACTCTCGGCCGGTGTGATGATCTATGTCTCGTTCGTCGAGCTTTTCGCCGAATCCCAGACGCTGCTCGCTGCCCAATGGGGCCCTACGACCGGTGTTTCGGCCACCGTGGCCTGTTTTTTCGGCGGTATTCTGTTGATCGGCGTCATCGACCGGCTGGTGCCGTCGTTCGAGAATCCGCACGAGATGCACTCGGTCGAGGAGATGAATCGGCGTCCCCATAACCGGAAGCTGATGCGCATGGGGCTGATGACCGCCTTGGTAATCGGCATCCACAACTTCCCCGAGGGCATCGCCACCTTCATGTCGGCGTTCGACAACCCGACGCTCGGTATCGCCATCGCTGCGGCCATCGCCATCCACAACATCCCCGAAGGCATCGCCGTTTCGATCCCGATCTACTACGCCACCGGCAGCCGCCGCAAAGCGTTTCTGCTCTCCTTGTCGTCGGGGCTTGCCGAGCCGGTCGGCGCGCTGCTGGCCTATGCCGTGCTGATGCCGTTTCTCTCGCCGACGCTGTTGGGCTGTCTGTTCGGGTTCGTCGCGGGCATCATGGTCTTCATTTCGCTCGACGAGCTGCTGCCCGCCGCCGAGGAGTACGGCGAGCACCATATCTCGATCTACGGCGTGGTGACGGGCATGGCCGTGATGGCCGTCAGCCTGATCTTTTTCTCCTGATCGGTTTTATCTGTCGGGCGCGAGCATCTATCGCTTTACCGTTTTTGCCGGACGTTTTCCGGCGGATGATTCCCGCGCTTCGTTTCACTTCGCTCGGAATGACAATTATGTTTGTCATCCTGAGGAGGATACTCAGCACATCCGACATGAGGATCATTCTATTATGTGAAGGATAAACCATCCGTACAGCTCGCAAATCCGCTCGCAATCCGCGAATTATCCTGCCCCTCGGTTCCGATGGATAAAACTGCAAGGTGGCACCTTTTGTGTTAACTTATTGTTAAGAATAGGTTACCAAATTGTTACCGACAGCCTAAAAGTGCTATCTTTGTTTCGCATTTGCCCGAACTCGACAGAATGGAACCTATATATACCTTTATGCTGGCCGTGATGGCGATCCTCGCCGTGACCGGTCTTTTTATCGGCGTGATGAACGACGCTGCCAATTTTCTCAATTCGGCCATCGGTTCCAAGGCGGCCCCCGTGCGGGTCATCATGGCCGTCGCATCGATAGGTATCATTGTCGGTGCCGTCACATCGAGCGGCATGATGGAGGTGGCGCGCAGCGGCATGTTCGATCCTGCGCAGTTCTCGTTCCGCGACGTGATGATCCTCTATTTTTCGGTGATGCTGGCCAACATCATCCTGCTCGACGTCTACAACACGATGGGGCTTCCCACCTCGACCACCGTTGCGCTGGTCTTCTGTCTGCTGGGAGCGGCGCTGGCCGTTTCGACGGTGGTGATAACCTCCAACGATGAGATTTCGCTCGCCGAGATCGGCCGTTATATCAATTCGACGCGGGCGATGGCCATTCTGGCCGGCATCCTGCTGTCGGTGATTCTCGCCTTTACGTTCGGCACGCTGGTGATGTACGTTTCGCGTGCGATCTTTTCGTTCCGCTATCATACGCTTTTCCGCCATTACGGTTCGCTGTGGTGCGGCATTTCGTTTACCGCGATTCTCTATTTCGCCCTGTTCAAGGGGCTTCGCGGCGTGATGAACGGTTCGGCGTTGTTCGCCTACATCGATGCGCATCTGCTCTTTTCGCTCTTCGTGCTGTGGATTCTGTGCAGCATCCTGCTCTTCTTCTTACAGATGTTCGGTGTCAATATTCTCAAACTGAATATTCTGGTGGGAACCTTCTCGCTGGCGCTGGCCTTCGCCGGAAACGATCTGGTGAATTTCGTGGGCGTGCCCGTGGCCGGTTACGACTCCTACATGATGGCGCACGAGTCGGGCGATACGGCGATGCTGATGGGCGGGTTGGCCACCGATGTGTCGGCCAATATGCTGTTGCTGCTCGCGGCGGGAACGATCATGATCGTGACGCTGTGGACGTCGCGCCGCGCACTGTCGGTCTCGAAAACGGAGCTGTCGCTCTCGAGTCAGAACGAGGGCGAGGAGCGTTACGGGTCGTCGGTCGTCTCGCGCGGACTGGTGCGTGCGGCGATGAACGTCAACTCCTTCTACGAACGGGTCATGCCGGACCGCCTGCAACACGCGCTGGCGATGCGTTTCGAGAAGTTGCCCGAAGAGGAGCGCGAGGGCGGATCCTACGACCTGATCCGTGCTACGGTAAACCTCACCACGGCCTCGATTCTCATTTCGATCGCCACGTCGCTCAAACTGCCGCTGTCGACCACCTACGTCTGCTTCATGGTCTCGATGGGTTCGTCGCTCGCGGATCGCGCGTGGGGGCGCGAGAGCGCCGTCTACCGCATCACGGGGGTGATGACCGTCGTGTCGGGATGGTTCGTTACGGGCTTCGGCGCCTTTACGATCGCCTTTCTGGTAGGGCTGCTGCTGATGTACGGCGGCAATGCTGCCATTCTGATCGTGGCGGTGCTGTGCGGCTGGATGCTCCTGCGCAGCAACCGGAAAAAGAATAAAGCCGCCGTTGTCGAGAAGCAGCAGCCCGCTGCCGGCAGGGTGAAGGATACCGAAGGGATCATCGAAGAGTGCATCGCCGAGGTCTGCTACACGATGGGGCAGGTGACGCGCATCTACGACCGCACGCTGATCGCGGTCTTCAAGGAGAACCGCAAGGTGCTGCGCGAAATGGTACAGCAGTCGAACGACCTCTTCTACCGCTCGCGCGAGCGGAAATACAAGGTGATGCCGCTGTTGATCCGTTTGCAGGACAACGAAATCGATTCGGGACACTACTATGTGCAGGTGGTCGACTACATGAACGAGATCACCAAGTCGCTGCTTCACGTCACGCGCCCCTGCTTCGACCATATCGACAACAACCACGAGGGGATGACCAAGGAGCAGATCGAGGATCTGATGAAGATCAACGACGACGTGGAGACCATCTTCACGCGCATCAACGTCATGCTGCGCAACAACGATTTCGCCGACATCGAACTGATCCTCGAACTGCGCGACGAACTGTTCGAGTCGATCGCCGAGGCGATCAAGCGCCAGCTCAAACGCATCAAGAACAAGGAGTCGTCGACCAAGGCCAGCCTGCTGTACCTGACGATTCTCAACGAGACGAAAACAATGGTGTTGCAGGCGCGCAATCTGGTCAAGTCGCAGCGCTATTTCCTCGAACACAAAACGGAGTGACGGCACGCGGACGAAAACGGATATTTCCATCCGGTTTCTGCCGCTTTCGATGCGGCCGTCCTAAAAATCGGGCATGAAATGGCGCCTTTTCCCGAAAACCGCTTGCATTGCCGAAAAAAACTCTATATTTGCTACTTAAACAGGGGTACGGAAAGCGGTATGCCTTTCGGATGCGGCCTGTTCGATTCGCTTGCAGTGTGCGTATGAATTATTCACAGAGCTGATGGAAACCGTCCCGATGAAAAATTTCGGTTGGAACGACAGCGAGGCACCGTTTTACCACGGATACCTCCTGCCTGCTGTCGAATCGTTTCTCCCCCCCCCTTCGCGCGGAGTGGTTCTGGACATCGGCTGCGGCAACGGATATTTTGTCAACCGATTGATCGACAAGGGGTATTCTGCATACGGAATCGATATTGCGGCGGACGGCATCGCGTTGGCAAATCGTACCAATCCGGGCTGTTTCTTCCTGTGCGACGCTGCGGAGGGCACGCTGCCCGAACCGTTGCGCGGGCAGCCGATTCGGACGGTCGTCTCGATGGAGGTCATCGAGCATCTTTACAGTCCCCGAGCGTTCGTGGAACTCGCCCGCCGCGTGCTGGCTGCCAACGGCGGCGGTACGCTCATCATTTCGACCCCTTATCACGGGTATCTGAAGAATTTCTTTATTTCGATTGTCGGCAAGTGGGACTACCATTGGGGCGCACTCTGGGAGGGCGGCCATATCAAGTTCTGGTCGCGGCATACGCTTACGCGGCTGCTCGAGGAGTCGGGATTTCGTAACGTGCAGTTCCGCGGCGTCGGGCGCTTCCCCTATTTGTGGCGGCATATGGTCTGCCGCGCCGAAATAGGACCGGAGGCCGAACCGTGCGATCCGACCTCCGAACCGAAGACTTCGAATTAGAATTTAAATCCGTATTCCACTCCGAGGATGTGGTGGCTGCCGCGTTCGGAAGAGATGAAGTCCACCGAATTGGAGCCGTCGAAGACCGGCTCGTCGCTGATTTTATAGTCGAAACGATAGTAGCATTCGAGCGAAGAGCGTTTGTTGAAGGCGTATTTCACCCCCAGCGAACTGCGTACTTTCTCCAGATAGTTGCCCACCGCCTCGGGAGCGTTGAGCGATTGCGTCAGTTCGATGAAGGCGTAGGGTTTGAAGCCGGTGCCGGATATCGCATACTCCGCCATCACGCGGTGCCGCAATACCCATGCGGGATCCGACTTGACGGCCGGATCGACGTGAGCGGTGTAGAGGGTCGTCTGCGGCCGTTCGCGCAGCGAGAACGTCCACGGGCCGGTTTTATAGCTGGCCGTCAATTCGAGGTAGAAGCGATGGCGTATCTCCATCGAACGGTCGTCCCCCCGATCGTTGGCGATCAGTGCATAGAAGGCCGCCGCCTTGAACCAAGGCCGTACGTCGTATGTGTAGCTCAGCGTCGTATAGATGCGGTCGAGTTTCGACCAGTTGTCCTTGAGCCGCAGCTCCTCGTCCCATGTGAGCGTCTGCCGCTCGCCGAGCTGTTTGGTAAGGGCGAACGAGAAGCGGGCGCGAAAGTCGTTTTCGTGTGAGGTACGGCGCTCCTGAGCCTGAACCGTTGCAGCGAGCAGCAGGGCCGAGGCGGCCGAAAGGAAAAATCGTAAGAAATTCATCGTTTTTTGGAAATAGATCTGAAAAAGGAATGAAAAGTCAGCGATAATTTCGCGAAAGTAAGAAAAATATCACGGAATTCAAAACGTAAAGGATTCGAATTCGAAAGCAGGTCTCAGTGCAGAAATCGTTCCGCTGCGAGAGGCCGGTCTCTTCCGGCCGATCTGCGGAACGTTCCGTGCGGGGCTGCCGGGCTGCGGCGATAGGATTCGTTTCATATGTTCTTCTTTTGTTTACGGGACAAAGATCGGGACCGATTTTGTAGCGAAGTTGTAATTTCCGCCTCTCCGCCGTATTTTTTATTTTCGGCCGGCTGAAGACCCGCTCTCGGTTCGCGTGTCCGGTACGGCTTTCCGGTGTGCGCACTTCCCGCCGATTGAAAATGAAACGCCCCGAAAACGACACTCGTTTTTCGGGGCGCAAATGCAGCCTTACCGGGGGCTATTGCTCCCCCCCCCGATAATGGTGGTGATGGTCGTCGTGCGGATTTTGCAGACGGGCTTTGCGCCGTTGCGAGAGATTGAAGACGATCAGTGTGACGACCAACGCCGCCAGAGCTAAGGCGATCATGATGAAAAGAAACGTAGCCATATTATATTATAAATAGTCATGTGTGTTTAACTGAGAAACTGCAAATTTAGAGCCGTTTGAGCGACAGGCGGACGGTCTCTTCGACCGAGATGCCGGACTGCTCCTTCAGAATGGCCCGGACGACCTTGTCCGAAGCGGCTTTGGGAAAGCCGAGCATGACCAAAGCCGCCGTCGCCTCGTCGTAGACGGCGTCGCCGCTGCCGGCAGCGGGCAGGGATTGTGTGTCGCCGTCGAAGAGCGCCGTGAGTTTGCCGCTCAGTTCGACGATGATCTTCTGAGCGGTTTTCAGCCCCAGTCCCTTGACATTCTTGAGCAATACGGCGTTTTCGGTGGTGATGATGCTCTGCAATTCGCGCGGCGAGTAGGTCGAGAGGATCATGCGCGCCGTGTTGCCGCCCACGCCCGAAACGCTGATAAGCTGGCGGAACAGTTCGCGCTCGGTTTTGGTCGAAAAGCCGAAAAAGAGCTGCGCGTCCTCGCGCACGACGAAATGGGTGAAGAGCTTCACCTCGCTCCGGCCTTCGATCTCCGAATAGGTCTGCAACGAAATATTGAGCAGATAGCCCACTCCTCCGGTTTCGACTACGGCGTAGGCAGGAGCCAGTTCGGCGAGCTTTCCTTGGATATATTCGTACATTCTTTTCGAGAAATCGTTTGACGGATACAAAAGTAAGAAATTTTTTCTTATCTTTGTGTCCATTATAGGCATTTTAATCGCTTTTAAGCAATTTTTAATTAAAACGAAAATAGAATAGGTATGAGGAAAATTTTGTATGTCGCAGCCGCTGCAATGTTTCTGATTGCAGGGTGCAAGGGCAACGGTGCGACACAGCCGGCCGAGAGCGCTCCGGTACAGGCTGTTGGCAGCAGCGATCTTGCATACGTACAGGTGGAGGCCGTGTTGGCGCAGAGCGATCTGTTCAAGAGCGAAGGTGCCGCGCTTCAGGAGAAGACCAAGAAGGCGCAGGAGGGCTGGGCCAAGAAGGAGCAGGGATTGCAGTACGAGGCCGCACAGTTGCAGGAGAAGTACCAGAAAGGATTGATGACGACCGCCGACGCACAGTCCAAGCAGGAGTCGATCCAGAAGCGGGTGGCCGCTTATCAGGCTACTGCCCAGAAAGAGGCGCAGAAACTCGACGAGGAGAATTACGTCTTCACGAACCGTGCGCAGGATCTGATCCACCGCGCCGTGCAGGAACTGAACGCCGACAAGAAGTACAAACTCATCATCAACGCCACGTCGCTCGTCGATGCCGACTCGCTGCTCGACATCACTCCGCTGGTGCTGGCCAAGGTCAACGAGTTGTACGCCGCCGACAAGACCGCCGATAAAAAGTAGGTTCAGCCGGTTGCGGCCGTACGAAACGTTTATCGGACCGATAAAATACCGACGCCCTGTGGGAAGTCGGTATTTTTTTCTTATTTTTGTCTTCGTAATTTAAGGCTCGCTTGCAGTTATGGGATTCGTACCGTTTACATTTATCGACCTGATCGACATTCTGTTCGTGGCGTATATCATGTATTGGATATACCGTACCACCAAGGGAACGAATGCCCCGTACATCATTTCGGGCATCATCATCGTCTATCTGCTGTGGGTGATCGTCAAGACGCTCAATATGGAGCTGCTGTCGACGATTCTGGGGCATATCATCAGCGTCGGCGCCATCGCGCTGATCGTCGTCTTCCAGCCCGAAATCCGCCGTTTTTTGCAGAAAATCGGCATGAGCCAGAAACGGTTCAACTTCATCTCGCGGATCTTCAACCACGGATCGAAGATGGCCGAGACCAATTTGCAGCCGCTGGTGGTGGCCTGCCGCGAAATGTCCGATACGAAGACCGGGGCGCTGATCGTCATCGGTCAGCAGAGCGACCTGTCGCTCATTACCGAAGGGGGTATCTGCCTCGACGCCAAGATATCGTCGCAGTTGATCCATAACATCTTCTTCAAGAATTCTCCCTTGCACGACGGTGCCGTCGTCATCGAGGGCGACCGTATCGTGGCGGCCCGCTGCATCCTGCCCGTGACGCAGAGCGACGTCCCGAAATCGTTCGGCACGCGCCACCGTGCAGCCATCGGCATGAGCGAAATTTCGGATGCGATCATCGTGGTCGTCTCGGAAGAGACGGGGGCGATCTCGATCGCAAACAACGGACGCATCAACCTGAACATCCCCTCCGAGCGGCTGGGGACCGTCCTGCAGAAATACCTGATCTCCAAAAAATGACGCACCGGACAAATCGGCGGTGCTGCGCTCCCTGCTTTTACCGGCTCGTATCGCTTTCGGGCAGGAAAAATGCAAATAAAGTAGGGTTGTTGCGCAATTTTTTATAAATTTGCACGATTATATAACGATGAGGGTTCGATGGTATATAGGTGCGTTGTCATGCGCCATGTTGTTTTCGTGCAGCAACGAGGAGGATATTCTGCCTCAGCAGCAGGAGAAGATCGTTTCGTACCTGACCTCGAAGCACACACCGCTGCTGCTTTCGGAGCAGGACGCCGCCCAGTCGCTCGACAACGATCCGCCGTACTACTCGACCTTCGGCAATACGACCTACCGCTATATCGCCGACATCTATAATGCCGACCGGTTGACGCGGCCCGAGGTGAGTGAAGGGTGCAGGCTCGACCTTACCTTCTCGCTCTATGATTTCACCCCTTATACGACCCCGAAACCTGTCGAATGCATCTATTCCAACGATACGACGGTAATCAACCGGCTGGTCGAGTCGGGGCTGAACCCTCGCTACTGGGTGGAGTACGATGCAAACGGGGAGCCGATTCGGGACGAGTTCGGGCAATTCGTACCCATCGGACAGACGCTGCTCATCGGCGGTGGGGCGACGATTTCCGGTTTGCAGGAGGCGCTTGTCGGATGCCGCGAGCAGGACGAGGTGGAGCTGTATATGACTTATAACCAAGCATACGGGGAGAAACTGATCGTGGGGCTGATGACCAAGGAGTGTCCCGTAGCGTTTTTTTGCAGGATTAATAAAGTAACGAAACAATAGGTGAATACCAGTATTATGCGTTTTTCTTTCGGAAAGATAGGGGCTGTTGCGCTCTGCGCCCTCGTTTTCGCGTCGTGTGCCAAGGATACGAGCGAGTCCTATAACAAGATCGAGCAGCGGTCGCTCGACACGTGGATGAAACTGCACCGCCCGGAGCTGCTCGGCAACAAGCAGGAGGCGCGCGGATTCTCCTATTATGTCGATGTGCTCGCCGCGGGTTCGACCGACAAGGCCGACACGCTCATTGCCGAGACCGACTGCTGGGTGCAGTACGAATTCACGGCCCGCGACCTGAATGGCAATGTCTGCCTGACGCGCAATGCCGTGCAGGCCAAACAGCAGGGGACGTTCACCCGTTACACCTATTATGCGCCCTATCTCCGATACAGCGGATCGGACTATACGACGCTGCTCGAAGGCAGCTATTATGCGCTGCGCGAGCCGTTGACACTGAGCGAGGAGTATATCGCCGAGCATCCCGACCGCGGCCTGAAGAACGGGTTGCAGGCGCGGCGCGGCACGGAGCTGATGCTCTACCTGCCTTCGTCGCTGGCCTATTCGTCGTCGGGTGCCAGCAGCGATGCCGGGTACGGCGGGCAGTATACGCTCGACGCCAACCTTCCCGCAATTCTCCATATCAAGGTGACGGGCCGCGTGTCGAATCCGGTGGCGAATGAAGGCGAGATCGTCGATGCGTTCGTCAAGGACAACGGTACGGTATGCCCGGTCGAGGAGGAAGATAAGGGGGATTTGAAACTCTCTTCCGTGCGCCGGTCGCTGCGCGATGCCGAGACCGACGAACCGGAGCTGCCCGATACGAGCGTCGACCCGTATAAATATACGTGGTATCTGGCGACGGATACGGTTCCGCAGCTCTATGTCTCGCATGTCTTTTCACCCGGCCGCGAACCGGCGGGCACCTACAATTGGAAGAACACCTATTCGGTTCCTTATTTCCCGTATAACGAGCCGATGGCTGCTCTCGACAAAAAGATCAACGACGCGCTGGTGGAACGTTTCGGCGCAGGAACCTACAAAGGCGATTCGATCAAGAGCGGCGAGACGGCTTCGATCTGGTACATCGGCCGGTTCCTCGACGGATTCATCTTCGATACGAATATCGACGAGGTGAAGAAGCTCATCTACGGCGAGGTGCAGAGCGAGGGCAGCGCATACACGTACGAAGTGCCGGAATCGGGCGACACGTCGACGCTGGAGACCATCTATGCTTGGTATTACAGCATTCCGCAGCTGCGTTACGGACAGTGGGCGTCGATCGTCACCACCTCGAGTTACGCCTACGGAGCATCGGGCAAGAGCGGCGGTTCGTCGTCGTCGGGCAGCTCGTCTAACAGCTATATGAATTATAATAACTACTACAATTATTACAACTACTATAATAATTATTACGGAGGTATGTACGGCAATTCCTACTACGACAACTACTATAATAGTTATTACGGCGGTCTGTATAACAACTACTACTATTCGTCGAATTACGACTACTCCGACAGCAGTTCCTCGACGACGACCTATACCACGGAGATACCTGCCTATTCGCCGTTGATTTTCGAAATTTACATCGAACCCAAGGAGTAGGGCGGCGATTGCCGTCGGGAGGGTCTTCGAGTGCTCCGGTGGCTCCGTTTTCAACGAATTCACCTCTGTCGCAGCTGGTTGCGGCCGAGGTGAATTCCATTTTCGGGGGGGGCTTCTTTCGAGCGGTTCTGCCGGCCGCCGGCATCCGAATCTTCGGTGCGCGCCGGCGGGGATTCGACGCACGGTTCCGCACCGGAGAGGCCGGACGTTCCGCAGGGGATTTCGTCGAGAAGGGATATCTGTAATTTTTTGTAAATCCCTATGGCTGCGGCGGCAGGCGGACGGATCGCCTTTGTCCGGCCGATTTTAAAACGAATTTCCCGGATAAAAGCGGAATAGGGTATTTTTCAATCTTTTTTGCTACCTTTGCGATAGGTCGCTTCCGACCGGCGGGCGGAATCTTCGTGCCGCATCCGGGGAGGCGTCCGACCCAACCTGACCTGACCTAACCCCTTCCTATGAAACATCGATCGATTTTATTTCCGTTGTCGGCGCTCTTGCTGTTCGCCGCTTGTGCTCCGCGGCAGATTGTCGTGCCGCTGGACAGACACGTCCTGCTCAACACCTCTTCAGGTCGCGGGGTCTCCGGCCTCTCCGGCCGTATGACCGATACGCTCTATCCCGTTGTGCGTGGCCTTCCTGCCGAGTGGCGGCAGGCCGAAATCTATTTCAACGACGATTTTCCCCAACTGCTCTATCAGGGCTATCTGCAAGGTCGCGTGGACGAAAAGTTCTGTATGCGTTACTTCGATGCGTGGGGTATGGATACGGCGGAGTACTCGGCTCGGCCCATGCGCGCGTGGATCGCGATGGCGGCGGGTGTGACGCCCGATGACCGGTTCGCCTACCTGATCGATACCGACGGCGACGACGATCTGTCGGACGAGACGGTCGGCTATTTCGCCGCCGATTCGACGACCTCCGTTTCGACGCCCGTCTACATCGAGCGCTACGTCGGCGGCGCGATTCATCCCGATACGGTTCATATCCATCCCTACCGTCCCCGCTGGGGAATGTGCATCGCCTACGACGACTGTCGTACAGGCCGTTTTGTCACGGGCGGCGACAGCTATGCGGTGCACGTGACGCCGCACGGCGACGCCTACGACAATTCATACGTAACCATCCGTTTCGAGGGACCCGATACGGTCAAGATCGTGGCGACCGACGAATATGTCCGTTTGAACGGAGCCATGTACCGGCTCGACTCGCTGCGATTCGACGGATGCGAACTGCGGCTGACGCCCTGCCCCGACCAGCCCGACCCCTATGCGCTTCAGGCCGGATTCCGCCCCTATCCGTTCGAGACCGAGACGCTGGACGGCCGTCGGATTCGGTTCCCCGACGATTTCGAGGGACGCTATGTGCTGCTCGATTTCTGGGCAATCGGCTGCGGGCCGTGCCGTGCCGAGATCAAGGGAGAACTCAACAAGTGCTACGAGCGGTATCGCGACGCCGGATTCGAGATCCTCGGCGTGGCTGCCGACAGTGCCGAAGACCTGAACGAGTGGGTGCCGACCTCTCCGATTACATGGCCGATTGTCGCCGACCGGCCGCAAAAACGGGTGCAGGAACTCTATCATGTGCAGAGTTATCCGACTTATTTTCTGATCGGACCCGATGGCAGGATCGTCTCGCGCGATCCCGGCGATCTGCGGGGGCGCGGGCTGACTGCGACTCTTCGGAAGCTGCTGGGAGAAGAGGCGCAGGATTAACATACGGGACGACCGGACGCAAAACAGCGTCCGGTTTTTTATGGCGGATTGCGTGCGACGATTCCAGCATTTTTGTGCGGCGGTTGTTTGCACGAATGGAATAAATCGATGTATTTGCATTAGACTCATTTTAATAACCAATAGTTTATGAAGAAATTCGGACATCTCTATTTTGGACGGGGCGACACCTCATCCGTCGAACGGCGATGGCGGGCGTTCTGTTGCTGCTGGCGGCGATGACCGGTTGCGGCGATGCGACATTTCCGATGCGGGGTGTGCAATATTCTCGAAATATATTCATATATTTCCGAAAACTAAAACTAATCCGATGATGAAACCTTTTCCCAAATCGTGGATGGGATTGGCTCTGTTGGCTCCCATGACCGCTTGCAATCGGGCCGAACGCCCCAATATCATCTTTTTTTTGGTCGATGACTATGGATGGCTCGACAGTTCTGTCGCCTATGGCGAAGAGGTTTATCCGAACAACCTGCGTATTCATACGCCCAACATGCAGCGGCTCGCACACAAAGGGGTGATAATGACCAACGCCTATGCCTGTCCGCTCTCTACGCCGACGCGCACCAGTCTGATGACCGGTATGCATGCGGCGCACGAGCGCATCACCACCTTCACAGCCCCTGAGAAGGACATGCCGACCGATTTTACGGGTGGCACGCGTGGATTCAATCAGGCGAACTGCGATATCGAAGATACCTTTGCTCGTCCCGAGTGGAACTGGAACGGAATAAGCCCCGTGCAGGGGATTGCCAACACCCAGTATGCCACACCGATGGTGCAGTTGCTCAAGGATGCGGGCTATTTCACCATCCATGTGGGTAAGGCGCATTGGGCGACGTTGGGTACGCCGGGAGCCTCTCCCTACAACATGGGATTTGTCGTGAATGTGTCGGGAAATATGACAGGTATGCCCGACAGTTATTACGGTGAAGAAAATTACGGCAACATCCCCGAAAAGTGGAACTACTCGGCCATTCATGACTTGACGGAGTATTACGGTTCGAATGTCCATTTGACTGAGGCCTTGACCAAGGAGGCTTTGAAAACGTTGGATTATCCGATCCGAAACGGGCAGCCTTTCTATCTATACCTCTCTCACTATGCCGTGCATACGCCGATTCATTCAGATCCGCGTTATTATCAAAAATATCTGGATGAGGGGTTGGACGAACGCCAAGCAAAATATGCTTCGATGGTGGAGGGCGTCGACCGGAGTCTGGGCGAACTGCTGGATTATCTGGAGCAGCGCGGTGTGGCCGACAACACGATACTCATTTTCTATTCGGATAATGGCGGTCACAGCGTCAACACGTCCAAAGGCGGTGTGGCGCATACGTTCAATGCTCCTCTGCGCGAGGGAAAGGGCTCGGTTTACGAGGGAGGTATCCGTGTGCCGATGATGTTTTACTGGCCCGGAAGGACGGCGGCCGGCACCAGAGTCAATACGCCGGTGGTGCCTGAGGATCTCTTCCCGACGATTCTGGATATGGCGGGCGTGAAGCACCCCGAGGTCGTGCAGAAACTCGACGGTGAGAGTCTCGTCAGACTGGTGACCGATGGGTCGCAGCTGGCGGCCGCGGCTGCGTCACGCGGAGAGATCGCCGATCAGAAGGCGGCGAATGCTTTTGTGGTTCCCGCCTCTGTGTCGGGAATCGATCCCGACCGGGCTGTGGTGTCGCACATGCCGCATCAGTGGCGGATCGAGGATCAGGATGACGTCGATTTTCTGAGCGCTATCCGCAAGGGAGACTGGAAATTGGTCTACCGTATGCACACCGGTGCCTTGGAGCTCTACAATCTGTCGATGGATATCGGCGAGTTGCACGATGTGTCGGCCGAGAATCCCGATGTCGTCTCTGCGCTGGCTGCGGAGTTAAGCGGCAAACTGCGTGGATGGAATGCCGCCATGCCGGTAATCCGTGCCACGGGGCAGCCCGTGCCGATGCCGGACGAACTGACTCGTTGAGGTTCGACTAGGGCAGGACGATGCGTTGCACGAAAGCAGCAGAGTAGGGCGGAGCGAAAATAAGGCATTCGTCGAACGATCGGTCGCACGGGCGCGTCCTGCATTATTTGGTTGGCAATATTTCAGAAGCTGTTTAAATTTAATTGTACCGGAGAAATACGGCGAGGAACCGTCGCTGTGTTTTTCGGTATCGATACCAAAAAAAGACGGCCCCCTTGCGGAAGCCGTTAAATCTGACGTGCCGGTCGTATTATTCTTGGTTGAGAATGCGCATCGCCGCATCGAGGATCGTGGTATCGTCCAGCGTTACAACTCCGCCGTCGGGACCCTGTTCCACATGAATGCCGATATTTCCTTTGGCATCGTAATGCTTTCCGCCGAAATAGTTGCGAACAGTATCCACATCGATTCCCAATTCATTCGCTATCCGTTGCGAACTGCCGCTGGGCAGCTTATCCTTGATACGGCGCAACTCATTAAATGTAATAACCATAGCTTTATAAGTTTTAGAGTTGATATTTCACCTACTAAAGTACGATATTAATTTGAATTTTACAAATCCCCGAGGCAATATCCGTGCACAAATTTCGGAGAAAGTCATTTTTTAGCGATTCCGCTCTTTTCCACGCCTGTTTTCGCGGAGCGAACCGGTGCCGTGAAAGGGTCGAATGCGGCGGTGCGGGGAGGGGGCTGTTCATGCCGAGGAGGCAGATGACGGAAACCGGCGGTCGGCGGTCGGGCTGCGGCGGGGCGAAGTGTGTCGGCGCCTGTTTTCGCGGAGAAAGCGGATGGCGGGCTGCGGCGGGCACGGCGGTCGGACGGCAGAGGGCGGCCGTCTGAACAGCAGGTTTCGAACGCCTTTCCGCCGGATGCATATTTGCTGCCCGGACTGTCATTCCGACGGTCGGAAAGCGGCCGTCCGACCGTCATTTTGTCAGTCGTAAGTGCGTTTTTGGCAGGCTGCGGCGGGATCATTCGGATATTTTCGGATGAAAAGTCGTTTGGTATAACCTTTGCTCGTTTTGCGGCACGTGAAGGTTCCATAAGGAGCGGACAGAAAGAAATAATTTGAAAACAATAATACTTTAAGATTATGGGAAAGATTATCGGTATTGATTTAGGTACTACGAACTCTTGCGTAGCGGTTATGGAGGGTAACGAACCTGTCGTTATTCCCAATTCGGAAGGCCATCGTACGACTCCTTCGGTGGTCGCGTTCACCGAGGGCGGCGAGCGGAAGGTCGGCGATCCTGCCAAACGTCAGGCCATCACCAACCCCACGCGTACGATCTTCTCGATCAAGCGCTTCATGGGCGAAACCTATGACCAGGTGCACTCGGAGATCGAACGTGCGCCGTATAAGGTCGTCAAAGGTCCGAACGATACGCCGCGTGTGGAGATCGACGGACGTCAATACAGTCCGCAGGAGATTTCGGCCATCATCCTTCAGAAGATGAAGAAGACGGCGGAGGACTATCTGGGACAGACCGTCGACGAAGCGGTCATCACCGTGCCGGCCTATTTCTCCGATTCGCAGCGTCAGGCCACCAAGGAGGCGGGTGAAATCGCCGGTCTGAAGGTGCGTCGTATCATCAACGAGCCTACGGCTGCGGCGTTGGCTTATGGCTTGGACAAGAAGAGCGCCGACATGAAGATCGCCGTGTACGACTTGGGCGGCGGTACGTTCGATATTTCGATTCTGGAGCTGGGCGACGGCGT
>URRP01000041.1 GCA_900550375.1 uncultured Alistipes sp. | reverse complement strand
TTGTCATCCTGAGGAGGAATCCGTTGAGGATTCCGACGTGAGGATCGAACGCGGTTATCATGCCGCACCGCATGGTCCGGCCGCGCCTCGGCAAAACAGAAAACGGTCGATGCTCGCGTTCGCCATCCGGCTCGCTCAGCACGACGATTGTCGTTTGCTTTTGCGCTCGGCTTGCGTGCTTTGCGGCGGACAGGCCTCCGCGTAGATAGGCCGCGCCTCGGCAAAACCGCAAACAGGTTTGCTTTTGCGCTCGGCTTGCACTATCTTTGTGAAAAACCTGTCTATGAAAAACGACGAAGGATTCTCGGTGGAAGTGGAGAGCCGCTACGAGGGCTGGTGGCGCTACAATGTGACGATCTTGTGCGGCTGCTTCGATGCCGCCGGCAACCGTGTAGGGTTCGCCTCGGCCGAGAGTATCGTGGCGCCGGTCGGAAGCGATCTCACCGTTCCGCCGGAGGGTACGGCGACGGGTGCAAAACGCCGAATCGGGATTCGCAGCGTCGCGTGCGATCACATCGTGATGTATCTCTACATCGTGCCGCATACGCTGCCCGAAACCCGCGAGATCGGCGAAGTGTCCCCTTTCGACGTACGTCTGCGCATCGGTTATGCAGGCGTTCCGTTCGGCGATACGCATTACAAGATCAATCAGTGGTCGGGAGCTTCGCTCGAGATCAAGCTCCGAAACGACGGGACGCCTTCTAAGCCGTAGCCGCTTTTGCCCGATGGCGGTTGAAAAAGCCTGCCCGTCAGACCGACGGGCAGGCTTCGTTTCTGCACGAATCCGCGTGCTATTCACGAATCCGTTCGGCGATCAGGTGGTCGAGCGCATAATTGCCGGGTCCCGAAATATACATCAGCACGAAGACCGAGAGGTAGATTACGGCGAGTTCCTTCACGGCGAAGGGATCGCTGCCGTGAATGACGAACAGCGCGATACACATGGTGAAGATCATCGGAATCAACGCCAGACGGTAGAAGGCGCCGACGATGAACCCGACCGAACAAAACAGCTCTGCGAAGATTGCCAGCACGAGCGAAATCCGGCTGCCCAATCCCAGCGGATCGGGGAAGACGGCCGACAGCGCGGTGAAATCGTTGAGTTTCGCGATGCCGTGCAAGAGCAGCAGCACACCGAAAAGCACCCGCAAGGCCAGCAGAAAAAGGGAGGCCTGAGGGGTATATCGGGTTGCCGGAAAGAGAAATCGTAAAATTCGGGACATCGGCCTACTTCACTTTGTCCAGAAACTCCTTCGACGGTTTGAAGGCCGGAGTGTTGTGCGCGGGGATCGTGATCGACGTGTTCTTGGCGATGTTCCGCGCTACCTTCTGCGCACGGTGCTTGAGGATGAAACTCCCGAATCCGCGCAGATAAACGTTCTCGCCGCCGATCATCGATTGGCGGATCTCCTCCATCGTCTGTTCTACTACGGTGGCGACCGTTACGGCTTCGATGCCTGTCTGTGCGGCGATTGCTTTTACCAGTTCTGCTTTTGTCATGGTTGATAATGTTTTAGGTAACTGCTACAAAGGTAGTGCCTTTTTCAAAATAAACAACCCTCTTTTTCAAAACCGCTCGTTTTGGAGATAGCTTGCCGGTTGCCGAGCTTTTTCGGTACCGGCCTCGGTGTGCTTTTTTGAAGGAACGTGTCGCCGTGCCGGTCAAAATAGGCGGTTCCCGCCGGCATCGTAATACGACGTGTCGGTCAGAGTTCCGTTATTATTATATGTATAGATGATTTTGACATATCCGCCGCGGGTTTCGACGGACAGAAGTCCGTCTCTTTGGGAAAAGCACGGATAAGGCTCTCCGTTTACGTCGTAGTAGGACTCGTTGATTCTGTTGCCTCGGGAGTCGTATGCGTACCGGACTTCGGCATATTCCAGCGAACATAGAACGGTATCGAACCCCGCCTCGTATTCGAAATACCGGCAAGGCCGTCCGTCCGTTCCGAAGTAGGCGGTTTTAATCAGATTGTTCTCCGAATCGTAGGTGTGTCTGACGATTGCATACCCGCTTTTCAACCGCGTCCAATAGCCGTTGTATCGGAAATATTGATCGTAGAGACACAAACTGCCGTCGGTACCGTAGTAAGACTGCTCCAGTAAATTTCCCGACGCATCGTAACGGCATCGGCTTTTTGCATATCCGCCGAAGAGATGTTCACGGTTAATGAATCCGCTCTTAGCGATGATCCGGTTGTAAATAAACGGCTTTTTTTCGGGTCCGTAATAGGACTCCCGTACGAGACGATTGTCGTCGTCATACGTATATTTCGTAACGGCCACTCGATCGGTTTGCGACAGACAAAGTTTTCCGTCGACTCCCGAGTTTCGGATTTCCACCAAGTTGCCCTTCTTGTATTTGTAGGCGGTTTTTGCAACGCCGTCGACTCTGCACGGTCTTTCCCGTTCGTCGAAATAGGCGGTTTCGAGTATATCGGTCTTGTCACATCTCAGCCTCAACAAGGCGCATGACAACTCATCCGTGCGGCAGCGATTCCCTGTTTCGTCGTACCACGACATCTCCGTAAGGCGATCTTTCTTGTCATATCGGCATGCGAGGGAGGCATACCCGGTATTTCTGTTCTTTAGGGGTGCTCCGATAACGTCGATAACGGTCAACCGGTTGCCGGCATCGTAGAAGTCCACCTTCGTCAGATTTCCTCGATCGTCGTACTCTTCTATCTCGTTGATCCGGCCTTCGCTGTCGTACAATATGTTCATGTCGAGGGCCCCGAACAGCGAGAAATTGTTTTCCGTCGTCGCATCGGGGTTCAGTTTGCCGTAGGAATTGACGAGCGTCATTTTTCTTACCTTCCCTGCTCGGGTGACGAATTTCCATGAGTTGTTGCGGTGGCTCACCTCGTTTGACGACAGTCCGTATATCCCTTTCGGCACGCCTCCTTCCAAGACGAAATCGCGGTAATAGCTGACCTTGCTGCGGAAAAATCCGTTCCAGATCGACAGACCGGATGCCAGAAACGCCACTATGACCAAACCTCCGACGACGCGTCTTTTCCATCTCCTGCGCGCTTCCCGATTCCATAAGTCGTCGAATCCGACTTCGAAGAGTTTCGCAACGACTTTGACGAAGGCTTTTTCTTTGTCCAGCTCCGCCGCAACCGAAACACCGAGATTTTCCCGTTTCAGAGCCGGAGGATAGCATCGCCTGCCGGGCTTTTCGGCATCCGGGGAGCCGTCGATGATATAGGGGATTATTCGGTCGCTTCTTCCCAGATCGACAAACTCCTGAACCTCTTTGTCGACCCATTGGGAACGGGCGGCGTTGGACGAGCAGATGACGATCAGGTAGCGGACCTTTTCAGCTCTTCCTTTAACAGTGCGTCCAGCGTTCCGACGCCGATGTCGGTTTGGGTGTAAAATAGTTTATTTCAGCGATTTCCTGCTCTCTGTCGGGGCGTATCGGATGGGCGCCTGCTGCGGATTGTGCGGTCGTATGGGCGAGGCGGTCGCGGGACGTTTGTCGGGAGGAAGACCGTTCGACCAGATGTCCGGCTCGAACCCCGTATTGGGTGCCGGTTTCTTCTGTCATCCTGAGGAGGATGCGCCGCGCATCCGACGTGAGGATCGGGCGCTTGGAAACAGCAGCCGGCAAAGAACAACAGCCGCGGACAAAAAGAAAAGCGGACGATTTCCGCGCTTCGTTTCACTGTGCTCGGAATGACAATAGAGTGCCATCTTGCCGGCGGGGCCGTCTTTCGGGGCATATCGAAAAAAAAGCCCGGATCGAATCCGAGCTTCCTTTTCACGGTCGATGCTCCTCCTGTCAGAAATCGACGCCTGTATAACTTGCCGGGGTGATGGCGCGCAGTTCGGCTTTCACGGCATCCGAAACGTCGAGCGCGGCGATGAACGCGGCGATGGCTTCGGCGGTGATGTGGGCGTTGGTACGCGTGAGCGCCTTGAGCGCCTCGTAGGGCGAGGGATAGCCCGCGCGGCGCAGTACGGTCTGGATACCTTCTGCTACGACGGCCCAGTTGTTCTCCAGATCGCGGCGCAGCGCCTACGAACGTGCGGCTCTATGCCCGAAGCACTTCGTCGCTGACCTTCGCATGAGACGATATGAACGCCGCACGCACCTTCGGAGGCTGCCGAGTTGATGGCCGAGTACAGCTATACGTGGACAATCAAATCGACCTTCGACCAGTGGTACTACGACTATCCTACGCGCATGACCTTTCTCGGCCTGATCAAGAGTGGCGATCTTTCGGTGGGTTCGGAGGAGAATCTGATCCGCCCGGGTAAGACCGACTATTTCCGCGTGCGCAGCGACTGGCTCAATCAGGCTGCGTGCGCCCGCACGAAGAACGACAATACGCAGATGAGTATTTGGAAACTGCAATGGGATACGGTTGTGAAAGCTGCTGTGACGACCTACGATAACTACTACACAAGCGGCCAATTTCAATGCTGAAGTCTACGTGAGGATCGGCTATGCCCGCATCCGGGATCGTGGCGTCGGCAAGGGTGACATACAGCCCTGTCAGGGTTACACGAAGTGCGGCAACGGCAGTAACGTGGGCGCGTTCCGCATCCTCGCGCTGGGAGGAGAGAGACTGAGTGCGGAGGGTGACGCCATGACACTGACATTCAAGGCGACGCCGTGGAGCGAGGTAACCACCGGTGCGGGGTACACAATGGACAATAAGCTGATAGACATTTATGAGAATGATGCCGTCGTGGCTGCCGATGTCCGCATCATCGATTCCGATGTCATCGACGGCGATCCAGCCGTGTTGATGGATATGGTCCGGAAAGAGGTCGTGGTGGAGATTCCCAACCTCAAACCGGAAGATGCGATCACGATCATGGGTAAAAAGAACGAGGCGAAGGTCGGCAAGGGGCGCTTCTTCTCGACGAGGTGCCGATAGTGAAGAAATAGTTGTAGTTGCCCGATAAGTACGAGGGAGTCCGTTTTGAAGCGGGCTCCCTCGTTTCGTCGCATGGCTGCGGGAGGATCACAAGGCAGAGGCCGTTCCTTGGTCGTATTTGCCCTGCATCACATCGTGCACGGCTTCCAGATAACCAAATCCGTTGAGCATGTCAGGCAACAGATAGCTCCCTTCCACCCATTCGTTCCATGCGTTGATCGTAATCAGACGCGGTTGTTCGGAGTGAGAGTCCGCATAACGCTTGGCTTCGGAGAGCAGGCCGGCGAAACTCGTCGGAGAGTTGTGCCAGCGGGTGACGTCGGCTGCTCCTTTGGCGGGGAAACGCGGCGTGTCGTCCCAGCCGATCGAGACACAAGGGAAGAGCGGCACGTCGAGCGCAGCGTCCCACTGCTGGCGGATTGCGAGGGCGTTGGCGCCGTGTACCAGGTAGTCGGGATCGAAGCCGCCCATGTTATAGAATGCCACGCTGTCGAATCCGAGTGCTTTCACCCGCTGGCGGAGTTTCTCCTGCGAGACGTCGTTCAGAAAATATCCGCCGCCGTAGATCAGTTGCAGATGTAGGTCGGGATAGCCTCGTTTTTTGACCTCGGAGCGGAAGTAATCCAATGCCTTGCGGGTAGCATCCAGATCGCCGAAACTCTCGATCAGTTTCTTGACGTCGAAGATCGCCATTACGGGACAGCCGTCGAATTTGAGGTAGTTGGGGCGGGAAAAATACTGCCGAATGATGCGTTCGACGATGATTTCGAAGTTTCGCCGGTCGACGCACGCATTCCACAGCAACTCCTCGTTCTGGCCGTAACGGTGGTAGTTCCAGTAGTTCTTCTTGACGTCGTGGTTGGCCCACATGATGTAAAAGTTCATTTTCGCGTTGTTGCGGGCTTTGAGGAATCCGTCGTTCAGGGCACTTTCGAGATAGGGACCTTCGTCGTACCAGTACCAGTCATAGACGAAGGTGTTGACTCCGTGAGACGTGGCGGCGTCGATCCACCGTTCGACGACCTGCGGGTCGTTGTCCATTTCGTAGCCCCATAACGGACGTTTTGGCTGGTAATGCCCCTCGAAACGGGGATTGCCTTTGCGAATAATCTCCCACTCGCCGGAGCCCTCGCTCCATAAAGCTTCGCGTGCTTTGGGATCGTCGTGGCAGGAAGGCCAGACATAGGCTGCCACGTAGTATTCGTTGGCGGGAAGGGCGGTTGTCGTCGCGTCGTGCCGGCAACAGGCGCAGAGTATCAGACCGAGGCAGGCGGTCGTGGCCGCATGTTTCAGATATTTCATCGTTTCGGAATTTTGAGGTGCTTTTATGTTTTTTTTTATCGGTGATTTCCAGAGGATTCGTGAATTTTAATCTCGAATCCTCTAGACAATACGGAGTCCTTTATTCGGCCGGTTCCGGTTCGAATGCGTAGAATGACAGTTCTCCCTGTGAGACGCGTTTGCGTTGGTTGTAATGCCAGTTCGTCTTGATGACCAGTCTCAGATAGCGTACGGCGGGGCGATCCGCGGCGATCGGGAACTCGAAGCCTTCGGCGGCGGCCGCGAAATCTTCGGCACTGGGCGGATAGGCTCCGGGATAGAGGTTCAGATCTTCGTCTCCGAAACTCGTCGCCGGACATCCCGAGGGCCGAACGATTTCGCAGTCAGCCAACTTAGTCCATTCGCCGGAATTTTTCCAAGTCCCGTCGGCTTTCCACTTGTTCTCGTCGGCGACATCGGCCGGCTGCACATTGCTGCCCCATACCTCGAAGACCCGTGCATTGTAGCTCCCGAAGGCCCAATAGGATGCTCCCGGCATCAATGGCAGGGAACTGTCGTAGAGCGGTTTCTCGGGAGTGCCTCCGTAGCGGCCCCAGATTACCAGACTGCTCAGGTGTGCGCTTCGCCCCAGATCGAGTGTCAGCAGAATCGGATCATCAGCCAGCGATTCGTCGGCATTGCTCGCGTTGTGGCTGTTGCCGCTGGTGTGCCACATGTTCAGCGGGTCGGTCGTGATGCCGTCGAACATCATGGCGACGGGGAAAGCGGCGTTCTCGCCGTGATCACAGGCCACGCCGTTGATGCGGGTGTGTAGTTTCTTGTCCATCAGACCGTAAACGGGGATATAGATTTCGGGGACGTTCTCGGGGATGAATGGATCGAGTACCTCGGGTTCGGGCGCATAGAAAGATCGCAGCGTGACGGATTTTCCGAGCGTCAGGGTTGCGGGATCGAGCGTCAGCGTCTGTCGGTCGTTTTCGATGCGGAGTACGGCCTCTTCTCCGTCTGCGTTCATGTAGCCGAGTTCCGAATAGAGCAGATAGCGGTGCGTCAGGGGTTCGACCGTCAGTGCGACTCCTTCGCGGGTCAGTTTGTCGAGTGCGATCCGTCGGTTTTCCAGTCCTCGGGCGAATTCGTCACCGTAGATGCGAGCCGTGACGGTTGCCGGTTCGGAGGCACGCTCCTGAGCATCGTAGCTGATGACCGAAAATCCGATCTCGCCTTCGGGAAGGTTGTCCAATACAACGGACATTTCGCTGTCGCTCGGAGTCACTTCGACTGTTTGCGAACCTCCGGTCCAGGAGATTCCGATACGTGTCGTTTGGGGATCGTCGATCTTCCACGACAAACGGGCCCGCTTGTAGCCCGGAACGGCTTTCAGTTCGCCGACGGGGGAGACCTCCGTGGCATTCTGTCGGATGAAGCGGATACGCCGGGATGCGCTTGCACCGGGGGCTTCCTTGCTGTTCGATCGGATCTTCCAGTAGAGACTGACGACCGACGTGCCCTGTCCCGATCCTTCGATGATCTTTTGGAGCGTTTCGGCCGGCAAGTCGATCGTGTTGCCGACGATGTTCGTCAGATCGACCACTCCCGTATCAAGGTTGAGCTTCTCGCCCTCCTCGGTAAGGCTGAATTCCATGGCATAGGAGGAAATATCGATGTTGTTCGTCCAGCCGAATCGAATGTCGGCGACCGAACGCAGATCGAAAATCGCATTGTCCGAAGGGGTTCCCAGAGGGATTTCGACCGCTTCGGCCTCCATGCGTCGGATCGTGACCTCGCGCAACGGTTCGGCATCGACTCCGCCTCCAACCGCCTCGACGCGCCAGTAGATCGTGGCGGCCGTGCCGGCTTCGTAGCCCCATTGTTTGAGCAGCAGGTCGAGGTCGGCCGCATCCATTTCGCGCGAGAAGGCCGTCGCCTGCATCTCGTAGACTTTACGGTCGGCTTCCGATCGGTCGGAGGCCAGAATGAAGTTGTAGCCGTCGGGAATGATGCCCGATACCTGCCAGCGGAAACGGATGGCGCCATCGGCTAGATCAAACGATGCTCCTGCTTCGGGAGTCTCCATTCGGATTGCCTTGTACTCCTGCTGATTCTCTTCTTCGCAGGCGCTGAAAAATCCGGATATCAGAAATACTCCCAGTACGAGGGAGGCTATTTTGTGGATGATGTTGTTTTTCATAACGGATCGTTTGGGGTTAATTGGTTTGGACGTTCATTTCGTCCGAAGCGTATTTGATCGGATAATCTCCGGCCAGCGGATCAAGTACGAAAATCCGATATTTCGTACCGCCTTCGTAGGCGCGGACGACGACATGGCCATAGGGTTTGAAACGATTGAACTGGCTTCCCTGTTTCTGCCGGCAGAGATCCGACGTGATGTAGAGGTCGGCGTCCGCACTCCATGCCAGCGGGTCGAGCATACGGGCCATCGTCGAGCCGTATGGATGCAATACGTGTGAGGCCAGAATGACGATGGCATCGGGATGCAGGTTGCGCAGGAAGACGGGATTGGTCGTATCGCCGCAACCGTGATGGTTGGCTTTCAAAACGGTGATTTTACCGCAGACTTTGCTCACAGGCGTTTCGAGATCACGTTCCGACGAGGGGTATTGTGTATAGTCCGTTCCGCCGCCGAGGTCTCCGCCGGCATAATAGGAGAAAGGTCCGTAGCTCATTTTAATGGCTCCACTCAGGGCGTTCTCATCGAATTTGGAGAGGTCTGTGTAGCTCTTCTCCGATGCTGTGCCCGAACCCGTCCATACCTCGCCGTTGGCGCAGAGATTGCGGACAGTGAAAGTCGGATAGGCCGCGGCGTCATGCGTGAGTGAGAACTGCGTGTTACTGCCGACCTCGAATCGCTCGGCGACGGCTCCTTTTCTGCCGGTCTGGTCGTCGACGAAAGCCAGATAGTCGTTCATGAAATCGCCGTTGGCATTCTCCATGACGGCTTTCTGCGAAGGAATGTCATAGGAGGGATAGGCCCGGTCGACGATCTTGTGGATCGCCACGTGCTCGCCGACCGTCGTGACGCCCGAAAGCCGGTAGCCTGCAACTGATGTTCCGGACGAGGCGGCCCCCGTTCCCATATGATCGCCGTGGAAATGGGTCAGCCACAGATAGTCCAATGTCGACGTCGCCGGCAGTTTTTGCGTGAAATGGTCGATATAGGCGACGATCCATTCGCCCGGTGTCTTCGAATCGTTAGGGAAGACCGGCCCGCCGCTTGTACCCCAGCCATTGCCGACGTCGCCGGCATCGATCAGCATCGTCGTGCCGTCGGGTGCGATCACGAAGGTTGCGTCGCCGCGGTTGGTGGCGATATGGTGGATGTCGAGGCATCCCTGCTGCCAGTCGGGCAGATAGCTCTTCTCGGTCGGGTCCGTGTCGGATTTTCCGCCGGTTGCGTCGTCTCCGTTGCTGCATCCGATCGCCAGAACGGCTGCGGTGAGCGCTATGTAGGATATGTTCAGTAAAGCGGTTTTCATTTTATTCATGTCTCTTGTTTTTGATTCTGTCTATTCTACATCCCATTGCGGATTCTGCACCAGATTGGTGTTGAGCTGCAACTCTTGCAGTGGGATAGGGTAGAGGTAATCCCGTAGTTCGTTCCACGAACGGGCGATATTCGGGGTGACGACGATCTCGCCTGAACTGCCCTCTGACAAATGCAACGTCGATAGATCGACGAACGAAGCACCTTCGTAACCGGCGGGGCGCGATCCGCTATAAAGTACCAGATCGACCGTCCCGTCGCCGTTGAGGTCGTAGGGGCCCGCACCGCCGAAGTAGGCGCCGTATTGCGGGCGCGCCAGCAACTGCCCCTCTTTCCAGCGCAGAATGTCCAGCCAACGAAATCCTTCGAGAAACAGTTCGATGCGGCGTTCGCGGCGGATTTCGAGGATGACGCCTTTGTCGGGGCCGCTCACGCCCGGATATTGTTCGGCCAGATAGGGGTCCGGTGCGGAGTTGGCCTTTTCCACATCCATGTTCGGCATTCCTACCCGATCGCGCAGCCATTTGATAGACAGATTGATATCGCTTTGTTTCAATATCCCCAGCTCGGCTTTTGCTTCGGCGTAGTTCAACAGCACTTCAGCAGAACGGAAATAGGGGAGTGCATTCGTTCCGTTGACCGTCGTCACGTTGGTGACGTATTTGGTGAGCATGTAGCCGGTCATGGTGCATCCCAGATCGGGCAGCAGTTCGGTTCTTTGGTTCGGATAGCGGTATCCAGCCGTGCGAATCGACTGCGACAGACGCGGATCGCGGTTGCGGGTCGAGGCGAAGAACTCCTCCGTGGCATATCCCTCGCGTTCTGTATAGCGCGTACCGTCTGCGCACAGGTAGGAACAAAACAATGCGCGGGTCATTCCGCAGAGAGCCTGAGAAGGACCTTGCAGGTGCAGATTGACATAATGGTTGCGATTCAGATCGTTGTTGTAGGTCGAAGCCAGGATGATCTCGTCGGCATAGGGAGTCTCAGAGAGAAACAGTTCGCGATAGGCTTCGTCTGCCGTCGACATGTGTACCGAATATCCGCTCTGCTCGATCATCCTCAGCGAGGCGCTCGCACATTGTCCGAGGATCTCCTCCCAGCCGGTCAAGTCACGGTATTTGCGCCAAGTCCCTTCGAAAAGGCACATGCGCGATTTCAATGCGAGTGCCGTCCACCGAGTAATGTGTGAGGCATTGCGTTCGTCCGGGGCGTAGGTAATCGCATAGTCGATGTCTTCGAGTATTTTGCGGAAGATTTCACCGCGCGATAGCCGCGGTTGCATCAGTGCGGCCTCGTCGCCCTGTTCGATCGGTTTGTCATACCACGGTACGTCGCCGAAACGGACGAGTTTTTCAAAATAGAAGTAGGCGCGCCAGAAACGGGCGATACCGTCGTATTTCTCCCTTGCGTTTCGGTCCGGACAGCGATGCGAGTTGGCCAAAAAGAAATTGATCGACCGCAGTCCGTTCCATGTCCAGCCTCCGCCGCTGGCCGGAACAGTTCTCAGATCAGAGCGAAATTCGGTCGGAACGGTCTTCTGAACGATGTCGTCGCCCTGACGATAGTCGGTGTAGAATCCGTTGGCCAGATCGGGAAGGATACTGTAGAAACTATTCGTATAGGCTTTCAGTTCCGCTTCGTTGCGAAAATAGTTCTCCGGAGCAAGGGAGTCCAGAGGATAGCGTTCCATGAAATCGTCGTTGCAACTGCAAATTCCCAGCAGGAACAGGGTTGCTAACAAGTTGTATTTTTTCATAATTCGCATGGGTTTTAAAATGACAGTTCTATGCCGAAAGAGATCGTGCGTCCCATGGGGTAGGTGCGGGCATCCGAATAGACCATCGTCTCTTCGGGATCGATGTAGTCGCTTTCGAGCTTGCTCCATGTGAAGAGGTTCTCTCCGCTGGCGTAGATGCGGAATTTCGAGATTCCGATCTTTCTCATCCATTTGTCAGGGAGAGTGTATCCGAGCGTGATGTTACGCAGTTTGCAATAACCGACATCTTGAAGGTACATCGAGTTGATGTGTCCCAGATCCTGTCCGTGTCGATAGCCGATCAGACGAGGAAAATAGGCGTCGGGATTCTCCGGAGACCAGACTTTGTCCATGAAGTCCCGCGGGATGAATGAAGCATAAGGGCGCGAGTAGGGACCCCAGAAGAGCGTTGTCTCCCCGGGCGGATACCAGTCTTTGCTGCCTATGCCCTGAAAGAGCATGTAGAGGTCGATGCCGTTCCAACTTGCCGTGAGGGTGATGCCGTAGGAGTAGCGTGGCGTCGAATTGCCCAGTTTGACTTTGTCGCCCGGATTGGAAACCGTGTTGGCGCCTTCGTTGATGTAGCCGTTGCCGTCCACGTCGCGGATGCGGATGTCTCCGGCCTTGTAACCGCCTGCATTGCCGAATTGGGCGACGTTGCCGTATTTCACGCGTGAAGTATATTCCGCAGCCTCTTCGTCGGTCTGGAAAAATCCGTCGTAGACATATCCCCACAGTTCGCCGATCTCCTCTCCTACGCGGTGGGAGCTCAGCAATCCGGCGGGATTGTCGAATTTGGTGATCTTTGAAGTGGCGTCGGCCAGTATGAACGACAGCCCGTAGTGGAACGGATGGCGTCCGGCTTTGAATTGATCCCGCCATGAAAGCGAGATTTCATACCCCGTCGTCCGCAGATCGGCGGCGTTCTCTTTGGGTTCGCCCGTTCCGAAGACGGCCGGCAGTTTACGTCCCTGCGTGAGCATGTCTTTCGTATCGCGCGTATAGTAGTCGAAGACGAAAGAGAGGCGGTTGTTGAACATATCCAGGTCGACACCGATGTTGTTCGTCGTCGCCGACTCCCATGTCAGATTTTTCGCTACGGCAGCCGGTGCAGATACTTGTTTGATATATTGTCCGTTATCCAGCCATGACGAATTGGCGGAGGCCATCGAGGCGATATAGGCATAGGTGGCTACTTCCTGATTACCCAGCGTCCCGTAGGAGTAGCGGATTTTCAGGTTGTCGATCACTTTGCGCAACGGTTCGAAGTAGGATTCCTCGCTGATACGGTAGCCCAGCGAAAAGGAGGGAAATACTGCGAACCGTGAATTTTTCGGAAACCGCGACGTCCCGTCGTAACGGCCGCTGATCTCGGCGAGGTATTTCCCGTCGAAATCGTAGTTGATCCGCCAGAAGGCTCCGCGCAATGCATATTCGCTGGCACCGCCTCCGATCACGGGTGTTTCTCCCGTAGCCAGATTGAGATCATTGAGCGTCTGGGACAGCAGGTTCGTTCCGCTGGCCTTGATATTCTTGTATTGGAGTAACTCCTGATTGAATCCGGCCATCAGTTTCAATCCGTGACGGCCCCATGTCGCATCGTAGTTGGCGAAGGCATTGAAAACCTGCAAGTTGTTCGTATACATCCGTTCGGTCAACTGGTCGGTGTTCAGTGCCGCCCAGTTCCAGTCGCTCAACTGCCCCGGATAGAGCGAGTACTGTACCTTCGTCGAACGGTAGTAGCGTTCGAACAAATCGTGTGTGTAGGTGTAATTTCCTGTCAGCATCAGTCCTTTCGCCGGTTTTAACACGACTTGGAAGGTCGACGAGAATTCGGAATATTTCTGGCTCCCTTTCGACTGTCCGTTCTCTTGAATTGCATGCAGTCCGAACCCCATCGTATAGTTCGACATCTCGGAGTTGCCCGTCAACGTGCCGTCGGGATTGAACGGGACGTATTGAGGATGATAATGGTAGTAGGGGACGTAGAACTGTGCGTCGCCCGATCCGATGAGGTTGTCCGATGACGGCGTGAAGGCTTGATTGAATCCTTTCCACGAGTAATCGGATTTGAAATAGCGGGTGTTGCTGCTCACAGTGAGCCAAGGGGTGATGTCCGCATCGACCTTTACGCGGAAGTTGTAGCGTTTGTTCACGTCTGGCGCGACGCGGAAAATGCCCTGCTCACGCGAGTAGCCGCCCGAAAGCAGGTATCGGATCTTCTCGGATGATCCCGATATGCTGAGGTCGTGCGACTGCTTGGGACGCCACTTGCTGTAAAAATAGTTGAACCAGTCGAAATTGCCGTAATAATTGTAACGGTCGCGGCCGTTGTGGGGTTTAACGACGACCCACGGACGTTCGGGATTCTCGGTTTTGTCGTGGATGCGAGCTTCCATTTCGGCCCAGTCTTCGGCCGTGTAACGGAACAGGTGCGCTCCCTGGGCCATGAAAAATGCATTGTCGTTGATTCGGGCGTTCGTATATCCTTCGGTGATGTAGTCCGTGGAGGTGGCATGTGTCGTCCACGCGAAATTGTTCTGATAGTGGACCGATATCTTCCCCTCTTTGGCGGACTTGGTCGTGACCAGAATGACGCCGAAAGCGGCGCGTGCGCCGTAGACGGCCGACGCTGAAGCGTCTTTGAGAACCGAAATGCTCTCCACGTCGTTGACATTGATACGGTCGATGTTACCGGGTACGCCGTCGATGAGCACCAACGGCGATCCTCCGTTGATGGAGGTCGTGCCGCGGATATTCAGCGAACCTCCCGTTCCGGGTTGCCCCGAACCGAAGGTCACGTTCAGGTTGGGGACGACTCCTTGGAGCGCTTGGGACATGGAGGTTACGGGGCGGTCTTTCAGCTCTTCGGTGGTGATTTGGCTCACAGCTCCGGTCACGTTGACCTTTCTTTGCGTGCCATATCCGACTACCACGACGTCGGCGATACCCACGGTCGACTCTTTGAGGACGATTCGGATTTCGGAGCGATTGCCGACGGGAACCTCCGCTGGTTCGTAACCCAGATAGTTGGCCGACAGCACGGTCTCGTCCGTCGGGACCGGCAGGGTCAATGTGAACTTTCCGTCGACGTCGGTGCTTGTGCCGAGCGTCGTGCCCTTGACGACGACGGCGGCTCCGACGATAGGCTGGCCCTTGGTGTCCGAGACCGTCCCTTCGATGCGGACTTTGGATGAGTTGGTGCTCTCCGGAGACCGGACTGAGAGCATGATATTTGCGGTGTTGATCTTATAGGTGTAATTCGTCCCTTCGATCAGTTGATCCAGAACCGCGCTCAGCGACTGGTCGACGGCATCGATGCTAACGATTCTTCCGATGTCGACGCCTTTGTTGACGATGAAATAGGAGGAAATTCGCTTTTCGATCTCATTGAGGGCCTGTTCCATGCAGACTTGCTGCAATTTCAATGTCAGACGGGGCTGCCGTTGCGTTTGTGCCGAAGCCGCCGGCAGCAATGAGAAACATAGGAGCAGTACCACAAATGAACGGCGAATTTGCTGAATAAAATTTTTATTCATAAATTTGTAGATTAGTGGTTGTTAGGAATGGGTTTTGATTCCGCCGACCACACCGCCTGCGGGAAATAGGGTTTCCGCAGGTTTTTTATCGGATCGCGGAACCGTGTTTCAAAGGCTCTGCTTCATAGGCGTTGTGATTTGGATGTTTTACAAAGGTGAAACGTTTTCCTCCTATCGGATGCGGATGACGTTCGTATCGTTATCCCGAACATATTCGAACGGCGTGAAATCCTGCAACGTCCGGAGTGCATAGTCCAGCCCCATTGAAATGGGAATTTTACCCCGGACGACTTCCAGACCGGGACAAGTTTCGCGTTCGATGACGATCCTCGTGCCGTAGGTCTTTTCCAGTCTCTTCATCAGCTCTTCGAACGACGAACTGCGGATATTGACGAAACCTTCGGCCCACAGGAAATCGTCGGGATCGTCGATCTTCATCAATACGAGTCCGCCCTCTTTCAGGCAGACCATATCGTCTGTGCGCATCACGATCCGTTCGCTCGGATTCAGAACATTGGTTACTTTGAGTCGTCCACGCAACAGAGCCGCGGTGAAATCGCAGGTCTTTTCGTTCGCCGCCACGTTGAATTTCGTTCCGAGTACCTCTACCTCGCAGGCGAAGGTCTCGACGATGAAGGGGTGGGCGGCATCGTGTTCGACGTCGAACAAGGCCTCTCCGGAGACTTTTACGCGCCGCTCTTTCGACCCGAAAACTGCCGGATATTCGAGCTTCGTTCCGGAGTTGAGCCATACGGTCGTACCGTCGCCGAGCGTCATGCACATGCGTTGGCCTTCGGGTACGAATACGCCGATCGTCTTTTGGGCCTTGCGGTCGAACATCGCCGAAGCAGCAAAATAGCTTACGCCCAGACAGAGGCATAGTACGGCCGCTATGCGGAGACTCCATGCGACGATCGGGCGCCGGTGAAGGAAGAACGGTTTGCGGATGCTGCGTCCTCCGGTCGGATCATTCAGCCGGACGATATTCAGCAGCCGGTCCAGCCGGTCGAAATAATGTTGATTGGCGGGATCGGCATCCAGCCAGTCCAGCACGGCTTCGGTCTCTTCTTCCGAGGTTTCGTTGCGGATAAATTTATACAGCAGGGAATCGTTCATGCGTTTTCGGTTTTGTCGTTTATATAATAACAAACGAATAGACCGTCTCAGTAGCAAAACGGTATGTTTTTGGATCGAAAGAAAGCTGGTGAAGGGAGAATTTACAGTATGTCGCAGATTTCCGACAATAGGATCAGGGCCGGAATATAGTCCTTGAACTCTTCCCGTAGGATTTTCAGCGCGCGGCGCATCTCGAAATTCACGTGGGTATAAGCTATGTGCAGTTCGTCGGCGAGCTCTTTGTAGCTTTTGTCTTCGTAACGGCTTCCCATGAAGATCTTCCGTGTCAGATCGGGCATGCGGCCGAGTGCGTCTTCGAGGATCGAATGAATCTCGTTCGAGATCAATTCGTCGGGATTGCAGGCGGTCAATGAGTGGATATCGGCTTGAATCAGCCGTTGTTGCACGGAGTGGATCTTTTTCGAAATTCGGAGATGCCGCAGTTTGGAGCGCAGGTGATTCAGGCACTTGTTTTTAACGGCTGTCAGGATATAGGCGGGAAGATTGTCTTCGTCGGTAAGTCGTTCCCGCATCTCCCAACACGCTGCGAAGCTGTCCGACACCAGATCTTCGGCAATATCCTGATCTCGAACGTAGCGGTAGGCAACTTCGATGAACCGGAGGTTGTATTCGGAAAATATGTGACCGAATTCTTTCTCGGAGATGGCGGGTTTTTTCGTTCTGAGAAGCATGTGTGGAGATTATATTTCAAATATAATACTTTTACGCCTATTTGACAAACGCAGGAATCTGAAATCCGTGCGATATTTCCAGATTCACCCGGATTTTAGATCAAAGCGAGCGGGCGATTGAGTGTCGGTATAGTCGGCTTGGAAGCCCGGCATGTTTCTACCGCTTAATACTACCGTGACCTGTTGAATCAGATGGATATTCAGGAGCATATCGGCTTGCTACTTGCTGAAAAGGAAAAGACTAATATAGAACTTGCAAAATCAAGAGCGAAGCCAAAACTGAGAAACTGAAAAATAAGACAGCGGATGCCATGACCGCCATAGCTAGCGGTGTTGGTTCTCTTTTCGGCAGCGGTAAATTGAAGGAACTGGAGCAGAACAATGAAAAGTTACAGATGAGATAGCCAAGCGAAACAAGCAGATTTATCTGTTGGATGCTCACATGAAGCAGATGCAGGAGCAGAACAGCGGACAGATACTCAGAGAGTGATTCGGCTATGCGAGCGTTACTGAGTCGGTTAATCCTTTCGGAGTCCAACGGTCCGGCAACATTCTACCGCGAGACAGGCGAATGTGTGGCGGGCACAATGGGTTGTTAACTTTTTGTTGAGGCCGCATATCGTGGCGATTTCGATCATGTAAGCGTTCATTTTCTGATTGGAGGGAACCGGCAGCAGACGTCCGCTCTGCTTGCAGTTTGGATCGAAGGCGTATTTTCGCAGGATAGCAAGCGGTAGCCGAAGTAACAGAACGACGCTCATCACCGGAGTTTTTTCGCGCGGTTTGCGAATCCACATGTTGCCTTGTTCGTCGGACGAAACGTGTTCGGACTTCAGTTCCTTGACGTCGACGAAAGCCAATCCCGTGAAGCAACAGAATACGAAAATATCCCGCACGTTTCCCAGCCGCAGATTCGGCATCGGCTTGGTGATCAGCATCTCGATCTCTTTTTTCGTCAGATGCTCTTTCGGCGGTGGCGCGACCTCTTTCAGTTTATAGTTCTTAAAGGGATTCTTCTCAATCCATTCGTTACGCAGGCAATCCAGAATGTTGATTGCACCGTTGTGGTGGCAACGGTGGGCGGTCTGCAAAAAGGTATTGAAGCCGTCGAGGTAGCCGTAGGCCACCTCCGTCAACCGAATATCTTCTTGCTTGTACTCCAAGCGTGTATATTCGTGGAGGTAGCGGCAAAGACGATAATACTTGTTGGAGGTCAACTGCATGATGCGTACGCCGACCTCTTTTTGTCGCTTCTCGCAATAGAGAGTCAGCTCGGCCAGCAACATACGAATCTGCTTGCCGGGGCTTTGCAGCCGCTCCTTGATCTCGATGGCATTACCTTCGAACCCTTCGGCTTGCAAAGTACGGTAGATCTCGATGACCTTCGCTCGGAAATCGTCGATGTAGGCATTTACTTCGTAGGAGAATTTGTCACGCCCTATTGCCCGCCCTTTGGCGGTATCCCACTTATCGACCGCCGTGCGGCATTGGGTATAGACCTCTTTCGAAATTCTGTTTACGGAAATGTGCGCTAAAATCGGAGCCATCCCCTTGCTCGTGCGTGCTCGTCGCAGAAAGAACGAGATGCAAAATGTTTTTCGGTTCATTTCAATCTGTTTTTTTACTGTTGATACTACGATTGAAAAGCTCCGAATATTTGCAGTAATACAATTGCAATCAGCATAATGTATTGATAAACAGATTGAAACGCTTTTGTGCTGTTGCAATGCACTCACAAAAAAAGTCCTCGAAAGAGGACTGAAAAGTGTGGATGTTCGGCTCGAACCCTTTTCTGCGGGACTGTCTTTCGGGGCATATCGAAAAAAAAAGCCCGGATCGAATCCGAGCTTCCTTTTCACGGTCGATGCTCCTCCTGTCAGAAATCGACGCCTGTATAACTTGCCGGGGTGATGGCGCGCAGTTCGGCTTTCACGGCATCCGAAACGTCGAGCGCGGCGATGAACGCGGCGATGGCTTCGGCGGTGATGTGGGCGTTGGTACGCGTGAGCGCCTTGAGCGCCTCGTAGGGCGAGGGATAGCCCGCGCGGCGCAGTACGGTCTGGATACCTTCTGCTACGACGGCCCAGTTGTTCTCCAGATCGCGGCGCAGCGCCTCTTCGTTGAGGATCACCTTGCCCAGTCCCTTCATCAGCGAAGCGACGGCCAGCAGTGTGTGTGCCATCGGGACGCCGACGTTGCGCAGCACGGTCGAGTCGGTCAGGTCGCGCTGCATCCGCGAAACGGGCAGTTTGCCCGCCAGATGCTCGTAGAGTGCGTTGGCGATGCCCAGATTGCCTTCGGCGTTCTCGAAATCGATGGGATTGACCTTGTGGGGCATGGCGCTCGATCCGACCTCGCCGGCCTTGATGCGCTGCTTGAAATACTCCATCGAAATGTAGGTCCACATATCGCGGCAGAGGTCGATGAGGATCGTGTCGATGCGCTTGAGCGCGTCGAACAGCGCCGCCAGATTGTCGTAATGCTCGATCTGGGTGGTGTATTGCGAACGGCAGAGTCCCAGCGTACCGTCGACGAAGCGGTTGGCGAAGCCGACCCAGTCGACAGCGGGATAGGCGACGTGGTGGGCGTTGAAGTTGCCCGTCGCACCGCCGAACTTGGCCGTGACGGCGATGGCTTTCAGCTGCTCGATCTGGCGGTCGAGCCGCTCGACGAAGACCATCAGCTCCTTGCCCAACCGTGTGGGTGAGGCGGGCTGGCCGTGCGTGTGGGCCAGCATCGGGACGGAGTGCCACTCGGCGGCCAGTGCGGCGAGCTTCTCGCGCAGTTCCGCCAGTGCGGGGGTGCAGACCTCCGACAGTGCCTCCTTGATCGACAGCGGGATGGCCGTGTTGTTGATGTCCTGCGACGTAAGGCCGAAGTGGACGAACTCCTTGAAGGCGCCCAGCCCCAGCGCATCCATCTTCTCCTTAAGCAGATATTCGACGGCTTTCACGTCGTGATTGGTCGTTCGTTCGATCTCCTTGACGCGTTCGGCGTCGGCGGTCGTGAAGTCGCGGTAGAGTCCGCGCAGCTGCTCGAAGGCGGTCGTGTCGATCCCTTTCAGCTCGGGCAGCGGCAGTTCGCACAGGGCGATGAAATACTCCACCTCGACGCGGACGCGGTAGCGGATGAGGGCATATTCCGAAAAGTAGTCGGCCAGTCGTTCCGTTACCTTGCGGTAGCGTCCGTCGACAGGCGAAATGGCGGTCAGATTGCTCAATAACATAACGTGTCGGATTTTGGATGTGCAAAAGGCGATTGCATATTTTCATGCACCGGCGTTTTCGACGCTGATTTCCGTGTTCGGCCGCTGTCACTCGCGGCCGTTGGCTGCGTTTACAGATTTGACCCTCCCCTGAATCCCCTCCTCGGAGGGGACTTCGGTCGGGTTGTCCGAGGACGCCGGAAAGTTCGACTGCTGTTACATTTATGTAATCGCGGTGCAAAAATAGGTAAAAAAGCGGGGAATTGGAAATTTAGCGGGCAGGATTTGCGGGTAAATCGCGGACGCGGAAAACGGACGCTGCGCGGCGGCCTGTGGAGCGGCACTGCCGGAGCGGTCATCGTCCGGCAGCTGCTGCATTGCGGCCGCCTGCCAGAACGGCCAGCAGGGCGAAAAGGTATTGCGCCGTGTAGTAGGTCGTCATGATCCAGTAGTCGGCGGCGGGAATCGGAGCTACGAATTTGTTCCATGCGATCGCCGCATCGGAGAAGATGAAGAGCAGCGCCGCACAGCGGAATCCCGCCGCGCAGCGTCCCCGATAGAGCAGCACGCTGAGAAGCATGGCCGTGATCACTGCGCCGTAAAGCATGACGCCCGCTCGTTCGACCGCCGGTGCGACGTGGGGGACGATACCGATGAAGAGGAAAAGGAGCGCGCCGCTGCCGACCGCTGCCGCGAGGGCGATACGGCGGCTGGAATAGTCCGCCGAAGGCAGGAAATAGCGGATGTAGGCGACGTGTGCCAGCGCGAAGAAGAACATCTGAAGCAAGAAACGATGTGCGGCTCCGGCGGCATCGCCGGCTGCCGAGAGCAGCAGGGCGCAGGCCACCGGAGCGTACGCCTTTTCGCGCAGGGCGAAGAGCATGACCGAAAGCCATGCCGCCGCATAGCACACTTTGCAGGGCAGCGATACGCCTTTGCTGAAGAAGAGCGCGACGCCCAGCAGGAATCCTAACGTGAGTGCGCCGATGAAAAACGGCTGCGCCGGTCGCGTTGTTTTCATGTTCGGGTTTCGGTTTTAGGAGGCATGTTCATTGGAATCCGGCTGCGGACGACGTTCCAGCAGCTTTCGATCCCTTCGGCGATGCGTTCGAGTCCCCGTTCGACGCGCAGGAGCCGGAACAGTCCGATGCGGAGCTGTTCGACAAACGAACAGACGGCGAAGATGAGCACTCCGCATCCGATCGCATAGGGGATGCAAAGGGGCGACGTGGCGTAGGCGTGAATGTCGAGCGCGTCGTAGAGGGTCGCCTGAATCTGCGGATGGTCGTGGATCAGATAGACGCCGAAGGTCAGGCTTGCCAGTCGGAGGATGAGGGGCCGCCAGCGATCGGAAACCGACAGTCGGCGGAAGCCGAGGAACAACGCCACCGAAGCGAGGTAAACCAGCGGCGCATTGTAGGAGAGGGTTTCGTCGGCGATGGCGGGAATCGACAGCTGTAACAGGCAGGTTCCCAGCGAGATAAGGAGATACCACCGCAGATAGCGGCCGGCCGGATGGGCCGCCGACGTATAACGGCGGATGTAACCGGCCGTGAGGTAGAGCATACAGAACCAGAGCAGGGAGTAGCCCGACATGACGTAAAAGGGATTCACGAACCAGCTCCATAGACTGAAAAGCAGAAAGAGCGTCAGCAATGTGTTGGCGAGAAAGCGTTGTGAAGCGTTGCGGAGAAGGAAGTTGAGTCCCGGCGAAAGGATGTAGAGAGCGACGTAGGCCGTTACGTACCAATAGCGGGTCGTGAGGAATGGGAAGCAGGAGGCGTAGAATTGCCGCTCGGAGAATCCGTTGCCGGGAAACACTGCGTAATAAAGCAGGTAGAGCGTTACGGAATAGAAGAATACCTGACTCCACAAGCGCAGGTATTTGTTCAGCCGGAAGGTCGATCGGCTCAGGAAATAACCGCTGATGAGGACATAGCAGTTGACGGCGACGATCGACAGCGTTTCGAGGATCCAGAATCCCTGCCGGTTGGCGGCGCTGAGGTCGGGAGCGTGCAGCAGGTCCGCTTTTCCGAAGATATGAATCAGGACGATCATGACCATTGCCACGATGCGCAGCAGTTCGAGATTGGCCGAACGGGTGGAGGCGGATGGAGTAAGATGCATGACGGGTTAGAAAATAAATATTCAAAGTTAGCGTTTTTTCATTAGTTCTGGAGGAATCCGGTTCGAATTACGTTTTTTCGTTCGATTTTTGTACCTTTGACTGCGTCTTAGATACTTCGCCTCGGCAAAATGCAAATAAATTTGCTTTTGCGCTCGGCTTATTCGTATCTTTG
>URRP01000040.1 GCA_900550375.1 uncultured Alistipes sp. | reverse complement strand
GGAGTCGCCGGAATCCGCAAGGACTTCGCAGGACTCAGGACCAGTACTGTTTTGACCATGACCCACGCCTCACTATTCAGCGGCATCGGTGGCTTCGACTTGGCGCCCGCGAAGCCGCGCCGCACGGTTCGGATTCCGCTCTTCATCCACACCGATCAACGACCGAGCTAAAGTATAATTAGATATGAAAAAAGACGAACTTCTTTCTATTCTCGGCACGCACGATATCCGTGTTTTACCAGAATGTATCATGAATCTGCTATTCGGAGATCAGGATGTCCGCGACAACGTATTTCGCGAACTCATCCGCAGCCATGCAGGTGATCTTTCCTACGACTGGTTTCAAGAGGTCTACGAAGAAGAGTTATCCGAGCGGCGGGAGAAGAAGCAAGACTTCACGCCTCGGGAGGTCTCTGTGCTTGAAACGCAACTTACCGGTGCGCGCGAGGGATTTATCCACGAACCTACTACGGGGACAGGAGGGCTTATTATTCAATACTGGTGGGAGTTGGCATCGAAACAATTTCCTTGGCGCTTCAAACCGCATAGTTGCATATTCAGTTGTTGGGAAATCTCGGATAGATCAATCCCAATTCTACTGCTGAATATGGCTATTCGCGGTATGATGGGCGAAGTGTTCCATGGGGATGTTCTCGAAAATGCGGCCAAAGCCCGTTACGTGCTTCTTAACGAGCAGGATGATGCGCTGGCATTTTCGGATATCGTTCGTGACGATCGAGTATTGAGTTATGCGCATGATAATCATGTACATAAGCCGATGCGCGCGACTTATTCGATTAAAAATGAGGATTTATGAAATTCGAGGTCATAGCACAAGAGTGGTTCCACTCCAAGGTAGGACTTGTGAAGGATAGTACCCTGTCGACTTATTATCAACAGCTTCGTAGCCATATTCTGCCTTACTGGAAAGACATGGATGTGGAGTCATTCAAAAAGAATGATGCTCAGATATTTATTTGTCAAAAGTTTCAAGAAGGCTTGTCGATGAAGACGGTGAAGGATTTAGAGATTACGCTAAAACAGATTTTGTTATATGCCGTAGATGAACACGACATCGATGTTCCCTCTGCTTTTAAGTTGAAATATCCTACGGCGAATCTGGTTTCCAAAAAAGAGGAGCTTCAGATCTATAGCCTCGACGAACAGCGCAGGATAGTACAATATTTCAGAGCGAATCCTTCGTATCGCACATTGGGAGTAGTTATCGTAATCTGCTCTGGCCTTCGCATTGGCGAGATCTGCGGTCTGAGGTGGTCAGATATATCATTAGAGAGCAATATGCTGCAAGTCAACCGCACCGTTGAACGGATTGTCGATTATTCGACGGGCAAAACCAAGGTTGTCATCCAGTCCCCAAAGACGATCAACAGCCAACGTTCCGTACCTTTTCCGAGTTGGCTTGCCGAGATCCTGATCTCTTTCTCTGCGCCTTGTCGTTCGGACTATTACGTGATCTCCGGGTCGGACAAGCTCATCGAACCGCGTACTTATCGCAACTATTATCGGAATTTGTTACTCAAAAAAATAGGTTTGTCTCGCTGTATCAAATTTCACGGGTTGCGACACACGTACGCTTCGACGCTGATTACCAATGGTGCCGATGCGAAAACCGTCAGTACAATGTTGGGTCACAGCACGGTTTCGACGACATTGGATATTTATACGCACGCGACATTGGAGTCGCGTCGAAAGTGTGCAGAATCGATAATAATGAAATGATGCCGAGAGATGTCACCAGAGTTGTCGAGACAGTTGTCTGAAATATTAAGTAAGTATTATTGTAAAATGCGGACTGTTTGCCACTACAAAGCGAAGTCTATTGGGATGGCTCCCTATGCAGAAGATTTTTTGCATAACGCATTGCTGTTATTCATGCGAATGCCAGATGATCGTATTCAATCCGTATTTTTCGACGAATTTCGCGGCGAAAAACATTTTTCTAATTTAATACTTTCAATGGTTCGTCATGAAATGATTGATAGAGTTCGGGCCAGACGGTCGTTGTTCAATCTTGATGACCAATATGAAGCATTGCCGTTATCAGAAGATGATCCGATAAGATGGGCAGAGCTGTCCGAAGAGGATTATGCTCGATTTCGTGAGGTTTCGTGCAATTTAAGAAGCGACGATTTTCTCATTCCTCTTCCTAACGGGATGTATGTTCGTCCGACACAAGGATGGGTCAGCGGGTGGATACATAGTTATTCGATAAAAAATAGAAGATACACGTATTGGCTGTATAGCGCCTTCGTTGGTTCGCGCAGCAAGGGTGAGCACCCTCGTAGATTGAAGACATCGTCGTCACGTCACGAGGCATATATGGCGTTGATGGAATATTTTACCAAGATAACGGAATCAGAGTATGAAAGTAGAATGATTTTTTGACCGAAAATTTGCGAATGACAAAATTACGAGTTACATTTGCCCTCGACTACTATATATACGATCGAGGGCAATATCAAGGAAACGATTTTTGACTCGATAAAGGAACGCCCCTATGATGGGTCGGGAGGAAACGACCGGCCAGCATTCACGCCCTGCGTATATGTGGTAGTCACATCTACGGGGGCGTTCTCTTTATCATAAATTCTTATTTATGACTACCGATAAGAATGAAGCTGGCACCTTACTGCCACGTGCGTTCACGTTCAACGCACAATCGAATCCCGTCCGCACGGTGAAGATCGGCGGGCAACCCTATTTCGTCGCAAAGGACGTCTGCCACGTCCTTTCAATCTCAAATCACAACGATGCGATCGGTCGACTTGATGAGGACGAGAAAAGGGGGTCGGTACTACCGACCCCCTCGGGGACACAATCTCTCGTGGTCGTTTCCGAATCCGGCCTCTACCATTTGATCTTCCAGAGCCGCAAGCCGGCCGCGCGGGCCTTCCGTCGGTGGGTGACGTCGGAGGTTCTGCCGAAACTGCGCCGCACGGGCCGCTATGCGCTCGACGAGGCCACACAGGCGACACTCTTTCCGTCGGCCGAGCGGGTACGCGCCTCGCTCCCCACGGATGTTCTCGACCTGCGCGCCACGCCTTACCGCACGACGACGATGAGCGGCTACCCGGTGCGGACGGTCGATGCGGAAGGCCGGACGCTCTACTCGATCGGCGACGTGCTGCGTGCCGCTCGTTCGGCCAACAACTCCTCGCGTGTTGCCGGCCGCCTGTGCTGCGCCGACGGAGAGTCGGTGCGGCGCGTGATGCTCTTCGGCGCCTCGTCGGTGGCGTGGTACATGACCGAATCTGCGCTGTCGCTGCTGCGCTCGGTAAACGGACAGGTGCGGAACCTCGAAATGAATGCGTAGCGATGGTGACGTTCAATAAAAAGAGCTTCACGGTGGAGATTTACACCGGCACCAATCCCATCGAGGGCTGGCTGGAATTGCAGAAAGAACTGAGCTACGTCTTCTCGATGCTGCGGCAGGATATCACGCCCGACGACGGGCTGTGGCGACTGGCCTCGCTGATGGAGGCGCTGCTGCCGGATCAGAATGTCGCGGAACGCATGACTGAAATCCGCAAATAACAAATCCTCTAATAGCGTAGCGGCGAGACATTAAGTCCCGCCGCTACTTTACATAGATCGATTACGTTCCCAAATCAATCGCCGGTCGAATTATATTAGTCCATTTTTGCCAGACCTTCACGGGCTTGCTTCAACATCGCCCATGCGTTGGAAATGAGTTCCTGCCGCTGTTCTTCGGTAATCGAATCGGAGGAATTTAACTCACGAAATGTTGCGATGGTTTGCGTTGCTGCCGAGATCTCAGCATACAGTTTCTGACGGCGCAGATTGTTCTTGACAATTTGGCGATGTCTGATCACGTCGTTTCTCTCCGACGAGAAGAGGGCAATCGCTCCGCATATTGGCGAGAACAGCAATGAAAGCAGTGCCACGGATGCACTTCCGCATTCCCGTTTCTGGCCGGCCACGCCGATGATGACAGACGCGGCAACCCAAATGATAACAGTTACGGTCTCCGAAACACCACTCCATGCGGCTTGCGCATACATTAAATCCATTGGATCAGAGTAAAGTAGATTGACGAACATAATGCTTGATGTTTTAATTTACACAAATATAGGAATTTTCTATAAAAACACCAATTTGCCATTTTATCGAGATTTTGCGCGAATCTCGCTATTTTATCGATACGTCTCCGATCTCGACGCTGACGGATACGCGGCGCGTTCCGGGTTCAGCCGACGTATCGGCGACCGTCACGGCATACTGTTCGAGGTTGACGATGGTGCTGTCGTGGTCGTGATCCGTTACGGATCGCTTTCGGGTGAATGTCCCGGCGTAGTCGAGCCTCAGATCGCGCAACACGATGCGCAGGGCGCTGAGGAGTTCGAAATCCTCGACGGCAGGATCGACGGTTTGTCCTACGGCCGCCGTGCGCCCGCGCACTTTGGTTGCGATGTAGAGATTCACGAGTACGGTGCCGCGTTGGGCGTGCCGTCCGATCTGCTCCCACTGAATGTCCGAGAACTCGATCAGCGCACAGGGGTAGCGCAGCACCTTCTCTTCGTCGAGGTGTGCGAACTGGTTGTTGTAACGGTCAACGTATGCGACGAGTTTCGAATCCAATAGTGCATGAGCGATGTCTGTGTAGAGTTTCGCGCGAACGTCTTTCGGTTGTCTTTCATCCATTATTAAATGCCATTAAATCGGTGTTTCAAATGTTGAATATCTCATCCACGGCGCGCTCGACGATGCGATCGAGTTTCCGGTCGAGCATCTGGCTGCTGCCCATGAACTGCCGCTGCGGCAGCTGCATGTGACGTGTGTGGCTGCGCACGGTGCAGCTCTTTCCGGTCTCCACGCGCTTCGTGCGTGAGCGTTCCTTTCCCGTGCGCGACGTGTACTTCTCGCGCATGGTGGTGTACGTGTGGCGCGTGTGGGCACGCACAGTGACGGTCTGGTCGACGCCGAAGTTGTGCGCGGCGGCGTAGGGCGCCTCGGCGGCGATGGTAATACGACGGAACGTCGCGCTGCGTATGCGGATCGAGCGGCGCAGACGGCCGGACTTCACGAGGATCGCACGACGGCGGCCCTTGTTCTTTTTGCGGGACTTCCACTTCATGAGCACAGTGCCTTCGTACCACCCCTGACGCTTGAACGAGTCGACGAAGAAGTTACGGGCTGCGTCGGCCATGGCCTGCGGCAGTTGACTGCGCAGGCGGTCTATGCGTCGGCGCAGGTCGCGCCACGAATAGGTGTATCCGTCGACGGAGATTTTTTTTGCCATAAATTTGGAATTTCAGATTCACTATGTTATCTTTGTCTTGGTAATCCGTTTACGGATTGCAAGTACGGTCTGCGGACTGTGCCACCGAGGGGAGCCGAAAGGCTCCCCAGTTTTTTAATACCGTTTTACATCTCCGTCAGGAAATATCACGATCAACTCTTCCAAGTTGTTCGCAGCTTTTGCTTCCAAAGCTCGTCGCTCAATCGTCGGCAACTGCCGCTCTCCGATCTTCTCCAATCGAATAACGACTCTTCGCGCCTGTTGTGCCGCCTTGTTGATATTACGCACCATGTTGTTGGGGATCGTCTGCTTTATCTCAAAGACGTGTCCGTCGAATATCGCGTCGGCATTTTTGCGCGGATCGGGCGGCAACTCGCCGGCGGGATAGAACCGTCGTTTTACCGCTGCATCGTCCTTGTGAATATCGGGCAGCAACGTCGCTTTGCGCACCATGCCTTTTCCGATCAGGATGTCCGTTGCGGCGACGTTCTGTGCCTGTTCATGATCTCGATGCAGACAGCTGACCTCGATGGGATGCCCATGGGGCGTCTTAACGTCGAAATAGGTGTTCTCGACGGGCATGTATTCAAGTGCCCGCGCAAACGTACGGCTGCCGATGCCTTTGAAATAGGGGTGGTTCTTCGGGAACAACAGGCCGGATTTCGCCAGATTGGTCTGGAACATCTCGGGGATGTCGTCGGGCATCCGTATGAGTTTCTGCGGCGTCGCAGTGCCGGATACGACCTGCACGAGGCAGCGGCAGTTCCAGCCGTTGGGCGGATAGATCGTGTTCCAGATGGGATCGCTCATGGGCCGCTGCAAGCCGTTGAGTGCAGCGTGCGAGACGCGCACGCGTTCGTCGCCGACGGTCACGTAGCGCAGCATGGGATCTGTTCCGCGTTCGTCGAGCGACGCCCACTCGGAAGCTGTCTCGGCTGCGCCGATCGCTGTGTCATATTCGGTTCGGAGGTAGTCGACATTGTACCTTCTGTCGATCTTGCGAGCTTCGGACTGAAACTCTGAGAAGCTGTTCACGCGCCCCTCGTCATCGATGAGTGCATCGGTGAGGGTTCGCAGCTCGTGGTGGTTCTTGGCCACGGAAAACTGGTAGACATTGCGGCGGAGATTCTCGACCATCCCGAAGTCGGGCGTTCCGTATTCGGGCGCTATGGCGCGTTTCCCGTAGCCGTCGAGGAGTGCTTCGCGCAGTTCATCGTCGGTGAAGGTCAGCGACGTTTCGTCGAAATCCACTCTCTCACCCTCGAAGATGCGGCGCAGGGTCTCGACGGCGACGTGACCTTCGTCTACCTCCGCCCGTATATCCGATCCAGCTCGGCTATCGCCGGGCTTTTTTTTTTGATATCGGCCGTCGCGAACAGTCCCGCAGCCTGCTGCTTCAGTCCCGTGATCTCGATGTTGTACTTCTCCTTAAAATAGGCGGGATCGACCTCGTAGTTCGCCAGTATCATCTGCTCGATTGCCAGCTGCTGCTCGGGGGTGTAGCTCACTGCTTCGTCCCACGCGAACTCGTCATCGTCAGTGAAGGGCATCCCCATTTCCTGCAATTTGGGTAACAGTTGCCAGTTGACCATCGACGCGATCATCGCCATACGGGAGTGAACGACTCGGTTGAAGATATCGAGATGCGTTTCGGACTGCGAGAGCGACGATCCGTCGTCGATAGTCATCGTCTGATTGAGAATAGCTTTGGAGATGTTGGTCTGTGCCCGCACGATGCGCTGGTCGAAGACCTGAAACGCATCGCCTCGCTGCGTTTCGAGAAACTTGATCTCCGTCCCTTCAGGAAATAGTCCGAACGCCGCAGCGCCCATTTGTCGCAGCGCTGACATAATTGTGGCTTTATCGCTCTCATCGGTGGAGGTCGTCGTCGCCCACCGCACCGGTATGCCGAAGAGTTCGCCGAAGGAGTCCCAAAACCCCGACATATTCTTGATGGAGATAGCTTCGGGGGCGACTTTGAGCAGGAAGCCCAGCGGTTCGTCGGCGTTGATATCGATGAGGAACCGGTTCAGACGGGGATTGTCACGGTAGTAGATGCCCTTCGATAGGTCGTCGTCGACGTTTTTGAGCACAAGCCCGTATTCGGGCACGACGTTCTCGCGCGGAATGAGATGCACGGCGTCGAGCGTTCTACGGCCGCGCGCCTCGATGATATTGCCAAGTTCCACGAGGGAGTTGCCCCACGCCTCGGCATCGAGGGCATGGTGCATTAGATCGCGAAACCACGGGCAGGAGATGATCGCCGTCTTCTCGGGCGCCTCCTTGGTGTTTTTCGCCGAACGGATGTAAAACCGCTGCTGCATGACGGCCGTCTCGATCTGACGCATACAGCCTTCGACTTGTGTGTTGAGCACGACATCCGCATAGACGTTGTATAGATCTGCACGACGTGGATTCTCGACATCGACGGCAGCCTCATGTGCGCGGCGCCAGCGGCCGATATCCTGCCGGTAGAAGGCGCGTGTCTGTTCGTCGATATCGATCAGTGCGCGGCTTCTCTTCTTCAATTCTTTTGCGACGGCCTCGATGCCACGCGGCTGCCGCTTTCGAAAAATATCCAATAGAGCCATATCAGTATTCGTTTGTCAGTTTCTGCTCGCTCTCGAAGCGTATGCTCGAATAGTATTCTGGATTCTTCTCGGGATCTGTACCGTCCTCTTCGGGATCCGTGAGCGACGGTATGCCGGCTCCGACCTTTCCCACGGCGACCTGTTCGAGCCACCTTATCGCGGCCTGATAGCGGACGTAGCGTATGTCGTCATCTGTGAGACGTCCCGGTAGGGACGAGAAGAGCAGGTAGAGTGTAATGTCGCAGGCGATCATCACCAAATAGGGATTGCGTGCCTCGCCCTCTTTCTTGAATTCAGATGCGATGCGATAACGTTGATATAGATAGTTGCGCATCGTCGAGCAGGCGGTGCTTGTGAGAGCCTCCATCGATGTGAACCCCTCGACCAACGCAGCGTCGAGGTCGTCCTTAGCGATAAGATTCAGTATATCCTCTTCCTTGATGTACATATCACAACGCGGTTTTGTATAGGGCTTTTTCTTTTAAATGCTCGACCGTGCATCCCGGTCGCAGACGACGTTCACGGCGCAGGCGTTTGATGTCGCACGTTGTCCACACCTCCAGTCGGCCGCCGATGTTGAACACGTAACAGCGTTTTCCCGTTCGTTTGTGCAACGCCTCTGCTTCGGCGATGGCGCGCATCAGGCGCCGGCGCGCCCATCTGTTGCGAAGAAATTCGAAAAGTGTCATATCAATATTTAGAATTCATATCCATGTTGCTCATCTGTCCGATCATCGGGGAGAATGCGAATGCGCGGTCAAATGCCGCCAGATCGGCGATCGCCCGTTCGTCGGCGTCGGGAGCGTCGTCGTGCGTGCGGTATCCGGGTTCGATGCCCAGCAGCTGACGTGTCCCTTCGATGAAGTCGGCGTTGTTCCGTTCGCGCTCGTTGTAGCGTATACGGTCGTTTTCGTAGTAGGGGTAGACCGACAGCAGCCGGTCTATCTTCTTGGTCTTGGGCGACGGCACGACCGAGATATTGAGTTGGCGTCCCGCGCGGGCGTTACTCTCGTCGATGGCGCGCCGCAGCGGCTCGTTCCAGAATTGCGATTCGACGCGCCAATGCACGACGACGCCTTGCGGCAGCCGACTGTCAAACTCCTGAATCCAGTCGAGCGTGCTGTTCATCGTGCGCTGCCGCACGTAGGCTGCGATAAGGTACATACGGTGGTCGTACAGCCCCCATATGCGCACGGCGTTGAAGTCGTTCTTGCCCGAATAGGCCGGGTCCCAGCGTCCCGTGATGTGGCGGAACTTCGACAATGGCGGCAGCAGCGCCCATACCTTGTCGATCATCTCCTGCGTGAAGACCTTGCCCTCGACCCACGGCCGATTGTTATATTCAGCCTCGAAGGCGATCGTCCCGATATCATGCTCAATCTGCAAAAAGTACTCGTCGGGATACTTTTGCGGCCAACAAGGCCTCCGCGTCAGATCTACGGTCGCATCGACGCGATGCACCAGCCATTTAGGGTTGCGGCGTTCCAGTTCTCCCTGAATGGTCCGCGGTGCGAAGTTGTTGTTCGGCACCAGCAGACGCCGCACGGGACCGTCCATCGTCGGGATCAACGCCGTCAGAATCCATGTCACCACCTCGTCCTGCCGCTTCGGATTCTTGACCGTGTCCTTGTCTTCGAGGTCGTCGCAGATACAGAAGGTAGGGCGCCGTGCCCCCTTTCGCAGGCCGCGCACCTCCTGCCCCATGCCGAGCGCTGCGCCGATGAAGCGTTCGCGGCAGACGAAGTAGTTGTCCGACCACTGAGAGGTCCTCTGCTCGCCGAAATCGGCAATCAGACGCTCGTTGCTTGCAAACTCATTGGCTATGTCCCCCAGCAGCTTCTTGGCCTTGTCTTCAGTATTTCCCACCAGTACGAGGTATATGTCCTCGCCGTTGATCCAGAGCCATAACGGGATCAGCACGTCGCAGACGATCGACTTGGCCAAGCCGCGCCCCCAGCGCACGAGTGCTTTGATCGTCATATTCCGCTTCACCTTGTTTGCCAGATCGATGTGGAAATCGGGCGTTTCGGCTGTGGCCAGATGCGGGAAATAGGCGGACACGAAGTACCGGAAGGAGGCGCAGGCTTTGCGAATGCGCTCCTGCCGTTCTGCTGTTGCTTGCTCTCCGGCCGATCCTTGTGCCCGCGCTATGCGGCACCATCCGTCCCAGCGTTGCAATGCTTTGGATATGTTACCGCCGCCCGCCATTCTTTGTCAAATAGGTGATGTATTTGTCCTGCACGATGTTCACTGCCTCGGTGAAGTTCTCCCAGAAATCCGTTCGCGAGGACATCGTGTCGCGGACAATCTCGGAATGTTCGGTATGCTGCGTTAGCCACTGCCCGAAGTCCATGAAGCAATCGATGTAGTCGATCAGCCCGACTTCCTTGTCCAAGGTCTTGATCGATTTGGCGATGCGCAGCAGCTCGGTGGTGTTGATGCTCGGACCGTCTTCGTTGAGCAGGTCGTCGATGCGCTGGAGCAGTTTCGCGACCATCTCGTTACGCGAGATGCGCACGCCGGCGCGCTTCTCCTTCCATCCGTAGCGTTTCACCCACTCGGCGATCGTCGACTCCGAGCGTCCGACTTTCGCTGCAATATCCTTCTGCGGGCATCGCCGCATAAACAAATATTCGGCAATATCAACCGTGTTGTCCATTTGTTAAACTTTTGAACAAATATAAATATTTAGTAGTGTTTAATCTATTATTCAGATATTTAATGTAATTTATTGAACATTTAATATTCAATTATTTGATATAACGGCAGGGTATTATTTAATTTGTAGAAAAAAATCGATGATCGAAGTTCAAAACAATCACATCTATGCCTATGGCGGGATTGGGGATGCCTACTCGGGGGAAGCGTTCGCAACAGCACTGCGGCGCGCAGAGGTATATGGCAGTCCCGTTGTTCATCTCCACACGCTCGGCGGCTCCGTCATGGAAGGCCTGCTGATGGTCAATGCCGTCAAATCGAGTAAATGGCCCGTAACGGTCATCGTAGAAGGCGTCGCAGCTTCGATGGGGGCCTTTTTCATGCTCTCCGCCGCGAAGATCAAGGTCGCCTCGAACGCTCTGATTATGCTGCACAGTGCGTCGTCGTGGGGCGGCGGGAATGCGAAGGAGTTGGAATCGGAGGTCGAACTGCTCAAAAAAACAGATGCAGCGTTACGCACGTCGTTCGCGACGCGCGGCATCGAGGCATCGGTCGTCGACGGCTGGTTCGACGGCGAGGATCACTGGTTCACGGCCGACGAGGCCCTTGCCGCAGGACTTGTCGATGAGATTGTTGATCCGGTCGTCTCGGCGCAGCTCTCGAAGCCGTTACCGCCGGAGGAACTGCACCGTGTCACTGCTTCGTTAGAAAAAACATTTTCAAAAAATAAGATTATGCTGAACATTTCCGAATCCCTCGGTTTGGCCTCGACAGCCTCCGAGGACGAAATCAAAGCGGCGATCGCCGCCCTGAAAGCCGACGCGGCAAAGGCACAGGAGTATTGCCGCAAAAGTATCGAGGCGCAGATCTCGGCCGCGCTGGATGCCGGTAAGATCACAGCCGATCAGAAGGCCGCCATGCAGGGCTACGGTGAGAAGATGGGTGCCGATGCCTTGAAAGAACTTCTGTCCGGTATGCAGGTGCGCGAGACGCTGCGTGAACAGATTATGCAGGGTAGTAAAACCACTGCGAAGAAGTTCGACGACTATACGCGCGAGGAGCTGCTGCGTATGCGCGAGGAGGATCCTGCGCGCTTCACGGAGTTACTGGACGCGAAGTACAGCGAATAATTCACAAATTAAATATCATTTAAAGCATGAAATTCTTCAAATTTATCGTTTGCCTCGCCGTGGCCTTCACCATCGGCGTGACATCGTTCGGCACGGGTGCCGGCGTAGCCTTCGCCGCGCTGTCGCTCATTCCCACGGGTGCCCCTTCAGGATCGCTGCGTGCAGGCTTGATCCCCGAGGTGTGGACGAAAGAGTTTATCAAACGCTTCAACCATGCCGATCAGGGGTCGTTTCTCGACGGCATCTCAGACTATTCGTCCCGTGTACGTGACGGGAACGTCATTCACCTAATCGATTTCGGCGCCGATCCCGACGTGCTGGTCAACAATACGACCTACCCGATCCCGGTTCAGCAGATGACCAATAAAGACATTGCTCTGACACTTGACAAGTTGCAGACCAAAGCGACAGAAGTCTCGGACGACGTGCTGCACGATGTGCGAGCCGAATTTATTCCCGCCGTAATCGACGCTCACCGTATCAAATTAGAGGAATACCGTCTGAGCCGTGCGGCATACAACTATGCTCCCACGAAGAACGTCGACGGGAAGACCCCCGTATTCGCTACGTCTGGCACAGAAAAGGACGGCACGCGTGTTCGATTCAGTAAAGATGACATCATATTTCTGAAAAAGGAGTTCGACAAGATGAAGGTGCCGGCAACAGGCCGCCGACTCGTGCTCTGCCCCGACCATGTATCCGATTTGCTGATGACGGATCAGGTGTTTGCGCAGCAGTATTACAACTACACGACTGGCGCGATCTCAAAAGCCTACGGATTCGATATCTACGAGTTTGTAGACATGCCGCTTTATACGTCGTCTGGAACAAAGAAGACCTACGGCTCGGAAGCGGCGACCGGCGACACGATGGCATCGATCGCCTTCCACGTCTCGGCGATGGCCAAGGCTACGGGCGAGCGTAAACAGTATCTATCGGAGGCAGCCAATGACCCGCTGAGCCAGCGTAACCTGTACAACGTCCGTGAATATTTCTTCGCCATGCCCAAACGTACAGAAGCGATGGCGGCGATCTACTCCGGCGCGGTATCCAATTCCTAATAGAGATGTTAAGCAACGTTACCATCGTCCGGCAGCAGGGTCTCGGCAAAACTGCCGTCCGTCAGGACGGCATTGCCGGACTCGTGGCCGACGGCGTAGCGCTGACCAACAAGGTCGCGCTCGAAACGCCGTTCGTCGTCACGTCGCTGTCGGAAGCCGAGTCACTCGGCATTACGGAGCAATACGACAAGACAAACAAGCTCCTGCTGTGGCATCACATATCCGATTTCTATGCCGAGGCGCCGCGCGGCACGTCATTGTACGTCATTCTCGTCGCCAAGCAAACGGAGATGGTCGATTCTCTCGCTGTTTCGGAAGGCGCCGCTAAGAAACTGCTGAGCTACGCCAAAGGCGCCGTGAAACTGCTCGCCGTGACATCTATGAGTGACGATTGGGATGCTGCGGGTGACAAGGTCACGGCTGCGCAGGCGCTTTACGAATGGGCTTCGGCGCGCAACAAACCTGCACAGATACTTCTCGAAGGGCGAAAGTTCACTTACGATGCCTATTTGAAATTGCGCACACTCACGGCGAACCGTGTCTCAGTAGTCATCGGTCACGATGCGGCCGTAGCAGCTGAGGATGCCGCCTATGCCAACTACGCGGCCGTAGCGCGTTTCATGGGACGGCTCGCGGCAATTTCCGTGTCGCGTGATGCGGGACGGGTACGCACGGGCGCGGTGAATATCGCCACGGCAGGACTCTCCGACGGGAAGAAGGCTACCGATCCCGATTACTACGACGACGACCAACTATCGGCCATCGACTCCGCAGGGTACATCTTCCTGCGGTCCTTCGACGGCATGGCCGGCTGGTTCTGGAACGCCGACTACACGGCTGCACCCTCTACGGACGACTGCGACACGATCCGCATGGGCCGTACCTTGGATAAAGCCGCCGATTTGGCTCGCCTCAAAGCCATGGAATGGCTGCGCGACGATGTGGAAATCGACGCTTCGACAGGCGAGATCGCACCCGAAGTGGTGCGATCGATTCAGGCCGATATCGAGACGGCCGTGCTCACACAGATGAGTGAGGAGATCTCCGGCGTGGCATGTACGATCGATCCCGCGCAGTCGCTGTGGAACGTCGACAAGCCGCTGGTGATGGATCTGGCCATCGTTGCGCGCGGCGTGATCGCGCATATGAAGATCAATGTCTACTACACAAATTCCCTGAGCGATGATTAACGGAACGGAATACGCCTTCGAGGATGTGAAGATCTCATTCCTCGGTCGAAGCCTGCGCGGCTTCGTGGCCTTCAGCTACGGCGCCAACAAAGCCTATTCGAACATCCACGGTCGCGGCAATGTCCCCATCAAACGCGGCCGCGGAAAGAAGGATGCGGAGCCTGCACGCCTGACGATTCTGCAATCGGAATTCGAGGCCATACAAGCCGCGATGCCGCCCGGTACGGACGTCACGGATCTGGCGCCTTTCAACAGTGTCGTGGCCTATGCCCCTCTGGGCGGGCAGATGGTTACGGACATCGTTCCCTACTGTCAGGTGATGCGCTACGTCAAGGGCATGACCACCGACGACGGGAACATGACCATCGATCTGGAGATGATCACCGACATTCCATTGTTAAACCAATAAAACGCTATTTAAATGGAGTTTAAGAAAATACCGTTCGAGCAGAACACGAAGACCGAACTCTCCGAGGCGGAGATCGCAGCGGCGAAAAAAAACTACGGCGACGTCTATCTCATCGAGGTAGGTGGCAAGAAGATCTACATGCACGAGCCTACGCGGCAGATATTCGATCTGGCACAAACCTCGGCGATAAAACGTCCGTCGCTGTTCGAGGAGACGATCATGACCAACTGCTGGCTGGCGGGCGACAAGGAGATCCTCGACGACACGGAACTCTTCTACGGCGCCGCACGCAAAATCAACGAAATAACGAAGGTTGCGGAGGCTGAGTTAAAAAAGTTATAGCCTCACGGGGCCGTGTCGCGAGCAACCCCGTGAGGATGGTCAATGCCATGCTCCGGTACTATTTCCACATCGACCCCGACACGCTCACTGACGAGCAGTGGCAGGCCCGCTGGGAGGAGTTGCAGTGGATCCGAGAAATTGAAGCCAAAACAATTCGATGAACGTTCGAGAGGTCATATACGACATTATCGGGAGGGACAGACTCTCCCCGACGCTGGATAAAATTGGCGTGCGGGGAGAGTCTGCCAATAAAGTGATGTCGTCGCTCAACCGTCAGACGCTGACGTTCAATGACAATATCAAAACGGCCGCAGCCGAGATACCCGGCCTTTCGCGCGGATTCGACATGCTACGTAACCCCGCGGTAATCGCCGGTGCAGCCATCGCCGGCACGACGGTGGCACTGAAACGTGCCACAGATCAGGCAGCGCGCTTCAATCACGAGTTCCGCAACCTTGCAAACCTGAATCTCGGCAAGACCCGTTCGGAGTTGCAGCAGCTCAAGGAGCTGGTCATGTCAACAGCTTATGGCGGCGGCTTCGACCTCTCGAAAACAAACTCAGCGTTCTATGACGTACAGTCCGTGACAGGATTGTCGGGCGCTGCGGCCGCGCCGATAGTCCGTAAGGGGATGGAGTTCGCGCGGCTGCTGGGCGCCGATCCGAACGCGTGGGTGCAGGGATTGGCACTCGCGCAGGCCAACTTCGGGTTCTCGAACCGCTCGATCGACGACTTCCAGTCCAAATCTTACGCGACGCTCAAGGCCGGTAACATCACCTTCGATCAGATTGCGCAGCTCATACCCCGCTTCGCGGGCGCTGCGGCATCTTCGGGGCAGGGATACGAGGAGGCGTTGAAGATGTTCACGCTCTTCACCATGCGTTCGTCGTCACGCGATCAGGCTGCGACGATGACGCAGGCGCTGTTCCGCGATCTGACAAATGCCGGCGTCATCAAGGGCTTCACGGCCGCCGGCGTCAAGATGTTCGACAAAAGCGGCAATATTCGCCCCGTATCGACACTGCTCGAAGAACTGAGCGGGAAGTTCGCAGCCGAATACGAGAAGTCCGGCGACGCAGGCGTCGTCAAACTGCGCAATCAGTTTGCGGGGTCTGAGGGTATCAACGCCCTGCTGAACACCGCTGCCGACCGCGCCGCGACGTTCAAGGATCAGCTGCGCAACTTCGCCGACTCGGAACTCGAACTGTCGCGTGTACGCGAGATCGCCAAAGACGACGCCGTGCTGCTCTCTGAGGAGTTGCGAAACAAACTCAACGTCTCGGTTACCCAGCTTGGAGAGTCGTTGTTACCCTTGCGCATTGGACTTGTCAAGTTTACGCAGAGCGTTGTTGATGGTATCAATATGTTTTCCGCCAACAAGCCCGCCAATATTGCGGCGGGCAGCAGAGACGTAAATGAGTGGCTCGGCGGGTACGATATATCGGCGATGAGTCCGCAGGGGAAATCTGAGTTCGAAGAATCGCTTCGGAATATCCGCCAAGGATATCTCGATAAATCGCTGCGTAAGACCACCGCCGGCGGCCTTCTCAAAAATGTCCCGTTGCTCGGCAATCGATTCATGTCCGCGGCGTATTATAACCAAGGCGCAGCCGCGGCGATCGAGAGCTACCTGTCGGAGAATTTCGGCGACGCAGCCAATGCTGTACCCATTTCTGACGGCAGTATGACGTCCGGCGGCACAGCGCCGGATGCCGCAGCAATGCAGGCGGCACTCGCAGCAGCGGGCGGCGGGCGGCAGCAGAAGGTCGTCAACGTCACCATCGGTTCGCTCGTGGGCAGTCAGTCGTTCAACACTTCGGTGCGCGAGTCGCGCGACGACATCACCTCGGTGGTCGAGGAGGCGTTGTTGCGCGCCGTCAACGGCGCCGAACAACTCGCTATACAGTAATGAAGCTGCCGGTATCCATCAAGGATCATATCTTCGACACGTCGGGCATCGTCTCGGCCGTCGATCTGTATACGTACCTCACGTCGCACATACGGCGTGTGAACTACGACCGTGAAACGCTGCTTCCTGACTCCTATCCCGACGTACAAGGTGAAACGCTGGACTCCGCGCCGCGCGTGTGGGACGGTAGTCTCACGGGCACAGCGGCTCGCTGTTCCACGTTGGGGTACGCCGCAGCGCAGAGCGGTGATCTTTTCGTCTCGCCGCTCACGATCGACGGCTGGACGTTTCCCGTGGATCCGCTCATCGGCGTGTCCGTCTCGAAGACTATCGTGCAGACGCAACTCGGCGACGGACGGATGCCCGTTATCGAAGAGGTCGCACACAACGGCTTCGACGTATCGATCCGCGGCGTGCTCATCAACGAAGACAACGACGACTATCCCTACGATCAGGTCGCGCAGCTCACGAACCTCATCAACAAGCGCGGCGGGCTGGTGGTGCAGAACAACATCTTGAACCGATGTTGCGGCATCGATCGTATCGTCATACGCAACGCCTCGCTGCCGGGCGAAGAAGGTATACAGTCCATGCAGACATTCACGATCTCGGCCGTGTCGGATCGCGACGTGCAACTCGAAATAAGGGAGGGCTGGTCATGAGTCTGGTGCCGGTGAAAGAGGCCACGGTTGGCCGTTATATCTTCCGCACGCTGTCGAGTGTGAAGGTGCGGCGTTCGCGCAAGGAGATCGCCGCGACGGCCGAGATTACCCTGCCGGCGGAGTACGACGGGAAGTACTTGTGCAACGAGATCAAGGGCGGCGACGAAGTCGTCATCGCACTGGGATACAACGGCCGGAAGACCGAGGAGTTCCGCGGGTACGTCGTCGATGTCACACAGCGGCGCCCCGTAGTCATCCAGTGCGAAGATGAGACGTACCGTCTCAAACGGATGTCCCCCAAAGCGCGCAGCTGGTCGAGCGTCAAGTTAAAGGAGATCATCGCCTACGTGTTGCCGGATGCGAAGATGCACGACCTGCCCGATGTGACACTCTCGCCATTTCAGATCAAGCCCGGCGGCAGTGTCTTCGACGTACTGGAAAAGTTGGTCAAAACCTATGGCTTACAGGCGTTCTTCAAGGAGAAGACGCTGCACGTCACGGTGCCATATTACGATATGAACAGCGGCACGGTCCGTTACGATATTGAACGCAACGTCATCCGTCCCGATCTGACATTCCGCCGCGATGGCGACGTCAGAATCCATGTACGCGCCGTGTCGATCCTGCGTGACAATAAGAAACTGACGGCCGACGTAGGTGACTCGGACGCCGCGGCGATCACGACGCTGCACTTCTATAATGTCACGACCGTCGCCGAGTTGAAACAGCTGGCTGAAGACCGGCTCAAAACAATGAAATATGGGGGATTTTCCGGCACTCTTCTCACCTTCGGCGTACCATACTCCGAACCGGGCATGGCGGCCGAGATCCGCGACCGACGTTTCAGCGGGAACAGATTTGGCCGCTATATGATCGATGCCGTAACCACGACCTCCGGCATGGGCGGCTTTCGCCGCGAGGTGGAAATAGGCCGCGTACTGAAAAAACAAGATGCGCAATGAGTCGACAGGATGAAATACGAAATTGCATTCGGCGTCTGGCTGGAGGTGCAGTGCCGATGGTGCTAAGAATGGGAACCGTTGCGGCCGTCGATGAGACGGCGCAGACCTGTTCTGTGCATATCGACGACGGTTATGACCTCGACGATGTCCGCCTGACGCCCGTTGGGGGATCGGAGATGCTTGTCGTCCCTGCAATCGGAGCGTGGGTCGTCGTCGCATCGATAGAGAACAACGAGTACCTGAACATCATCATCAGCGTGTCCGCGGTGCAGAAGATCGTCGTAAGTGCCGATATGCTGACGATCAACGGTGGGACGCTTGGCGGTATAGTGAAAGAGGAGGCTCTTCTTAATGAAATTACGGAAATAAAAAAAGATTTAAACTCTCTAAAAACGGCATTTAAAAGATGGACAGTCGTGCCGAACGATGGCGGCGGCGCCTTGAAGGAGAAGGCTGCATTGTGGGCAGTAGACACGTTACCTATGCCGTCGAGCAGGGGATTGTTTGACGATAAGATCACGCACTGATGAAGAATTTCGGGATACTCTGCGCGCCCGATCTGGTGGCGCATATCATGCGCGATGCGGAAGGCCGCATTGTGCAAGGCATCGCCATGGGCGACATTTTGTCGCAGAACCAAGCACTGCTGGTCGTAGCTTCTTCTGGAGAATTCAAGGCTACGCCTACGGTCGGGGCCGGTGCCATGCGGTTTCTGCGCGATGACGATACCGATGCCTTCATTGCCGCTACATGCTCGCAGCTGCGCGGCGACGGCATGGCTGTCGTGGCCGTAGAATATAAAAACAACGAACTTAAAATCGAGGCTTCGTATGAGAGTTAGGACAGAGCCTCGGCAGACGTTCTTCGATATGGCCGTACGCTATGCCGGCAGCGTGGAGGCTGCATACGACATCGCACAGGCCGCCGGATGCAGCGTGACCGATATGCCGCCCGCAGAGGTCGAGATCCCCGAGGTTCGCAACGCGGCTGTCGTGGCTTATTTCGAGGCCGAAGATATCGCACCGGCCACAGGATGCGACGACACTGAGATAAACATATTATGAGAAGTTTGGTAGAAATAACGGATACGATCAAGCAGGCGTTCATCGACGATGCAACAATCGCTCAGATGTATAACCTCGACGCAACGAAAACCTTCGACGAGCAGTTCTCGCGCGTAAGTTTCGAGGCCGCACTCATTTACGTCGTAGCAATGGCCAGTTACCTATGCGAGCGACTTTTCGCAACGACATCCGACGAGGTGACGGCAGCCATCGACGACCGCTACATCGCCTCCGAGCCGTGGTTCCAGCAGCGCGCGTTGGAATATCAGGACGGTCATTCACTCGTCTACAATCCCGCGACGTATGTTTTCGAATATGCCACGCAGGACGATTCGACGCGCATCGTGGAGTTCGCGGCGGCGCGAACCTATCTCGACACGAACGACATTCTCCGCGTGCGGGTGCTCGTTTCCAAGAAGGAGAAGGTCCCGCTGAGCGCCGACGAGCTGTCGCGATTCGGTACCTATATGCAACGCATCGCACCGGCTGGTACGCGTATGACCTTCGTGAGCAAACAGAGCGATCGCCTGCGCATCACAGCGCAAGTCAACTACGATCCTCTGTTGTTGAACTCATCAGGCGAGCGTATTACCGACGGAGTTAAACCTGTAGGCATTGCCGTCCAGAAATATATCGACGGCATTCTGTACGGCGGCGTGTTCAATAAGACGAAACTTGTCGATGCCATACAAGCTGCCGAAGGCGTCGTGGATGTCGTCTTGCAGAGCGTTTCGACATCAAGCGACGGCGGAGCGTATACCGTGTTGGCAGGAACCTCCTACGCTTCGACCAGCGGCAGTTTTATTATCGACAACCTATCCATCTCTTACCTCTCTCAAGATGCGGATTGATTGGAACAAATATCTCGTTTGGAACCTCCCGCTCGTAATGCGGCAGCCGCGCATCGTTCACCTGTTGCGCATATTGCTGGCGTCGTTCGCAGACCTGCACGACCGTTCGCAGACATGGCACGAGGAGTCGCGACGACGCGCACGCTATGACTCCTCGTCGATCATGATCGAGCGAATGATTCTTGATGAGATGGGAATCGATGTCATCATCGATAATTTCGATACCGGAAGCTATGATTTTCGCGTGCGCATTTTATCCGAATCCGCCTATGACGAAGCACGCCTGCGGGCGCTCATCGACAAATACAAAGCCGCCGATAAACGCTATCTGATTGGAAATGGGAATGTAACTTATTCGGTAATCTACCAAGATTACACGTGTGAAAAGACGGACGAGCGCCTATCAGTAGAATATACATCCTACGTTTGCGAGAAAGTGGATTATATAGAGACCGTCACGATACGTCTCTACGGTCGACGCATGGACAATGGCGAAATAAAACTATATGCCAGCACAGGCGGTACGGCCGTGGCCTCTACAATTCGCATTACGGCAGACAGTGCTTTATCTTTTACGATTGGCGTCGGGGAATCCGATTCTGACACGGTTACGATTTACGAAGACCCCGAAGGCGGTATCTTATCCATATCGCCTACCGAGGACGGCACATACAAATATGATTTTGAACCAGATATAATATGGCTTACGTAAACACGGGATATCAGCGCTCGCTGACGCTGGTTGTGAAAAAATACGTCAACGGCAGCGAATCGTCACGCACCACCTATGACGGGCGGCTGGCGTTCACGATTGGACAGAAATCTTTCGGCGCGATTTCAAATACTACATTATCGCAAATGGATCAGAGCGCCTATGAAGATCGATTGAATGCTTTTATAGATTACGTCGAACAGCAAGTGCCCGGACTCGTCGTTGCTGACGTGACCGAAGAGGGTTCCGAGGCGCGGCGACAAAATACAACGAGTTGTCCGTTTGGAAAATAAGATTAAGATATGAGAAAGAGAGCTTATATATATGCCGGAGAGACCGTAGTCCTGCGGTTCGAAGCACATACCGAAGGGAAGGTCCTCGATCTGTCAGGCTATGATGTGGAGATCGACATCGCAACGACGGCGATGGGACACCACATCGTGAAATGTTCCGCCGAAAATTCGGTCGACGTCTCGCAAGCCGCACGCGGAATGTTATTGTGCCCCCTATCTGCCGAGGATACGGGGTCGCTGACACCCGGAACCGCGACGATCGGCGTGCGGTTGCTGCACGATAAATTTGTACGCATGGGATTTGATGCCTCAATCGAAGTTTTGCGGCAGGGAGCAACGCCCAGCGCTGTACTGAGCCGGACAGCACAACCCGTCGTCACGTTGCATACACCCTGCATCTGGGTCAACATGGATTTCGCGGCGACACGCGGCGACGATGGTAAAACACCTTATGTAGGCGAAAACGGCAACTGGTTCATCGGTGATGAAGATACGGGGGAACGGGCACTCGGCGTGACGTACGACGATCTGACGCCCGAACAGATCGCGGAGCTGCAACGACCGGCGACAGAGGCTGCGGCCGAAGCAAACGACGCTGCACAGGCGGCGGCAACGGCAACAAAGGAGGCTAAGGCTGCGACAGAAGATGCGAAGAGTGCTTCGGATAGGGCCGAACGTATGGCAGAAGAGGCTCGAAACGAGGCTGTGGCTGCTGCCTCGGCTGCCGAGGCAGCAGCCACAGCGACTGAAGAAGCTGATGCCGCAGCAGTAACGGCCAATGCCGCAGCGCAAGCGGCAAATACGGCTGCGGAAGGTATTGACGAGAAGATCGCCAACAAAGCCGACCTCGATCCCGAGACGGGCTGTGTTCCCTCGGCACAGATCGCGCCGTTGCAGGGGAAGCAGACGGGTGTGCAGATGGGTGAGGGCCGCTTCCTGTCCGCCGATCCGGCCTTGCTTATCGATGGCGACCGAACCCTTGCGGCTCTCTTCTATCCTGATTTGACCGACAACGATCAGCAATTCGTCTATGCAGACCACCTCTCGCACCTCATTGCCCCCGGAATATCCATCCAAACGATACACTCGGAAGTGCGAGTCGGATTCGGAAAAGTGATAGGGCGAGTCCCGATTAAACCGGACACGCTCTATCTCGTTGTCGTTTCCGTAAAAAAGGATGAAATAGCTACGGTATATATCAATTCATCGGACATCGGGTCAAACACAGACCATTCGGGCATCACGCCGCCGGAAATATTCACGCTCGGAAGCTTGTCATATGGGATTCTTCCATTTAAAGGTCGAATCATTGGTCTTCGGCTCTTTAACTACTCCCTCTCAGCTGATGAGGCCGCCGCGCTGTGGAACGGGGGCCAGCCGGAGCGGTATATGCTGCCGCGCGATATGCTGCATCCCAACGAAACGATCTTCCCGACAGCGACGTATACGCCCTCTAAAAACACGTGGAAAATCGGCGTTCCGGCAGATGGTACCGCCGAAGAGGATGTCGCTGCTGCGAATGGATTTTCGGGGTCGTTTCAGCGGATAACGGCTGTCAACAACGCCACCCTGAACATTTATTCCGATTTTCTAAATAGCAGCACAGCTATCCGCTCTGAACCCAAAATCTTCCAAGTAGAGTATCGCAGTGGCGTTCCGATTCGAGTTGTGTCGAACGGCATAGAACTGCTCCGTTTGGACGCCAACGAAGGGGAGGCAAAGCGGGTGTCGTTCATCTCGCAGAAAGGAAAGCTTGTGTATCTCTACCCGACGACTGCCGGCGGCTATGTCGAGATCCGCACGCTCTCCATCGAGACGATCCAATGTGTCGCTGAATACATCCCCGCCGGTCTGCTGGCGGACAAGTGGCGCGACACGTCGGGCAATGGACTCGATCTGCCGTACCTGTCGACCGTCGCCGGGCAGCCTGCCGAGTTGGACTACCAGCAACCGCCCGCCACCCCTTCCGGCTCGCCGCTGCACGACCTGTTCGTTGCTGCCGGTGCGGTATGGAACGGCACGACGAAGAGGTGGAAGTACAGCCTCCTGTCGGATATTTCGACAGATGAAATGTTGCAGATGTACA
>URRP01000039.1 GCA_900550375.1 uncultured Alistipes sp. | reverse complement strand
CGCGCCGCCACGGGTGTCGCCGTCGAGCTTCGTGAGCACCACGCCGTCGAAATCGAGCCGGTCGTTGAACTCCTTGGCGGTGTTCACGGCATCCTGACCCGTCATGGCGTCGACTACGAAGAGCGTTTCCGAGGGATCGACGGCGGCCTTGATCGCCGTGATCTCCTGCATCATCGCCTCGTCGACGGCCAGACGGCCCGCCGTATCGACGATCACGACGTTGTAGCCTTTCTGCCGGGCGTATTTAATGGCGTTCCGTGCGATTTCCACCGGATGCGTGTTGCCCTCCTCGGTGTAGACCTCTACGCCGATCTGACCTCCCAGCACCTTCAGCTGGTCGATGGCGGCCGGACGGTAGATGTCGCCGGCGACGAGCAGCACCTGACGGCCCTTCTTCTCCTTGAGGAAGGCGGCCAGCTTGCCCGAAAAGGTCGTCTTACCCGAACCTTGCAGACCGGCGATCAGGATCACCGCCGGAGTACCTTCGAGCCGGATGTCGGTCGCCGTGCCGCCCATGAGTTCCGCCAGTTCGTCGCGCACGATCTTGGTCATCATCTGACCCGGCTTGACGGCGGTCAGCACATTCTGCCCCAGTGCTTTCTGCTTCACCTCGTCGGTGAATGACTTGGCGACCTTGTAGTTGACGTCGGCGTCGATCAGCGCGCGGCGAATCTCCTTGAGCGTTTCGGCGATGTTGATCTCGGTGATGCGGCCTTCGCCCTTGAGAATTTTGAACGACCGTTCGAGTTTATCTGTCAGGTTTTCAAACATAGCGTTTTCAATTTGTCGGCAAAGATAATGAATTATTCAAAATGCGCAATCTTTTCGCGGTCTCGATCTCCGATCAAAACGGACGGCGCCGAAAATCGGCGCCGTCCGCAAGAGTGGAGCAATTATTTTTTCTGTCCGTAGTAGGCGTCGGGGCCGTGTTTGCGGCGGAAATGCTTTTCGACCAGCGAAGGGTTGATGCCGGCCGTCGGATCGAGCAGCTTTGTGATGAAGGCCATCTTGGCGACCTGCTCCAGCACCGTAGCGTTGTAGACCGCTTCGTGTGCGTCGCGGCCCCATGCGAAGGGGCCGTGGTTCTTGACCAGTACGCCCGGCGTGTGGAGCGGGTCGAGGCGGCGGAACCGCTCGACGATAACTGTTCCTGTCTCGGCTTCGTAGTCGCCCTCGATCTGCGTGCGGGTCATGTCGGCCGTACAGGGGACGGCGTGGTGAAAGTAATCGGCGTGCGTCGTTCCCAGCGGGGGGATCTCCAGCCCGGCCTGCGCCCATGCCGTGGCGTAGGTCGAATGCGTGTGCACCACGCCGCCGATACCGTCGAAAGCGCGGTAGAGCGCCAAATGGGTCGGCGTGTCGGACGAAGGGCGGAGCGATCCTTCGACGACATTGCCGTCGAGATCGACCACCACCATCTCGTCCGCTTTCAGAGCTTCGTATTCCACTCCGCTGGGCTTGATGACGACCCGTCCGCTCGCGCGGTCGATGGCCGAAACGTTTCCCCATGTGAAAATGACCAACCCGTGGCGAACCAAATCCAGATTTGCTTTGAGAACTTCCTCTTTCAGAACCTCCAACATCGTTTATCTCTATTTTTAAATTAGATTCTTCCGGCCTCCCTGAGCCATCTTCGGCAGTCGGAGAGTGCAGCACCGAAAGTGCGAGCCGTCGAAGACGGCACTGCAAAGCACCGCAAAAATTATACAGTTCCGTTATTTCTTATAGGCTGCGACGGCCTCCAGATAGACTTTGGCTTTATCGGGGTGGTCGGTCGAAACATAGGTGACGCCGTGGCGTGCCGCCCAGTCGATCAGTTCGCAGTCGTTGACCATCCAGAGCGTGGTGGCGATACCGAGCGCGTTGGCTTCGTCGACCAGTGCGGGGCGGTTCATCAGCACGCCCAGCTGGTAGGAGAGTCCCTGATACCCTCGGCCTTTCGCTTCGGCGGCTCCCATGGCTTTCATGTCGCTGCTGACATAGACCACTACGGCGTTGGGCTGCAGGCGAAGTACCTCGTCGCAGGCGTGCCGGCTGAAGGAGATGAACTCGATCTGCGGTACGAGCTGCATCCTGCGCGCCAGCCGGAGAATCGCCTCTACGACCTGCGTTTCGCGCGCAGGCGTCGCGTGTTTCTTGATTTCGAGGATCAGCTTGGTCGACGGATCCTGCTTGCCTTGTGTGAAGAATTCACGCAGCGAGGGGATTTGCAGGCCGCCCGGCAGCTGCACGGCGCGAATTTCGGCGAACCGGTTTTTTTGAGCATCCAATTTCGTGTCGAGAATCTTCGGGCCGTGATAGACGATCAGCGAGTCGTCGGCCGTCATGTTGACGTCGAACTCGACGCCGTAAACACCCAGTTTCTGGGCATTGCGCAGACTCGATACGGTATTCTCCCACGATCCTTCGGTGGTGTAGAATCCGCGGTGTGCGACCACCTTGGGCTGGGCTGCGAGTGTCAGTATACAAGCCGCGAGTCCGATTGTCAAGAGCAGTTTTTTCATAATTCGGTTTATTGAGTTTTTGTCGTGTTTTTCCGGTCCGCCGGAGGCTTTTCAGCAACCGGCGGAACCGGTGATTTCTATTTTTTCGTCACTTTGAGATTGTCGAGCCAGATACGGTTTTTCGCTCCGGCATATTTGGGCTGGTCGCCGCTGGCGACGGCGATCTGCGTGGTGGCGTCGGCTCCCCGGATCGTCACCGTATGGTGCGTGGCGAGAAAAGCACCTGCCGCCTGCGAACCGTTGGCTGCGGGATTTTCGTTGTCGAGGACGATCGCGCCGTTGCTGCCTGCTCCGTCGATCGTTCCGGCGCCCGATTCGATATAGACGGTCACCTGCAATCCCTCGGCAGCGTTGACTTCCAGCGAACCGTTCGAGGCGTTGGGGATGGCGTAGGGCCAAGCGTCGAACGTCAGGACGATATCGGTTGCCGAGGTGAGCGCTCCCATGTGCGGAATGCTCAGCACGCCGTTGGCCGATCCCGTTCCGAACTTCACACAGCCGGCGCAGGGATAGATTTTCGTGAGATAGGGCAGTGCTTTTCCCGCGACCTCCAGTGCATCCCACTCCTCGCTCCATGCACGCCAGTAGGCGTCGCGATAAGAGCGGTTCGCGGTCGTCGGGCCGCCTATGTCGGTCAGGCAGGATGCAGGGTTCTGGATAACGTATTTGGCCGTGAAAGAGTCGGCTTCGGCCGTGTAATCCTTCAGCGAAGCGAGCGTTTCAGGCCGCACGGCATAGGAGAGGTTCGCATAGTCGCCGCCCATCCACATATCGTTGAAATCTTCGTAGAAGAGCACGTTCGTCGGGTCGGGCGTCGCCGAGCTTGTCAGCGCGAGCGTGCCCCACTCCGAGTCCTTGTAGGCGGCGATGTCGCTCGAGAGTTGTCGTACGGCGATGATATACGGCGCCGCATCGGCGAGCTTGCCGAAGGTGAAGCGATTGAAACGGTATTGAGGCGTGTAGGAGACCTTTCCGTAGCTGCGCAGTACGTTGCCCGTGCCGTCGCGCAGCTCGATGTCGAAGCTGCGGCTCGCCTCCTTTTCTGCATCGGCCGTCCATTCTGCAACGATCAACCCGCGTTCCGAACGGAATGCCGTCACAACCGGCGACGACAGCGGATCGATGCGCTGTTGCGTGCGCAAAGCCGCGGGTTGGGAGACGGGCGAGTTCATCGCTTCGTTCTCCGAGTAGAGCGCCTGCGCGGTAAAGAGGTATTCGGTGTCCTTCTCCAGCCCTTCGAAACGATGCTGCGTCTCGGCGACGACGGCCGAGAGCTGGAACTGGGGTTTGGCGGCCTCGGCCAGCGTCACGCGGTATCCCGACGCGTTGAGCACGGACGACCATGAACAGTCGGCAGTGGCGTCGGTGGTGACGAAGCGGAAATCGGTCGGTGGCATCAGTGGCTCCTTGAGCTCTTTCGCCTGAGAGATGAAGACGTTGCGCAGCGTGAAGCGGTAGCCTGCCGCATCCTGCGCGGCCGACCATTTGATCTTGGTCTTGGCGGTGGCGTTCTTGACGCGCAGGCTCATTTTCGTCCACTTCTTCTGTTCGGTGGGGAGGATTCCGCCGATCGCCTCGCCGCCGTCCACGGCGATGACGTCGATCTGTTTGTCGTCGCCCTGCCAGCGGAAAAATTCGAATTCGACGGTGATGTCGGCCGTGCCTTCGACGGCATCGAGCGCCGGAGTCTGAATCCATCCGCCGTTCTTTCCGGTGCCGATCTTGATGTAGCCCGGATGCTCGTAAACCTTGTAGCCCGTCCAGCCGCCGATGCCGCGTGCCGTGCGGAAAGCGGCGAGCGCCTCCTGATCGTATGCCGCGCCGCTTTGGAAGAGGTCGATCGTTCCGGCGTCGCCATAGGCGCACTCGGTCAGTCGTGAGGGATCGTCGTCATCGGCGGCGTAGATGTTGCCGTTTTCGCCGATGGACTTGTAGCCCGGTTCGCCTTCGAGATAGTGGCCGCCCCATTTGAACCGAGAAGCGGTCATCATCATCAGGGTCGTTTCGTCCATGATGTCGGTCGTCAGTTCGGTCTTGGAGGACGAAGCGCCGTCGCGTGCGACGCTGACCGTGAAGACTGCTTCGCCCATAACGACGGCCGTTCCTCTGATCGGTACGGAGATCGTACCGTTGCCGGCTTTTTCGATCTGCTGCTCGGCGTCGGCAATCGACAACCCTGCGGCAGCTTCGCCCGATAGGGCCGTCGAGATTCGGATTCGTTCGCCGCCCTGTGCTTTACTATAAGGTATGTCGATCGTAGCGCGCGAGGTCGAATTTACACGAATCGATCCCCGGATCGAGGGCGTTCCCAATTCGAAGATACCCGCCCCTTGCTCGGCTGCGATTTCGACGGCCTGACCGTTGACGGAGAGGAGCCGGATAATTGCCGAGCGGCTGTTTTCGGTGTTATGCGCGGCGGTGACGGTGACCGTTTGTGCGGAGATGCCGTCTCCGACGCCTTCCGAAGGTTCGAAGGAGAGCCAGCCGGCTTCCGACGTGACGCTCCATGCCCCGCGATAACGTACCGTAAAGGTCGCCGTCGAGTGGGAGTAGTCGAACGACAGCTCGTCCCGATCGCGCGTCAGCAGGTCGACTCCTTCAGGGTCTTTTTCACAACCGGCCGTGCCGAAGAGCAGCAACACGGATGCGGCGGCGGTGAAGAGTGTGTGACGTGATTTCATGATAGATGGTTTTAGTGTTATTAATGACAATCAAACACTCCCCGTCGGGAAGCGTCGGTCGCACACTAAAATCGGATTCGGAAGTAACTTGCACAACAAATGTAGAGAGGATTTTTCGTTTTGGCAAATATTTCTCTGTTTTTATATGTCTATTTTTCGTTTATAGTGTATTTATGGGGGATATTGTTTGAAAAATGACTGTTAAACGAAAAATAATGATCGGAAAATTTGTTAAAAAAGAAAATGAATTCTACTTTTGTTTTCGACAACCGAATCGTTAATCCGATAAAAACCAATAAACGAAAGTCCTCCGCCTGTCGGGCCGAATCCCCGAAACGTGGCGAAGGAGCGAACAAGAAACAATCCGACACACTGATATAAGGATCGCGAAGGGACGTAACTTGCAAGGTTCCGAGCATGATGAAGAGTTTTTCGGACGGCGCCGAGCGTCGGTCCCATGACTTTTTTCGGCCGGATAACAAGAAACCGTAAACGAAAAACCAACTGCATGAAACCAAGTTACACCCACACGAACCGCCCGACAGCCTTTGCATTGCTGCTGGCCGCGTTGATGATCGTGACACAGGTGCTTATGGCCTCTGCCCAAGAGGGGGGGGGGAATTTAAAAGGTTCCTGTAAAGATGAAAAGGGGGCGCCGATGATCGGTGTCGCCGTCACGATCCCGGGGACGTCTACTGGCGTCTCGACCGATCTCAACGGAGAATTCTCCATCAAAGCCGCGGAAAATACACTTCTCGAATTCCGCTACATCGGCTACAAAACTCAACAAATCAAGGTAAAACAGAATCTGTCGGTCGTCATGACGCCCGACAACACCTCGTTGGAGGAGATCGTCGTCGTCGGCTACGGCGTTCAGAAGCGGCGCGACATCGTCGGCGCCGTCGAGACGATCAAGGGCGACGCGATCTCCCAGCGGAAAACGGCCAATGTCTCGCGGGCGCTGCAAGGCCAAGTACCGGGACTGACGCTCACCTTCTCCGACGGCAAGCCTTCGCGCGATGCCACGATCCGCATCCGCGGCGTCGAGAACTCGATCGGCGCGGGAGGTTCCGCCCTCGTACTGGTCGACGGCGTGGAGACCGATATGAATACGGTCAACCCCGACGACATCGCGAGTATCTCGGTGCTCAAGGATGCTTCGTCGACGGCCGTTTACGGTGCGAAGGGAACCTTCGGCGTCATTCTCATCACTACTAAGAATCCGCAGGACGGCCGTGTGCGCGTTACCTACGACGGCAGCTATTCGATCTTCACGCGCACCGCGCCGATCGAGACGGTCAGCAATTCGGTGCAGTGGATGGACGACTACACCGAATCCTACAAGGGTCGTTACGGCAAGATGCCTGCGTCGGTCAACAACGTGCTGAAGGTGTTCGACGGAGGCTTGGCGGGATATTACGAGGAGCTGAAGAAGCGTTCGGTCGATCCTACCTACGAGAAGCACAAGGTCAACGACAGCGGGTATTGGGAGTATTACGGCAACAACGATTGGCACGACATAGTCTACCGCGACTGGACATCGGGCCAGCAGCACAATCTGAGCGTGAGCGGCGGAACGGAAAAGGTGCAGTTTCTCTTTTCGGGCCGTTATTTCCAGCAGGACGGGATCTACAACTGGGGCGATGAGGACTATACGCAGTATAACAGCCGTGCGAAGATGAACGTGCGCCTCTCGAAGTGGCTGACGCTCGACAACAACTTCTCGTTTATGCGCCGCAATATCTACCAGCCGCGCGTGGCCGAGGGCAATCAGCTCATCCAGCGTCAGATCGAGATCGTGGGCGCGCCGATGATCGGAGCCTGCAATCCCGACGGTACATGGACCAACGCTGCGACCTATATCGGCGTGGCCTGCTTCGAAGAGGGTACTTCGTGGGAGAAGTACCGCAAATCGGACGTACAGGAGACGATCGGACTGACGGCCGGTCTGCTGAAGGACGTGCTGGTGGCGCGCGGCGAATTCGCTTATTTCTATAACCGCACGTCGCGGCAGCGCGCCCGCAATCAGGTCACCTATTACTCGGGGCCGGAGATCACCGGCGTACAACCGGCGACATCGCAGTACCGTGATTACGGATACGATACCAATCGCTGGACGGCGTCGGGAACGCTGACGTGGACGCCCAAACTGGGAGAGTCCCATTCGCTGACGGTCATGGGCGGGGTGAATGCCGAGGAGTACGGCATCAAGAAAATCTATACCTACCGCGAGGGAATCCTGTTCCCCGACAAGGTCAACCCGTCGTTCATCGAGGGCGACGTCTTCGAGTGGAAGGACAACGGTTCCTCCGAATATTCGCTCTTCGGCGCTTTTTTCCGCCTGCATTACGGCTATAAAGGCAAGTATCTGGCCGAGGTGAGCGGCCGCTACGACGGTAACTCGAAATTCCCTGCCGGACAGCGTTGGGGATTCTTCCCCTCGGCGTCGCTGGGTTGGCGCATCTCGGAGGAGTCTTTCATGGCCGGCAGCCGGTCGTGGCTCGACAATCTCAAGTTACGGCTGTCGGTCGGTACGGCGGGCAACGGTCTGATTTCGGATGCCTATGCCTATATGCTGCTCATGGGGTTCGATCAGTCGAGCGCCGTGGTCAGCGGCGGTCAGCCTTTCAAGTATGCGACGGCACCTGCGCCTGTGCCCGACGGACTGACGTGGGAGAAGGCGACGACCTACGATCTGGGACTCGATCTGGAGATGCTCAACGGACGGTTCAACCTGACGGCCGATATCTATCGCCGCAATACGACCGATATGTATGTCATCGGAGCCGAGCTGCCTGCCGTCTATGGCAATGCCGCGCCCAAGGGCAATTACGGCGATATGCGTACCGACGGCTGGGAGGCCAGCGTTTCATGGCGGGACAGTTTCAACGCAGGAAACCACTTTTTCGGCTACCACATCCGCGGAGCGGTGTGGGACAGCGTGAGCAAGGTCACCCGCTACACGAGCAAGAATTCCAAGCTGCCGACGATCTACTCCCAAAGTTATTACGAAGGAATGACCCTCGGTGAAATCTGGGGGTATCGCGTGAGCGGACTCTTCGAGAGCGATGCCGAGGCGGCCAACTGGGCCAATCAGAGCAAATTCAAGTACTTCACCGGCGACTGGAAGGCCGGCGACATCAAACTGGCCGATACGGACGACAGCGGCGTGATAGACAACGGCGCCAACACGCTGGCCGATCACGGAGATCTGGTCAAGATCGGCAATACCTCGCCCCGCTACTGTTACAGCATCACGGCCGGCTTCGACTGGAACGGCATCGGTTTCTCGATGATCTGGCAGGGCGTAGGCCGGCGCGACTGGTATCCGGCCAAGGATTCGGGGTATTTCTGGGGCAAGAACGGCCGCTCTTACGGTTATTCGCTGCCGTGGCAGGACGCTTCGCACCGTTATACGGACGAGAACCGCAACGTCGACGCCTATTGGCCCCGTCTGCGCGGCTATCAGGCGGAGGTGGCCAGTGCGGTCATGTCCAACGCCAACGACCGTTATTTGCAGGACGCCAGCTACCTGCGTCTGAAAAACGTGACGCTTGACTACACCTTTCCCAAACGTATCGCGCAGAAACTGCGCATGGAGTCGCTGCGTATCTACGTCACGGGCGACAACCTCTGTACCTTCACGCCGCTGCACAAGTGGGCGAAGAACTACGACCCCGAAGGAATCAGTGCGGGCGATGCGGATTTTGCAAGTACGGTGGGCACCAACGGCGACGGTTACGGTTATCCCGTCATGCGCACGGTGACCGTCGGCATTAACGTAACTTTCTAATACGAAGAACCATGAAAAAAGCAATCTATCTGGCCGGAGCGATGTTGTCGCTGGCGCTCGTTGCGGCGTGCGACGATTTCCTGACTAAGATTCCCGAAGCGAAACTCGATGCCGGAACCTTCTTTTCGGACGAGAAGTCGCTCGAACTCTATGCCAACGGTTTCGTCGAGAAGATGACGCCTGCGGCCGAGACGCTCTACCGCGGCGATGCGACCACGGATCTGATCGCCACGCGCAACTCGTCGGCCTATCTGACAACCGAGTGGAGTCCCAGCTCGCAATCGGGGTGGAACTACGGCGACTGGCACGATCTGTTCGACATCAACTATTTCCTGCTGCACATGCACGAGGCCGAAGGGGTGAGCGACACGGCGTTTCGCCACTGGGAAGGGGTGGCCCGTTTCTGGCGGGCGTGGTTCTATTACGGCAAGGTGCGCACGTTTGGCGCCGTACCTTGGTACGACGAGCCGATCGATGCGGGAGACGATGCGCAGCTCTACAAGGCGCGCGACAGCCGTGAATACGTGATGCGCAAAGTGCTCGAGGACCTCGACTTCGCGGCAGCCAACTGCTCGGCGGATGCGAAATGGCTCTCGACGGCCATGATCCACAAGTGGATCGCATTGGCATTCAAGGCGCGTGTCTGCCTCTACGAAGGTACTTATCGCAGGTACCATGCGGTCGATCCCTCGACGGGCGTGGCGTGGACGGCCGACGAGTCGGAGCGCTATCTCGAAGCCTGCGCTGCGGCTTGCGAGGAGTTGATGGACGACGGTCCCTATTCGCTGGTCAGCAACCCTTCGGAGGTCGAGACGCAGTACCGTTCGCTGTTCATCGGCGACGAACTGCAACGGCAGGAGATCATCTGGGGCCGCGAGTGCGCTACGGCCGCTACCTACAACAGCGCTACGTGGGAATTCAACAATGCCAACAGTCAGTGCTGGTCGGTGACACGGAACCTGACTTCGATGTATCTCAATCTCGACGGCTCGCGCTTCACGGACGATCCCGATTACGCCCGCAGGGAGTTCATCGACGAGTGTGCGGGGCGCGATTACCGCATGAAGCAGAGCATCGTCACGCCGGGTTATATGCGTGTCGACGAGACGGGCGAAACGGTGTCGACGCCTCCCGACCTCTCGCGGACGATCACCGGTTACAAGATCGTCAAGTGGGTGCTCGACGACTACAAGTACGAGACGGGCGTGCAGGGTTACAACGATCTGTCGATCCTCCGCTATGCCGAGGTGCTGCTCAACTACGCCGAGGCGAAGGCCGAGCTGGCCGGCGGGGTACTGAGCACCGAGGTGTGGAACAAGACGATCCGGCCGCTGCGTGAGCGGGCCGGTGTTGCGGACGATCGGCCTGCGACGGTCGATCCGTGGCTGGCGGCCTACTATTCGACCGCACAGAGCCGAGACTTGCTGGAAATCCGACGCGAGCGCGCCGTCGAACTGCTGCTGGAGAATCTGCGCTACGACGACCTGATGCGCTGGCATGAGGGTGAACTGGTCACGGCGCCGTGGGAGGGTCTCTATATTCCGGCGCTCGACGAGCCGCTCGATCTGAACGGCGACGGCGAACCCGATCTGTGCGTGACGCAGCAGAAGGCCGGTTCGCTGAAAGGTGTCTACTACATCGTACTCTCCGAAGGAGCCTATACGCTCTCTGAAGGTACGAGCGGGCGGTTGCAGTATGCTGTCGAGCGCAATTGGAGCGAAAAAATGTACCTGCGGCCCGTACCGCGGACGGCACTATCGGTCAATCCTGCGCTGGGGCAGAACCACGGCTGGGACGATTGACGGCCGGCTCGCGGAAAATTCGCCCGACGGCTGTTCGCACGGCACGCTCGGGTGAATTCCGCTGCCGGTTCAAATTCATGAAAATTAGTTATCTTTGCAAATAATAAAAAAATCAAGACCATGTTAAGCATTGCCGAACGACGTAAATACATCCTCGACTCCCTGAACCGCTACGGATTCGTCCGAGTGGCTGATATGGCCGCCGAGATGAACGTGACCAAGGCGACCGTCCGTAAGGATATGGAGTTTCTGGAGAGCAAAAATCTGCTCTATCGTGCGCACGGCAGCGCCAGTCCGGTCAATCCGTTGGTACAGGACGTCAGCGTCCATGTCAAGAGCAACGTCAACAGCGAGATCAAGCAGAAGATCGCTGCCGAAGCGGCTAAATTGATTCGTGCCAACGATTCGGTCTTCATTGCTTCGGGTTCCACCGTCTATGCTTTCGCCGAACGGATTCGGCCCGTTGACCATCTCAATGTGGTGACGCCGTCGCTGCGCGTGGCGATGCTGATGAACGAGTCGGAGGAGACGACGGTGACCGTGTTGGGCGGCGTGCTTTACAAGAAATCACTGTCGGTACGGGGCGAGTATGCGGCGCAGGGGTTCGAGAACGTCATTTGCTCGAAGTTATTTTTCGGTGCGGACGGCATCGATTCCAACTTCGGCATCACCTGTGCCACGGCCGAGGAGGCCGCACTCACGCAGAAGATGATGCGGGCTTCGGCCAAGAGCGTCGTGCTGGCCGATTCGTCGAAGTTCGGGCGGCGCGGCTTCGGTCGAATCTGTTCGATGGAGCAGATCGACTGTATCGTCACCGACGACGGTATTTCGGAACAGTATCGCAGGCTGATCGAAGAGGCGGGCGTCGACCTGATCGTCGTCAAGCGCTGAGGGTCTTGAGTCAAATCTGAAAAACACATGAAAGACATACGGTTTTACCGGATGCTGCCGATGCTGTTGTCGCTCGGCGGTCTCTGGGCGTGCGGAGGCGATTCGTCCGCCGACGAGCCTGCGGTGGCAGGTCGTCCCGAGTTCGTGGTGAAAACCTTCGATCTCTATGAAAACGAATCGGTGCTGTCGCCGATGAATCTCATCGCCGACGGTCAGACGATCCGTTACGACGGTACGAACGGCACGGGGCTGGTATGGTCGGCGGCCGACCCGTCCGTGGTGGAGGTTGCGGCCGACGGCCGGCTGACGGGACTGAAGAGGGGAACGACGCGCCTCTCGGTCAAAAGCGTCGACGGTACGCGCGCAGCCTATCAGACGCTCAACGTGCTGCCGGCCGATCCGATGCAACGCCCGCTCAGCGGGGAGATGATCTACACGAAGGGGCATACGCTCAAAACCAACTCCGTCATGCAGAGTTTCGACCTCTGCGAAGACGGTACGATGTTCGCGGCGCAGGTAGGCGCAGGTAAGACGAACCACTGCGTCTATGTCTGCAAGACCCGCGCGAACGCCGACATGGAGAGTGCCATGAGTCTCAAATATTTCGGCCATGCTTCGACCGTCGCTGTCGAGGCGGACGGCGGCAATCATTATATCTGGGTGGGGAGTTACGGCACACGCACCAATGCGACGACTGATTTCTCCTACCGCTTGTCTCAGACCGTGGCGCGGGTGAAATACGCTGCGGGGCGTGAGTTCCTGCCGGCCGACTGCCCCGAACACTACTGGATTCCCGAGCGGCGCAATATCCATCCGGCCGTCGATGCGGCCAACGATCAGATTGCTTTCTGGTGTCAGGATAACGCTTCGCGGCAGTATATCTACGTCTATCGGCTCTCCGAGGTGAAGACACTGTCGCCGAAAACGGTGCAGCTCACCTTTTCGATTACGACGGGCGGAGGCAATACCACCGAACCCGAAACGAGCGGCAAACCGACAGCATCGGTGCGCGATTTGTCGGAGCTGAGGCCCGTTGCGACGGTCGCGCTGCCCAAGGGCGGCGAGGTGGGTTCGGTCAACATGCAGGGCTTCGACCTGAAGAACGGCCGTCTCTACTACTATGAAGGCCAAGGAAATGCGAACGACGGTACGACGCCCTCGACAGCGTGGGTATCGGCGCTCGGTTTCGACGGGACGCTGGCTTGGCGCGAACCGGTGGCGGCGATTGCCGATCTGGGACACCTCGCATCGCTCGGCGTAACCGCAACGGGCTTCATGGAACCCGAGAGCCTGAAATTCAAGGACGGAGCGCTCTATCTCGGTTTTGCGACGCGGAACACGGACGACGTTCGTCGTGTGACCGTGTTACGGTATGCGATGTAGGGACATTAAAAAGCGGGCGGAATCTCTCGAAAGATTCCGCCCGTTCGGTTATTTAGGGTGTGATTTTGCCGGCCGAATCGTTCAGAGCAGTCCCGCTTCGTAATAGCGGACGATCTGTTCGAGCAGGCGGTCGTCTCCTTCGGAATCGTACTCCGATTTGAGGTTCTGCCCGAAGACGCGCGACAGGGTCTGCCAGAATCCGGCGACGAAACCGCCCCGGAATTCCCGCAGCACTTCGTAAGCCGTGTAATCCGTCTCGCGGTCGATGAGTTTGAGCAGCACCCTGCCCTGCGTGCGGGTCATGTGCTTGACGATGGGCGTGTACTCCTCCTTGATCTGGTGGTAGACGCCCTTGATGTAGGCCTTTTGTGCCTTTTTGGTCGGCAGACGTTGCAGCTTGGCTTCCATCTCGGCCATACGTGCCTTGGCGATTTTTGCAACGGGGTAGACCTTTTTGACGGCTGCCACCAGCTTGCGGTAACGGCGCAGGTCGGTTCCGCGCGAGAAGACCCACACCGGTCGGATATGGACGCTGGGAATCGTATCGCCGGCAACCACCTGCCACTCCTGATAGGCGACACCCGGAGGTTGTTGTGCTGCGGTACGGGGAGCGGACAGCAATGCTGCCAGCAGAAAGAAAAGGTACTTTTTCATAGGCCCCGAAAAATTTCTACCTTTGCAAAGGTAATGATTTTTTGTTTTAACGAAACGGAATAAAAATGGAATTGAGAAAGGGATTATCGGCCCAGCGTACGACGACGGTATCGGCCGGAAATATGGCAGCGGCGATGGGCTCGGGCGATCTGGAGGTCTTCGCCACGCCGGCAATGGTGGCATTGATGGAGAATGCGGCGATGACGGCTGTCTCCGGTGCCCTGCCGGAGGGCGCGACGACCGTCGGGGCAGAGATGAACGTGACGCACATCAAGCCTTCGGGGCTTGGCGCAGAGATCGTAGCGACAGCGGTGCTGACCGAGGCAGAGGGACGCAAGCTGACGTTCAACGTCGGTGCCCGCGACGCCGAAGGAATGATCGGCGAGGGCATTCATATCCGTTACATGGTCGATCGGCAGCGCTTTATGGAGAAGGTCGGAAAGTAACGGACGAAAAGGTTTTTTATTCGTGCCGCGCGGGGATCGAATTTACCGGTAAAAAAATAAACGCGGATAATATTGGAGAACAATATTATCCGCGTTTTTGTTGAGCTATCGGGGCTCGAACCCAAAATTTCAGAACCAAAATCTGACGTGTTACCATTACACCATAGCTCAATCCGTTGCTCGAAAGCTGTGCAAAGGTATAGTAAAGATTTCAAATTGCAAAATTTTTTTTGCCCTGACACAGCGTGCCGACGGCAAATTGTTTTTTGCCGTCAGCCGTCGGTCGGATATGTCTGAAAGTTCGTTTTAAGAATATCGACAAACGGCACCGGATCGTCGTTTTCATACGAGCGAACACACCCGACAAGGTGTGTTCGCTCGGTTCTGTACGGTCGGTTTATTCGGACAATTTGTCGCGAAGGCGGTCGGCGGTACGATCGACGGTTTCCTGTACGGTGTCGGTTGTTCGGCGCAGTCCCTCTTTGGCCGATCGCCGGATTCGCGCTGCTTTTTCGTTTCCGCAGCGGGTTACCTGATCGATCTTATCCGACAGCAGGTCCATGGTCTCTTTTGCCTCTTCGGCCATCCGGTCGATGCCGGCATTGATTTTTTCCTTGTTCATTACGATGCTTGTTTTTTGGATGACGGTGCAAGCAGGGAGGCGATCCACAGCAGCACGACGGCACCGACGACCGATGCGATCAGGCTGCCCAGCGTCCCGACGGCGACCAGTCCCAGCAGCGACAGAATCCAACCGCCCAGAATACCACCGACGATGCCGACGATCAGATTGATGACAAGTCCCGAACCGTGCCCCTTGACCATGAGATTGGCCAGCCAGCCGGCGACGAGTCCGATAAGCAGATACCAGAGAAAGTACATACTACGAATTATTGGTTTTGCAGACTGTTGCAAAAAACGTTCCGCGATACCGGCTATGCCGTTCATCCTGATGAATTTTCCGGTAACGGGCGGGGTATTACTCCGGCGTTGAACCGGAGCGGAGGAAGTGAAGGCAGATGCGCTTATCGACTGTTCTTGAGTTGTGTCAGCGCTTTTGCCAATTGATCGGGGCAGGAAGTCCCTTTGCCGCCGCAGTCGATACCGCTCAGTTTCGCAATGGCTTCATCCACCTCCATGCCGGCGATCAGCGCTGCGATTCCCTGTGCATTGCCATGGCAGCCGCCGATGAACTGCACCCGTTTGACGCGATCGTTCTCGATGGTGACGTCGAGCAGTTTCGAACAGGTTCCGCAGGTTGTATAGACGAGGTTTTTCTCCATTTTTTTCGAGGTGTTTGACGCGGCGACGGTCGTGCAGAATGACTCTGCCGAAGCGCTACTTATCCAAGCCTTTCGGCAAAGATAACGATTTTCCCCGAAAATTGTCCGTCTGGGTTGCATAAAGAGGCGGTCACTTGTAATAGGAGGAGTCCAAGCCGAGTGTGAAGTCGTTGCGGCGCAGGTAGGCGACGACGGCGAGTCCGACGACCAATGTTCCGTTGAGAAAGAACGGAAAACGGTTGCCGTGAAACGAGGTGATGCGGCCGAATAAATCGATAATAAAAGGGCAGAGCATGATAGCCAGATAGTTGACGGACATCACGAAAGAAAGCGCCAGCGTTGCCGAGCGGGGCGGAGCGATGATCGCCGTTTTGTCGTAGATGATTGGCTGCATCAATCCGTAGCCGAATCCGGTGAGCAAGGCTCCGACGACCATCATCGTGCGATCCTTGAAGATACCGAAGCAGAACAACCCCACGCAGATCATGACGACGGCGGTAAAATTCGTATAGCTTCGGAAAATGCCTATGATGCGGTCGAGGATCAGCCCCGGAGCCATGATTGCGAGGAAGAAGAGTGAGATCAGCACACCAGAGAAGGCTTTGGGAAGATGGTATCCGTCGATCAGAAACGCGGCATAGAAGGTAATCGTCAACACGGCGTAAGTGATGAAAAAGTAGAGCGCCATGAGCTGAATGAGTTTCGAACGGTCGATTTTCTTGTTGCGCATCTGATCGCTGGCGGCCGGTTCGGGGGTCGAATGCTGCCGATGCAGAAACGGCAAGAGGAGAAGCGAAACGACAGGCAGCGTATAGACCAGAAACGAGAGATGCCAGTCGATATTTGCCAGATAGCCCGAAAGGGCGGTGGCCAGCACGAGCGTCAGGTTGTTGATCGAGGAGCTGTAACCCAGCTGCCGGACGCGATAATCTCCGGTGAAATAGTCGACGACCAGACCCGTCGAGAGGGGGATGACCATTCCCGCTCCGATGCCGAGGATGCAGCTGACGAGTATCAGCGCCGTGATGTTGCGGATGAACAGACAGGCGATGCCGCTCAGCAGGAAGATCGTCAATCCGACGACCAGAATGCGCAGCTTGTCGCGGCCGACCGATAACTTGCCCGACAGCAGTACGAATGGGATGATGAGCAGCGACGGCAGTGAGGTGAGCATCTGAATTTCGAGATCGCTCGCCGACGGGAAGATCGTATTCAGATCGCCCAAAATCGGCGAAACGGCCAGACCGGGCAGCGACGTTACGGCCGACACGGACCAGATGGCCAATAGAACGGGAAGCGTGATCGCACCTTTGCCAGTAGCTATTTTCATGGTGACGGGGTTTGTTTCTCGGTCTGTCTTACAACCTTTGTGCCAACGTCTTCGGGCTTTGCGTCGAGGTGGTACGGACCGGTTTTCCCGATCTCCTTTCCCGTCGGTTTGATGTCCCGATTTTCCATTTTCGAACGAAAGGTTCATACTCAAGACCTCGTTTCGCGGATGTAAGTATAGGTTAAGAATTTTATTTCTTTTCAAATTGATTATAAGTAGTTTACGATCAATTTATTAAGAGTGCAATTTTCTTCTAAAAAGTTCCTTATGGACACTCGAATCGTTACTTTTGTTAAAGCCGTATTCGAGCGGTTTGTGAGCTGCGATTGATCTATGCAGCGGGTGCTGCCGCCGTTGTCTTTACGATCGGATTTCGGAAGAAATCGTGCAGCTTTTAACCAATCTTAAATACATATATTATGGAAAAAATTTTATTCAGGCAGATGTTAATCGCATCTTTTGCCGCATTTCTGCCGTTACTTTCCGGGGCACAGGAAGCGACGGATTATCCCAAATGTCAACCCTTCGATAAAAGTTTCTTCACTCCGACGTCGCCCGATGTCTGGAGCATGGTCAAATACGGTGATGCCGAAACGAACCTCTATACCGGAACGTTAGGACTCTCCATCCCGATTTATGAATACAAGGACATGGCGTTCCATCTTCCACTTTCCATTCAGTATGCGAGCAGCGGTTATAAGCCGAATATTCAGGCCGGACTCGTCGGATTGGGGTGGTATCTGAATGTCGGTGGAGCGATTACGCGCGAGGTCAAAGGAATTCCTGACGAATCGACCCAATCTATTTACTGTTGGATACTAGGCGGTTCTCCGTATACTACGGAACCCGTGCAGGAGCTGAGAGGGTTCGAATATACCTGCAATGAGCGCAATTTGTCGTTGGATTACAGCTATTGGGGAATGATCTCCAACGATTATATTGCCACTTATATCCATCTGAATCCGGCGGGAGAGGGCACGTATCCTGACGTGTGCTATGAAACTGAGCCGGATATTTTCCATTTTAATTTCATGGGCTATTCGGGCTCCTTTGTCCGTCAATCGAACGGTGAATTTGTCGTCTACAATACCAATAAAGCCGACGGAGAGTTCCGAGTGGAGGGGAGTTGCCGATCGGGCTTTACGATCGTTACGGGCGACGGGTACCGGTATTCGTTCGGAGATGATACTATCTGCGAGACGGCGATCTGCTATACCGAAGGGCAGTCCGATAACGGCGATTCCTATTCTTCCAGCTGGTCGCTGACCGATGTGCTGACGCCGGACGGAGCGCATCTTTGGTTCGAATACAGTACGCTGCAAAATGATTCCCGTGCCGATCTGAACTATTCGTGGAGTTGTAATCCGCGGGTGCATCGGGAGGTCAAATACGACCGGAAAGTTGCTTCGGTGGCGCATTCCTATCTTGATATCAACTACCCGGACAACAATGCCATGCTTCATGATTTCGTGGTCAATGCCACGGAAATACATCCGATTAAGACGATCCATATCAACGACGCGTGCGAGATCAGGTTCGAATACGATATTCGAAACGGAGAACGATGGGATAACACGTACCTTATTTCTGATCCCGGATACAACTCTCCGCAGATGCGCATACTCAAAAGCATCGCCGTCATCAACACGATCGATCAGGCAAGCGACACCTTGCGAACCTGCCGCTTGAAGTATCGGGCCATCGGCGGAAATAATCCCGTCACGGTATTGTCCGATGTGACGCTTTCGGGGATCGGCACCTATTCGATGACGTATTATAATGAGGGCGCAGCCTTCCCGGCAATCAATACCTTCGGAATCGACTGGTGGGGATATTATAACGATCCGATCGCCTCGCCTTCGGATTTCGAACCCACACTGACGACTACGGCGGGCATGAAACACCTTTCGCCGTCCTATTCTCAGCGCAATGCGAATGCCGAGTATGCGAAATACGGAATGTTGCAGGAGATTACCTATCCGACAGGCGGTCGTTCGGTGTTTTCCTATGAAGGAAACACGTACAGCGCGTCTGTCAACCGGAATCACGAAACCGGTTATATTCCCTCTCTTCAGAATCAAACGGGAACTGCGGGCGGTGTCAGAATCAGCAAAATCATCGATTATAAGGACGAACTCGATTCCGGCGTATGCCGGTCGTTCTCCTATACGAAAACCGACGGCAGCAGTTCCGGCACCCTGCTGTGGGGGCGGCCGGCTGTTTATACACAGTATAGGTTGTATGTAACCTTCGGTTTTTCAAACGTTGAACGCGAGATGCTCTCCACACAGCACAGTTTCCCGTATTCAATGAATAATCACATTGAATACGAGCGTATCGTGGAGACTCGGTATGCAATGAACGATCCGCTCAAAAAGACGATCACGGAATATTTTTATAAAACCTACAAGCGCAACGGCGATACGGAAGACCTATTTCCGACGGGACAGGTACAGGATGGGATTCCCATTGTAGCGGAAGGCACCGCGCCGGCCATCAATAATATGCTGTTGTCGCCGCTATCCAAAAGCGCATTGAGAGGAAAACTTGCAAGAAAGGTCTATTATGCCGATCAGCTTGCACCGGCGTATAAACTTTATGAGGAGGAGTACGACTATAAATCCACCTCTACGGAATACATCTCCATCCCCAAGCTTGCGTTGTATCTGTTGTACTACGAACGGCTGAATATCGAAAATCCGCAGTTGAAATCCGTCTATCGGCAGTATTATCAGAATGGGGTTCCCTCGTTCGGCTCCTCGACCACCTATTGCTACAACAGCCGCGGGCAATTGCAGGCAACGACGGTTACGAACAGCAAGAATCAGGCGATTACCACTGCATACGTCTATTCGCACGAAGTCGCCGATCCGTCGGATGCCGAACAGACGCTCGTGGCGAACAATATCGTGAATGTCCCTGTCGACAGAATTACGATGTATGCGGACTCCACGCGGGTTCTCTCTGCAGAAAAAGCGATTTATTTCCGTCCGTTCCCGACCAAGGATATAGCGAAGGTAAACCGTCTGCAAACGGCGTTGATCGCCCCGACGACAAACCTGAATACGATTACCTATCAGGATCAGGAGACGTACGATCGCTACGACACCGAGGGTCATCCGTTGCAGTCGACCGATAAGTCGGGGATGCGGACGAGCTATGTATGGGGCTACGGGGGACAGTATATCGTGGCTCGCGTTGAGAATTCGACGTTCGATCTGCTCAAACCGCTGCTGCCGTCCACGCTCGAAACGGTTCCATTGCCGGGCGCTTTGACCCCGACGCAGGAGAATGCCCTTCGTGCGTTGCCGGGTGTTCATGTCACGACCTATATGTACAAGCCGTTGGTCGGGGTCACGCGTATTACAGACCCGTCGAATCGCATCACAACGTATGAATACGATGCAGACGGCAAGCTTATTCGTGTACGCGACGATGCGGGCCGTTCGGTGAACGAATATCAGTATAACATTGTGAATCAATAAAAGATCGCCAGTATGAAAAAGCTATATTTCCTCTTCGCAGTGCTTATAATCGGGCTTCAAGCCGCTTATTCCCAGCCGTTTTGGCATTCTGATTTAGGAAGTGCTCCTACGGGAACGATCCGTCTGAGCTCCGCGGCTCAGAGTTATTCGTTCGAAACGACGGGCGGTCTGGATGCCGGTTACGATACCGATGCCATGCAGAGTTCTCTGAATCAGCAGCTGTCGGCCGCCGGTTTCTCGTGGATCACGGTCTCTTTCATCGAATCACAGACCGATGAGCAGTTTACCGTCACGGTTCAACTCTCCCGAAATGCGAGCGCATCGTCGCGCTCCGTCTACTTCGGAACGAATGTTCGCAGGCTGGAGATTCTTCAGCAGGCGGAGTCAGGAAATCCCGAGCCGGACTTACCGGCCGACAAGGTCGTTCGGGTATATCCGGGATGCAGCGAAACGATAACGCTGAGAAACACGAATCTCGGGCAGGTATACAGTCTGAAAACAAATAACGTCACGCTTAAGTCGATCACTGGAACGGGCGGGACGATATCGTTCTGCGAGGTGATGATTCCCGGCGACTATTGGATCGAAAATGCACGAAACAGCAATTTTACGGTTGAATACGCTTATCCGTTTACGCTGCGGCTCGATACGGATATCGAGGAGTGTACGATTGCAGCGAACGGGGGTGTCCAGTATGTTTATTTCAGCATGGGGTGGGACTCCGATTACAATGAGCTGATCTTCTCTGGCGAAGAGGATGTTCAAATTTTTGAAGATGCGTTCGATCAATACAATTCGGGGTGTTCCGAAAACTGGAACTCGCATATGAAAATTTATTACGGCTACGACGAGGAAGCCGGAATGTGTTATGTACGGGTCGTCAGCCCGCCCAATTTGGGATCCGAGACGCTTCACAACGACTCGTTTCTGGGCAACGGAAATTATACGCATATCGTATTCGAACAAAATGGAAACGGTCATGTAAATGTCGTCGATGTGAATTTTGAGGCAGATAGGTCGGTATCGAAGCTGAATGTCGGGATTTCCAATCCCCAGCCGTTTGTGGCTTATTCGCTGTATAAGGACGGAACGAGACTCGTCGGCAAGACCGCTTTCGTGGATGCACTGACGTTGACGGCCCCGCTCTCTGCGGGACGTTACGAGGTCCGCGCCGAATATGAGGATGAAACGGGCCGCCGCGAATGCAAGGATCTGAAAAGTATCTGTTTTTATGGCGACTCTATGGCCGAATTATCCGGCGAGGAGAACTGGGTATTCAGTCAGACTTTCAACGAGCAGGGGAAACATGCTTGTGATGTCACCTATTATGACGGGTTGGGCTATCCGTCGCAGGAGATCGCCATCGGTGCGACCGACGGCGGAAGTTCCGATCTGATTCGGCCCATTGCCTACGACATGCTGCACCGCGAAGCGCGCAAATATCTGCCTTATTCCCGCACGAACGGCAACGGCGGTTACGATCTGGCAGCAATCACAGCTCAAGAGACGTTTTACCGCAATAAATTCAGCTGCATAACGCCCTATGCCTACACCCATGACGAGTACGAGTCATCGCCGTTGAACCGGGTGCTGAAGTCCCGCAAACCGGGCGCTGAATTTCAGACAGACGCCCATTCGGTACGCAATACCTACATTGGCAACGGCTCCTCGGCTGTCGGGCGGCTGGATATCGATCCGGCGACCGGTTCGCTGCATGTCAACGGGTACTATGAGGCCAACATGCTTTCGGGCACGCAAACGACCGACGAGGATGGCGCAGTGGTGGTCACCTACACCGACAAGGAGGGGCATACGGTCTACGAAGAGCGGCAGCTGCGCGGGGCGAACAACGCCGTCGACCATCTGATTACACGCTATGTGTACGACGACTGCGGCCGTTTGGCGTGGGTCGTCACGCCGGAGGGCACCGATCGCCTGACGCAGGGTCAGAGCTACGCAGATACTTGCGCCGTGGCACGGAACTACTGTTATGTCTATCGCTACGACACCCACGGCCGCATGGTCGAGAAACGGATGCCGGGCCGTGAAGCGGAGTATATGGTCTACAATCAGGGCGATCAGCTGGTGATGTCGCAGGACGGCAACTTGCGCGGGAAGAAGCAGTGGATGATCCATAAATACGACGCTTTCGGCCGCATCACCGAACAGTCGCTGGTCACGGATGCTGCCACGACATCGACCTCGGAACGCTGTGAAGCGCTGCAAGGGCTCTTCGATGCCGGCTCGACAATCCTTCTCTACGATTCGGCCGCCGCGACGCTCGTCTACCGGCATGTGTACGACAACTATCCCGCGTCGCTCGATCCGCGCCTTGCCTTTGTGAACGTTCCGTCGCTTTCCACGCTCAAGGATAATCGTACCGTCGGCCTCCCGACCTGCGAAGAGCTGGCGCTGCTGAGCGAGAGCGGTATCGACGGGTATCGTAAACGGGTTTTCTATTACGATTCCAAAGGTCGTCTTATTCAGACGGTGGAGTGCGACAACCTCTCAAGCAAAGTCCTGCGTATCTCGAGCCGGTATGATTTCGCGGGGAATCTCTTGGCGCAGCGCGAAAGCTATACCCACGATACAACGACCGACCATCTCGACCGTACCTTCACCTACGATGCACGCAGCCGTATGACCAAGGAGACGGCGCAGTTCAATAGCGGCGAACAGGCGGTTGTGAATTACACCTACGACGATCTGGGTCAACTCACGGGCAAAACCTATGGTGCGGGAACGTACGCCATTCACGAGACGCTGGACTACAATATTCAGGGGTGGCTGACCGAAAAATCGAGCGAATTGTTCGAAATGAGTCTTCGTTACTACGAACCTCGCCGCGACTGGATCGACGCCTCCTATACGGGAAACATTACCGAATGGAAGTGGCGTCACAAACTCGTCGAGGGTACGATCTTGCGCGACGACTATACCTATGCCTACACCTACGACGATATGGGCCGTATGCTCGATTCGCACCTCTTTACCTTTGACGAGGATCATCTCGATAACGGCGTCTCCGGCTTGGAGGAGCATCTAACCTATGACAAAAACAGTAATATTCTTACGCTGAACAGGTCGGGTTCGTCGGCCGGTAGTGCACAAAGTTACAACTTTTCGTATATTGGTAATCAGCGCCATAAGGAGACGA